>JAIUNP010000082.1 GCA_020161975.1 Pseudomonadota bacterium
GTTCCAGCATGAAATGTCCGACGCGGGTAGCGGCACTGCCACTCTAACACATTCGGACATTCTAATATCAGGAAACGTTCGGGAGTATGACCCAGATCAAGCCGTTTGCAGGGTCATTCCGCCGGCACCAGAACCGGCGTGGGCTCTGCGGCAATGCCCTGGCGTCTGTCGACCAGACGATCCGTCAGGCCAGCGCCAATCCACATCGCCACCAGCGCAATGAAAGCGGGCAGGGCGAGAATGGCCATGCCGGACACACCGTTGCCCATCGAGCAGCCGCCAGCCAGCACGCCGCCAAAGCCCATCAGCGCGGCGCCGATGATATAGCGCACGGATGCCAGCGGCGAGGCGAACCACTCAACCCGGAAGCTGCGGCTGGCGAGGGCGGCGAGGAAGGCCCCCGCGAACACGCCCGGAATGAGGCCGGCATCGAAATCGAGCTTCGGCGCCTGCGCCACCAGCCCGGCAGCGACATTGACGATGGTGGCGATGAACGACAGGCCGCGCACCGGTTGCGGATCAAAGCTGACGCTATTCATCAGCGCCGTCAGCGCATAGGTGCCGGCAACCGCAAGACCGATCAGGATGCCGCCTACTGCCATCCAGACGGAGAGGCCGCGCCGCGCGCCCAGCACAAGCGCGCCGAGCATGATCAGCCCGCCGAGGGCCGCTGCACCGGCCGCGCCAAGGCCGACGGACTTTGCAATGTCGAGTCCGCCAGACAACGGCGCAAGACCGGCAACCGCATTGCGCGCCTCGCCCAGTGCACCGCGCATCGTCGCATAGGCGACGCCAATGAAAACGATGGTCGTGACAATCGCGCGGAGATTACCGGAAGCTGACAGCACCATGAGACGCGAAACGCAGCCTCGTGTCAGAATCATGCCGGCGCCGAACAGCAGCCCGCCGATGGCGGCGCCCGAAAGGCTGCCGCCGGAGTTCAACTGGCGAATGGGATCCGTGGTCACGACGCCGGCGAGGATCAGCCCCTGCGTTGCCAGCAAGGCAACGCCAACCGCCAGCAGCCAGAGCGGCAGCCGGTCACCGCGCTGGCCACGCCAAACCTCAATGGTCGCAGACCGCATGCAGAACCGCGAAAGCTGTGCCAGTACGCCGAACACGGCACCCGCCAGAAGACCGAAGGCAACGCCCACAGCCGGCTCGCCGAATTGCTCGATCCACGCCTCGACCATCATCAGTCCCTCGTTCGATTTGGCGAACGAAATACCGGAAGAACCTCCGAATTGCGAGAGGGGGAACGAAATAACGAAATTCTGGTGCTTGTTGGCTTCGCGGAGAAAAAATTGCGCTATCCCGGCGGGAGAATGCAGCAAACTTTCACTACCCCGTCGGATCGAAGGCAGTGCGAAGGAAAATTTTCTGATGTGGGTGGGGCGTCAGGCGGTGCCGGCGCCGCGCCTGAGGTGCTCATCCAGCCGGGGCAGGATCTCGACGAAATTGCAGGGGCGATGGCGATAGTCGAGCTGCGCGGCAAGAAGCCCGTCCCAGGCATCCTTGCAGGCGCCGGGCGAGCCGGGCAGACAGAAAATGTAGGTGGCGTTCGCGACCCCGCCGGTTGCCCGCGACTGAACGGTCGAGGTGCCGATCTTCGGGAACGAAATCTGATGGAAAACAACGGAAAACCCGTCCATCCGCTTCTCGAATAGAGGCTCCAACGCTTCGGGCGTCACATCGCGACCGGTAAAGCCGGTGCCGCCGGTCGTGATGATGACATCGATCGCCTTGTCGGCGATCCACGCCTTCACTGTTGCCTGAATGAGCGCCACATCATCGGTGACGATGGCACGCCCGGCCAGCCGATGCCCAGCCCCGGTCAGACGCTGCACGAGTGTCTCGCCCGAGCGGTCATCCGCCAACGTCCGCGTGTCGGAAACGGTCAGAACCGCGATGCCGAGCGGAATGAATGGCTTGCTCTCGTCGAGACCGGCCATGTCAGCTGCCGCGGTTGCCGAAGGTGTCGCAGGCGCGGATCTGGCCGGACTTGTAGCCGCGCGTGAACCACTCCATGCGCTGGGCCGAAGAGCCATGGGTGAAGCTGTCCGGCACTGCATAGCCCTGCGATGCTTTCTGGAGCTTGTCGTCGCCGATCTGGTTGGCGGCGTTCAGCGCCTCCTCGATATCGCCCATGTCGAGCCGGGTCTGGTTGAAATGCGCCCAGATGCCGGCAAGGCAATCGGCCATCAGTTCTACGCGCACCGAGAGGGCATTGGCCTCCTTACGGCCAACGCGCTGCTGCATTTCCTGCACTTTCGGCAGAATACCGAGCTGGTTCTCGACGTGGTGGCCCACTTCATGCGCGATCACGTAGGCATAGGCGAAATCGCCGCCCGCCCGCAGGCGGTTCTTCATTTCAGCGAAGAAGGAGGTGTCGAGATAGACGGTCTTGTCGAGCGGGCAGTAGAACGGCCCCATCGCCGACTGGGCGCTGCCGCAGGCCGAGCGGGTGGCACCCGAGAACATCACAAGGCGCGGCGGCTGGTAACGGACGTTGAGCTGCTTGGCGAGTTGCTCGGAAAAGACGGTCTCGGTGCTCTTCAGCACGCGGGAGACAAACTGCTGGTCAGCATCAGATTTGCCGCCGGCCGGGCGCGGCGCCGGCGCCTGTTGGGAGGTGCGCGAGCCGATGGTGGAATTCACCATCTCTGCCCCGCCGATCAGGATCGACGGGCTGATGCCGAACACCCAGGCGACGATGCCGAGGATGATGAGCGTGCCGAAGCCGAGGCCGCCGCCGCTGCGTGAGGGTAAGCCAAACCCGCCGCCGAACCCGCCGGAGCTTTGTCCGCGGCGATCCTCGACGTTGGTTGATTCCTCAATGTCATCAAGACGCATGGCTCACTCCCCGGGGCAATCTCGCGCCAGACCTAGCAGATCGACCGGCGCTTTTGAACGCCGGAAATCACGTGGGCTGACAGATCATGTGTTTTGTGTGGAATTGCAACAGCTCGGGGCTTTCACCCCCGCAATTTTGCCTGCAAGGCCCTGAGGTCGCGCCAGGCCAGCTTCTTCTGGGCCGGCTGGCGCAGCAGATAGGCCGGATGTAGCGTTGCCAGCGCCGGAATCACCCGACCATTGCAATCATAGTCAAACCAGCGTCCGCGCAGCCTCAGGATGCCGTCGCGCTGGTTCAGCAGCGTCTGGGCTGAAGGGCCACCAAGACAGACAAGAACATCCGGGGCTGCGAGCGCGATATGCCGCTCGATAAACGGCAGGCAGATGGCGATTTCCTGCGGCGTTGGCGTGCGGTTTCCGGGCGGGCGCCAGGGGATGACATTGGCGATGTAGACACTGGACCGGTCAAGACCGATGGCGGCCAGCATCCGGTCGAGCAGCTTGCCGGAACGGCCGATGAACGGCAGGCCCTGCTCGTCCTCGTCGCGTCCCGGCGCCTCGCCCACCAGCATCACGCGGGCGCCCGCGATACCGTCCGAAAACACAAGCTGGCGGGCGGTTCGCCGCAATTCGCAGCCCTCGAAACCCGCCATCAAGCTGCGCAGCGCGTCCAGCGTCGGCGCCTCAGCCGCCAGCGCTCGCGCCGATTGAGCCGCTTGCTCCGGGCTGGCCGGGGATGGCACCACCCTCGCAACCGGCTGGGCCTTTTGCCGGCGCGCGGCGTCAGCTTCCGCGAAATGATCGTGCGGAGCCTCGTCAATCGCCAGATCGACGCCGGCCTCGTGATACCATTCGAGAAGCGCGACAAGTTCGGCGGTGCTGATGTCGGGACGATCCATGGAAAAGCAGTCTGATGGCCGAAGTTCATCTTTTCTAGCGCGATGATCCACGTTAGCAAAGGCTGATTGCCCGGCGGAGGACGATGCAGCAGGCTTGCCGGGTACAGAGATTTAGTTTACATATGAACTAAATCGACTCTGGGGAGCAGGATATGGAACGGCCCGAACGCGAGCGGATGGAATATGATGTTGTCGTCGTTGGTGGCGGGCCGGCTGGCCTTTCAACCGCCATCCGGCTGAAGCAGCTTGCCGCAGACGCCGGCAGCGACCTCTCCGTGGTGGTGGTGGAAAAGGGGTCGGAAATCGGCGCCCATATTCTTTCGGGAGCGGTGTTTGACCCCATCGGCCTCGACAGGTTGATCCCCGAATGGCGGCAGGACACATCTTGTCCGGTGAAAACCGAGGTGAAGGAGGACCAGTTCCTGTTCCTCGGTCCGGCGGGCGGTGTGCGTCTGCCGAACTTTGCCATGCCGAAGCTGATGAACAACCATGGCAATTACATCATTTCGCTTGGTGACCTCTGCCGCTGGCTGGCCGCGCAGGCCGAGGCGCTCGGCGTCGAGATCTACCCCGGCTTTGCCGCGAACGAGGTTCTCTACGACGACAAGGGCTCGGTGATCGGCATCGCCACCGGTGACATGGGCGTCTCGCGCGAGGGGGAAATGAAGGACAGCTTCACCCCCGGCATGGAACTGACCGGCAAATATGTCGTCTTCGCCGAAGGTGCCCGCGGCCAGCTTTCCAAGCAACTCATTGCGAAATTCGGTCTCGATCAGGGCCGCGAGCCGCAGAAATTCGGCATCGGCATCAAGGAACTCTGGCAGCTTGCGCCGGAAAAATCGAAGCCCGGCCTCGTGCAGCATTCCTTCGGCTGGCCGCTCGACAGTTCCACTGGCGGCGGTTCGTTCCTCTACCATCTCGATGGCGGCAAGGCGGTCGTCGGCTTCGTCGTGCATCTCAACTATTCCAACCCGACGTTGTCGCCTTTCGACGAATTCCAGCGTTTCAAGACGCACAAGATGATCCGAGACACCTTCGAGGGCGGCAAGCGGCTCTGCTATGGCGCGCGCGCGCTGACCGAAGGCGGCTGGCAATCGGTGCCGAAACTGTCGTTCCCCGGTGGAGTGCTGGTGGGTTGTGCGGCGGGCTTCATGAACGTTCCGCGCATCAAGGGCAGCCACAACGCGATCCTTTCGGGGATGCTTGCCGCCGAGCATATCGCCGGTGCGCTCGCCGCTGGCCGGGCGAACGACGAAATCGTCGGCTACGACAAGGCCTGGCGCGGTTCGGCCATCGGGCGCGATCTCTTCCGTGTCCGCAACGTCAAGCCCCTGTGGTCGAAGCTGGGCACTTACGCCGGCATTGCGCTCGGCGGCATCGACATGTGGCTGAACCAGCTGGTCGGGGTTTCACCCTTCGGCACGATGCGCCACGGCAAGAAGGATAGCGAGTGCCTCAAACTCTTGAAGGACGTGACGCCGATCCACTATCCGAAACCCGATGGCGTCGTCTCCTTCGACAAGCTCTCGTCGGTGTTCCTGTCGAACACCAATCATGAGGAAGATCAGCCCTGCCATCTCAGGCTGAAGGACCCGACGATCCCCGTTCGCCTGAACCTGCCAGAATACGGCGAGCCCGCGCGCCTGTATTGCCCGGCGGGTGTCTACGAGATCGTCTATCAGGACGAGGCGAACCGCGCGGACCCCAAATTCGTGATCAACGCGCAGAACTGCGTCCACTGCAAGACGTGCGACATCAAGGATCCGGCGCAGAATATCACCTGGGTCGCGCCGGAAGGCGGCGGCGGCCCGAATTATCCCGACATGTAGGCCCGCAGGGCGGCTGAAGCGGCAGGCGGTGCCGGTGCGACTTGCCCAGGCATCGAGAACTAGCCATTGTAACGCCAGCTTTTGTCGTTACAGGTGTGATTCTGCCTTTGTTGCGCCTGAATTGGAGTTGCCCCTTGCCTGATTGCCGGACGGTTTTCGCTTTCGGAAAGCGGAGCATTCCCCTTGCGCTGGCCGCCAGCCTGCTGGCGGGCGCCGCCTTCGCGCGCGAAACATCCCGCGAGCAACGGCTCGAGGGCCTTCGGGAGACCTCGGGTGATTTCCTCGCGGCCATGAGCGCCCAGAGCCAGCGCGACCTGCGTGCGGCGGGCTATTACTTCGGCCAGATGCTGAAGGCTGACCCGAAGAATCCATCGCTGCTCGAACGCGCCTTCGTGGCCGAACTTGGCGATGGCGATCTCAATCAGGCCTTCCGCCTCGCGGAAAAGGCGGTCGCGGTCAACGCCAGCAATGCCCTCGCCCAGGCGACTTTGGGCGTCCGCGCGATGAAGCAGCGGCAGTTCGTCACAGCGCGCAACCATCTCTCCAGGGCCGGCGGCGCGCGTGGTCGCAATACCGATCTGACCGTGGCGCTGCTGACAGCCTGGACCTATGTTGGTTCGGGTAATCTGAAGCGCGCGCTGGAGATCGTCGACCGCTTCAATGCGCCGGAACTTGCCGCCTATCGCAATTTCTTCGGCGGCCTGATGGCGGAAGTTGCGGGCAACAAGGCCGAGGCCCGCACCCGGCTGACGGCAGCCTATCGCTCGGAGCCGGGTACCCTGCGCGTGGCCGATGCCTATGCAAGGATGCTCTCGCGCTCGGGCGACCGGACCGACGCGCTTGCCGTTTATAGCGAGTGGGAGAACAAGTCGGGCGGTCAGCCGTTTGTACGCAAGCAGGCCGATGCGCTGCGCGCCGGGCAGGCCCTGCCGCCGCTGGCAACCACCGTTTCCGAAGGCGCGGCCGAGGTGCTTTATGGTCTGGGCGCAGCCGGCAGCGGCGGTCGGGACAGCGAGACGGCGCTGATTTTTCTCCAGCTTGCCAGTTATCTGAACCCCGACGACGATCTCGTGAAGGTGACGATCGCCGAGTTGTTCGAAAATCTGAAGCAGTGGGAGCGGTCCGGCGAGGTTTTTTCCAAGGTCAGCGGCGATTCGCCCTATCGCATCCGTTCGCTGCTGGGCCGCGTCATTGCGTACGAACGGCTGGAGAAACACGACGAGGCCATCGAGACGCTGACCACATTGCTGAAGGAATCGCCGAACGAACTGGAAGCCGTCGATATGCTTGGCGGGCTTTATCGCACGAAGAAGAAGATGCCGGAGGCGATTGCGGTTTATTCCTCGGTGCTTGACCCGCTGGAAAAGCCGGATCGCCGCTACTGGAGCCTCTATTTCGGGCGTGGCGTTGCCTATGAGCGCAACAAGGAATGGCCGAAAGCCGAGGCTGATTTTCAGAAATCGCTGAGCCTGCTGCCGGAAAAGCCGCGCAGTCCGCGCGAGAATTACGAACGCGCCCAGGTGCTCAACTATCTCGCCTATTCCTGGGTGGACCGGGGCGAGAACATCGAGCGCTCCTTCGACATGCTGAAGGAGGCGGTTTCGCTCGCGCCGGAGGATGGCGCCATCGTGGACAGTCTCGGCTGGGCCTACTTCCGCCTCGGCAAGTATGATGACGCCGTGCGGGAACTTGAACGCGCCATCGCGCTGAAGCCGGGCGACTCGACCATCAACGATCACCTCGGTGATGCCTACTGGAAGGTGGGCCGTAAGCGCGAGGCACATTTCAAGTGGAACCATGCGCGCGACCTCAGGCCCGAGCCTGAGGAACTGACCAAGATCCTGAGCAAGATTGAACGCGGCATGGACGACGAGCCGCCGGGCCTGCCGACCGAACTTGCCAAGCCTGCCAGCGGCGAGGCGCCGAAAGCGCCTGACGCGCCCAAGCCCAACGGCGGATGATGCGCCAGACTGCTGCCCGGACCGAGCAGGCACCCGCCAAGATCAACCTGACGCTCCACATCACGGGGCGGCGGGCGGACGGCCTGCATGACCTTGAAAGCCTTGTGGTCTTTGCCGATATCGGCGACCGGCTGACGCTGACGCCGGCCGAAACGCCGGCATTGATCCTCTCGGGGCCGACGGCACAGGTCGCAGGACCTGCGGCGGACAATCTCGTGCTGAAAGCAGTTGCTGCGCTGGCCGCTGAATTCGGTGGCTTGAAGAGTGGCGCTTTCGACCTTGAAAAGCATCTGCCGGTGGCGGCCGGAATCGGGGGCGGCTCGGCGGATGCCGCCGCCGCGCTCCGCCTGCTCTGCGCGCTCAACGATCTGCCGCTTCAGGATGTCCGCGTGCAGCGCGCGGCGCGCAGCATCGGAGCGGATGTGCCGGTCTGCCTTTCGTGCGAAGCTCGCATCATGAAGGGCACGGGCGAGCGGCTGGGCCCGCCTCTGCGCCTGCCGCGCCTCAATGCCGTGCTGGTGAACCCCGGCCTGCCCATGGCGACCGCTGCGGTTTTTGCCGAGCTGGGGCTGAAGCCGGGCGAAACCAACCCCGGCGCATCGCACGTCACCATCGAAAGCCCGCCCGACATCGCTACGCTGCTGGCGCTGATCGCTGAAGGGCGCAACGACCTTCAACCGGCGGCGACGAGGGTCCAGCCGATCATCGGCGATGTGATCGATCAGATCAGCCGGCAGAAGGATTGCGTGATCGCGCGGATGTCTGGTTCGGGTGCGACCTGCTTCGGCATTTTTGAAACGCTGGACGCGACCTTCGAGGCCGTGCGCACTCTGCGCCGCTTGCGGAGCAACTGGTGGGTTCAGCCTGTCACACTGGGCTAGAGGGCAGTGCGCACCCCTGCGGGTGACGCCTGCCGCCGCGATCAATACGCCCGCGCCACGCAGAAATCGACCACATCCTCCAGCGCCGCGCGCATGGGCGAGGCCGGAAACAGCGCCAGCGCGTCCTTCGCGATTGCGCCGTAGTGGCGGGCGCGGTCCACGGTATCTTCCAGCGCACGATGCGCCTTCATGATGCCGACGGCCTTTTTCAGTTCCGCCTCGCCGTTCTCGCCGTCGGTCAGCGCGCGCTTCCAGAAGGCGCGCTCCTCGTCGTTGCCGCGCCGGTAGGACAGAACCACGGGCAGGGTGATCTTGCCCTCGCGGAAATCGTCGCCCACGTTCTTGCCAAGCTGGGCCGAGGTGCCGCCATAGTCGAGCGCGTCATCGATAAGCTGGAAGGCGATGCCGAGATTGTTGCCATAGCTGCGCGCGGCGGTCTGGGCCGCCTTGTCCTGCCCGCCGATGATCGGCCCCACCTCTGATGCGGCGGCAAAAAGCGCGGCGGTCTTGGCGCGGATAACCGCGAGATATTCATCTTCGGTGGTCGCGGTGTTCTTGGCCGCGCCGAGCTGCATCACCTCGCCTTCGGCGATCACGGCGGCGGCGGTGGAGAGAACATCAAGACACTGGAGCGAGCCGACCTCGACCATCATCTTGAAGGCCTGGCCCAGCAGGAAATCACCAACAAGAACGCTGGCCTCGTTACCCCAGAGCATCCGGGCGGATTTCTTGCCGCGCCGCATTTCGCTTTCGTCGACGACATCATCATGCAGCAGCGTTGCGGTGTGCATGAACTCGACCGAAGCCGCGAGCTTGATATGACCATCGCCGCGATAGCCGGCGAGCGCGGCGGTCGCCAGCGTCAGCATCGGCCGCAGGCGCTTTCCGCCGGACGAGATGAGGTGGTTGGCCACCTCGGGAATCATCGTGACGTCCGATCCCGTCCGCGACAGGATCATGGCATTGACGCGCTCCATGTCGGAACGCACCAGCCCGACCAGTGCCTCGATGCCTTCGCGCCCGGCCTTGCCGCTTTTCTTGTCGATGGATACGACCACACCCACGTCTGTCACGCCCCATTGCCTGCTACGCCACTCTTTGCCAACGCTTGCACCGAAGGACGGGCAATTGCAACCTGTCACGATGAAGGAAGCCCCCCTGAAAGCGTTCACCGCACCACCGGACGGACTTTTTGGCGGCCTGTTGCAACTGCACCAGCCTGCGCGCGGCCATCGCGCAGGTACGGATGCGGTGTTGCTGGCTGCCGCTGCGCCGTTGGGGGCGCGGCGCATCATCGATCTTGGTTGCGGGGTGGGGACGGTGGGCCTGCGGGTTGCCCAGACGCAGTCCGCAATCGTGCAGTTGATCGACAAATCTGCGGATATTCTTGGCTATTGCCGCCAGAATATCGCGGGAAACGGCCTATCTGAGCGCGCAATCTGCATTGAAGCCGATTGCCTGTCTCGTGACTTTCCCGCGCGGGAAGCGTGTCTTTCCGGCTGGGCGGACGTGGTTTTGACCAATCCGCCCTTCGCGCTGGCGGATGCGGTGCGCGCCTCGCCCACCCCCCTTCGCGCCGAAGCGCATGTGCTCGCCGGTACGCTGGAGGGATGGGTGAAGGCCGCGCTGAAATGCCTCGTCCCGCGCGGGCAGCTGGTGATGATCCACCGGGCTGATGCGCTCCCGGCGATCCTGACGGCACTCCAGGGCCGGTTCGGCGGGGCAACGGTCCGTTTTGTCCACCCTCGAGCCGGGGAGCCGGCCCATCGGCTGCTCATTCGTGCGACGCGTGGTTCACGGGCGCCGCTGATGGTCCTGCCGCCCCTGGTGCTGCATCAGGCGGACGGTCGCTTCACGCCAGAAGCTGCGGCGCTCCATGCGGGTGAGGCGGTTCTGGGCTGGCGATAAGCGCCGGAGACACGGAATGGCTTCCGTATGAAATCAAACTGCACTAGGAGTGCGGACTGCGGCACCAGCACGGTGCCTTCTGTATGAAAACCCGGGAATTCCCATGTCGAACCCATCTGGCGCCACCAGCAGCCCGCTCGATCCGACCCGCTCGTTTCAGGGGCTGATCCTGACACTCCAGCGTTTCTGGGCGGAGAAGGGCTGCGTCGTGCTCCAGCCCTACGACATGGAAGTCGGCGCCGGCACCTTCCACCCGGCAACAACGCTGCGCGCCCTGGGTCCGAAGCCGTGGAATGCGGCCTATGTGCAGCCTTCGCGTCGCCCCAAGGACGGTCGCTACGGCGAGAACCCCAACCGCCTGCAACACTATTACCAGTTTCAGGTGATCCTGAAGCCTTCGCCACCGGACCTTCAGGCGCTCTACCTCGAATCACTGACAGCTATCGGCCTCGACCCGAAGCTGCACGATTTCCGCTTCGTCGAGGATGACTGGGAAAGCCCGACGCTGGGCGCCTGGGGCCTCGGCTGGGAATGCTGGTGCGACGGCATGGAGGTGAGCCAGTTCACCTATTTCCAGCAGGTCGCGGGCGTTGAATGCGCGCCGGTCGCCGGCGAACTGACCTATGGCCTCGAACGCCTCGCCATGTATGTGCAGGGCATCGAGAACGTCTACGATCTCAATTTCAACGGTCTTGAGGGGCCGGGCAGGGTCAGTTACGGCGACGTGTTCCTGCAAGCCGAGCAGGAATATTCGAAGCATAATTTCGAGGTCGCCGACACCGATATGCTGTTCGAGCAGTTCCAGATGGCCGAGAACGCCTGCCGCAAATATCTGGCGGCGGGAGAGATCGGCGCGTCCAATGGCCACCACATGCTGGCGCTGCCGGCCTATGACCAGTGCATCAAGGCCTCCCATGCCTTCAACCTGCTTGATGCGCGGGGTGTCATCTCAGTCACCGAACGCCAGAGCTACATTCTGCGCGTGCGCGAACTCGCCAAGGCCTGCGGCGCGGCATGGCTCAAGACCGAGGGCGGCGGGGCGTGATCCCACCCCGTCCGCGCAATCCTCGTTTCCCCGAAATACTGGTTCTGAGCCATGCCTGATCTTCTCCTTGAACTCTTTTCCGAAGAAATTCCCGCCCGGATGCAGGCGAAAGCCGCAGACGATCTGAAAAAACTCGTGACCGACGCGCTGGTCGCGCGCGGGCTGGTTTACGAGGGCGCAAAAGCCTTCGTCACGCCGCGCCGCCTTGCGCTCAACATTGTTGGCCTGCCGGTGCGCGGCCAGGATGTGCGCGAGGAAAAGAAAGGCCCGCGCGTCGGCGCGCCCGAGGCGGCGGTGCAGGGCTTTCTGAAGAGTGCCGGGTTGGCCTCGCTTGATCAGGCAAAGATCGAGAGCGACCCGAAGAAGGGCGAGTTCTACGTTGCGGTGATCGAGAAGCCGGGGCAGGCGACCGTTGCTGCCCTGTCCGAGATTATTCCCGAGGTGATCCGCACTTTCCCCTGGCCAAAATCAATGCGCTGGGGGGCAGCCTCGGCGGAGCCGGGGTCGCTGCGATGGGTGCGTCCGCTCCATTCAATCATCGCACTGTTCGGCAGCGAGGGCGAGGAGCCGGAGGTGGTGCCGGTCGATATCGACGGCATCGTTGCTGGGGATACCACGCGGGGCCATCGCTTCCTTGCGCCTGGGCCGATCCGCGTGAAGCGCTTTGACGATTATGTGAAAAAGCTGGAAGCCGCCAAGGTCATCCTCGACCCCGAGCGTCGCCGCGATGTGATCCGCGAGGATGCACGGACGCTGGCCTTTGCGCAGGGGCTGGAGGTGATCGAGGATGAGGGGCTTCTCAATGAGGTGGCCGGCCTCGTGGAGTGGCCGGTGGTGCTGATGGGCGCCTTCGAACCTGAGTTTCTCGATGTTCCTGCCGAGGCGATCCGCGCCACCATCCGCGCCAACCAGAAGTGCTTCGTGCTGAAGGACGGCACGACCGGCAAGCTGGCGCCGCGCTTTCTCATCACTGCCAACATCGAGGCGAGCGACGGCGGTGATACGATCATCGCCGGCAATGGCCGCGTCATCCGCGCCCGCCTCTCCGACGCCCGGTTCTTCTGGGAGACGGACAAGCGCGTGCGCCTCGACGAACGGCTGAAGAAGCTCGAAAGCGTAACCTTTCACGCCAGGCTCGGTACGCAGGCCGACCGCGTAACGCGCATCGTCTCGCTGGCGAAGGAACTTGCGCCGATGGTGGGGGCGGATGTAGCGCTGGCCGCTCGCGCCGCCATGCTGGCAAAAGCCGATCTTTCGACCGAGATGGTCGGTGAATTCCCCGAATTGCAGGGGTTGATGGGCCGCTACTACGCCGGTCTTCAGGGGGAAGATGCCCGTGTGGCCGCCGCCATCGAGGATCATTAAAAGCCGCTCGGCCCGTCG
>JAIUNP010000083.1 GCA_020161975.1 Pseudomonadota bacterium
GAGTGGACCGTCAACGATCAAAACGATCTGCTCGGGCGCCTCTTCGGACTTCAAAAGGTTAACAAAGCGTGAAAGCTGGGTGATTATCGGCTCAACGCGTCCTATCGCCAGCTTTGCGACACGCCCGTCCAGGCTGCCGGAGCTCGTCGAACTCGTCATGGCGCGGCCGCTGATCTCGGCCGGCATGGTCGCCAAGACGCTTGAGGTTACGCCGCAAGGCGCGCGGCGGATTGTTCAGGAACTGGGCTTGAGGGAGATGACGGGGAGGGGGAGGTTTCGGGCGTGGGGTGTGGTTTAGATGGATGCCCTGCAGTCAAACTCGAACTAAAGGCATGACTCAACTGGACAGATCATCGGGCAGGCTGGCCAGGTAGACGCGATATGTCTCTGGAAGGCCGTGATGGGCAGCGCCGTTTCGCAAGTGGGTCAAATAGGCAAGATTCGGAAGATGTGAGCCTTCCTGCGGTGAAGCGATATAGGTCTCAGCATCCATCGCCACTCCATCCAGACTGATCGTCACGGTCACGCGGTTATAGGCGTTTGCCAAAGGCTCCCTGTCTTGACGATAGCCTTCATTCTCGTCGAGCAATGCGAAATAGCGTTGGTGCACGGATCATTCACCGGCGGTAACGTAGTCGGCTCGGGTGGAAACAACCCGGCTGACTGATCATGCCTTTCAAACACAATGCCTGCCGCCGTCATCGCATCGGCAAGATGAAGTTTAGGGTCACGAACTGGTCTGAATACGAGGCTGGTCTTCGTCAGCGTGGTAGCTTGACCTTGTGGATGACGCCAGAGGCCCTATCGTTGTGGTCGGCGCCGAAGCGCACGACACGCGGTGGCCAGCCGCGCTATTCTGATCTGGCGATCGAGACCGCTCTGACGCTGGGGCTGGTGTTTGGCCTGAGACTGCGCCAGACGGAAGGCCTTCTGGCTTCGATCTTACAGCTGATGGGTCTGGATCTGGCGGTCCCCGATCACACGACCCTGAGCCGTCGGGCAGGCAAGTGGCAATCGCCCAACAGGTGGCAACATGATCGTGGTTGTGGTCCGGCAGAAGGGCCCATCCATGTTCTCGTCGACAGCACAGGGTTACAAGTCTACGGCGCTGGCCAGTGGCTGGAGGAAAAGCATGGTGTTAAATCCCGTAGGGGGTGGCGCAAACTGCATCTGGCGCTGGATGCCGACAGCGGCGACATCATCGCTCACATCATGACGGACCAGGATGCTGGCGACGCCTCGCAGGTTGAGCCGCTGCTCGACCAGATCAACATGCCAATCGGGCAGTTCACAGCCGATGGAGCCTATGACGGCAACCCGACCTACGACGCCGTCACCGCGCACAGCGCCGACGCTGCGGTGGTTATCCCGCCCCGCACCAATTCGGTGGAACGGCCAGACAGTGATCCCTTACATCACCGAGACCGTCATGTCGCGGCGATCAACGCCGGTGGCCGGATGATGTGGCAGGCCGCGACCGGCTACGGCAAACGCTCTCTGGTCGAGACCGCGATCGGTCGTTACAAATCGATCGTCGGACGGCGGCTGCGAGCGCGCTCGTTGGCGGCACAGCAGACGGAAGTCGCCCTCGGCTGCGACGTCCTCAATCGGATGCTGGCCTGCGCGCGCCCGAAATCCGTCCGCTCCAAAAAAATCACCGCATAGCCAATACATCATAGACTGAAGTCAGCTCTTCCAGCGATCCATGCACCAACGCCTCTCATGGGCGCTGATCCGGGACAGGCTTGACATTAGCGCCTGCGCCTCTTAGTTAGTTATTAATTACTAACTAAGAGGCGCATTCTGATGCGAAAGTCAGCGCAAGAGCGCAAGGCAGAGATACTGGCGACTGCGCTGCGGCTGGCTGACGAACTGGGCCCCGACCGGCTGACGACTGCCGCTATTGCTGAGGCAGTCGGCCTGACTCAACCTGGGATCTTTCGCCATTTCCCGACGAAGCAGGCGCTGTGGCAGGCGGTGGCGGCGGACATCAGCGGTAGGCTGAAGGTGGCGTGGGACGAGGCGCTTGCCTCCTGCGCCACGCCGGAAGGCAGGATCGCGGCGCTTGTTCAGGCGCAACTGAATCTCATCGAAGCCAATCCCGCCGTTCCGGCCATCCTGTTCTCCCGCGAGCTGCGAGTCGAGAACGATGCCCTTCGCCAGGTTTTCGTCGGCTTGATGACGGCGTTCCACGGCATCCTTGCTGGCGAGCTGGCACGTGCGCGCGAAGCGGGCACCATCCGCCCGGATCTCGATCCGGCGGATGGTGCAGTGCTGTTGATTTCGCTCATCCAGGGGCTGGCGATGCGCTGGTCGCTGGGCGCGCGCGGCTTTGCCCTGCGACCGGAGGGCGCGCGGCTGCTGGCCGTGCAGATGGCTTTGTTTGTGAATTCGGCGACAGAAGGGAAGCAGTCATGATGGGCGGAAAGATCCGGGCCCTTTTGGTGGCCATGGCGGTCATCGCGGTGATTGGCATCGCCTATGTTTTTCTGACCAAGCGGCCGCTCGCCGTTCCAGTCGCCGCAGTCGAGCGGAACGTTCCGGTGCGGGTATACGGGCTCGGTACGGTTGAGGCGCGGATCGTGTCGAAGATCGGGTTCGAGGTCGGCGGGGCGCTGGCCGACCTGTCGGTCGACAGCGGCGACGTCGTGGTGCGCGGCCAGGTTCTGGCGCGCCTGCATCGGGATGCGCAACAGGCGCGGGTGGCCCGGGCGCAGGCGGGGATTGCCGCGGCGGCGGCGAACACCCGCAAGGCCGAGGCCAATGTCGAGAAGGCTCGGGCGGTGCTTGCGCAACGCCAGGCGGACGACACGCGCCAGCAGGAATTGGCCGGTAGAAATGCAATTTCTCGCCAGACTGCGGAGGAAGCGAAACGCGATGTCGAGGTTGCGGCTGCCGAACTCACCGTCGCGCAGACGGAGGTGGATGTGTTCAGATCGCAGGAGGTCGACGCCGGCGCGGCGCTGGATTACGAAACCGCCGTGCTGAAGCAGCATGTTCTGCAAGCGCCGTTCGATGCGGTGGTCGTCGCACGTCACGCGGAAGCAGGCGCCGTGGTGCGGGCCGGCGACGCGATCTACACCCTGATGGATCCGAAGACCGTGTGGACGCTGGCCTATATCGATGAGGAGCGCGCAGGCGCGCTGGCCGTCGGGCAGGTCGCCGAGGTCCGGCTGCGGTCCATGCCGCATGAGGTCTACACCGGCACGGTGGCGCGGATCGGCATCGAGAGCGACCGTGCCAACGAGGAGCGCCGCGTCTGGATCACCTGCGGCAAATGTCCGCCGCAGGCCTTTCTCGGGGAACAGGCCGAGGTACGGATCACGGTCGACCAACTGCCGGAGGCGCTGCTGGTGCCGGAGGCGGCGATCAGCGGCTTCGACGGCCATCAGGGACGCGTGTTCGTCGTCGTCGACGGCAAGCTCGCGCAGGTGCCGGTGACGTTCGGTCATCGCACGGAAGACGCCCGGGTCGAGATCGTGGCGGGCTTGCCGGAGGGCGCCCGCGTCGTCACGACCGCCGCCAAGGGCCTTGTCGAGGGACGCGCGGCACGCATCCTTGAGGAGGCGAGGCCATGAACCTTGCCTATCGCGATGTCCGTCACAACCTGTTTCGCTTCGTGCTGACCTGTCTTGGCCTCAGCCTGCTGATGGCGGTGGTTCTGGCGATGATGGGGATCTACAACGGCCTTGTGGCCGATGCGCTGAACATCGTCAGGGCGCCGCAGGCCGATCTCTGGGTGGTGGAAGCTGGCCGCCAGGGACCCTTCGCCGAGTCCTCCAAGATACCCGGCGCGACGCGCGATGCCGTGGCCCGCCTGCACGGGGTGAGCGATGCCGGCAGCATCACCTACCAGACCGTCGAAGCCGCCTTTGCCGGCAAGACGCTGCGGCTCTACATCATCGGATACGAACGCGGCCACCCCGGTGGCCCGGATGTCGTCGTGGAGGGGCGCGGCATCGGGCAAAGCCATTTCGAAGCCGTCGCGGATCGCAAGTCAGGGCTTGTGATCGGCGACCGGATCGCGCTTGGCCGCAACCGGTTCGAGGTCGTCGGGCTTGTCGAGGATGCGATGAACTCGGGCGGCGATCCGGTCCTTTACGTCACGCTGGCCGATGCGCAGACGCTGCAATCGCAGCTCGCACCGCCGGCCGCCCGCGTCCTTGAGGCGCGCGGCGCAACGGGTGAGAGCGGGGATACGGTGGCTGCCGTCATCGCCCGCGTCGATGCCAATGCCGATGTCGATTCCGTGGCCCGCACCGTGCGCCAATGGAAACACCTCTCGGCTATGACGCAGGCTGAACAGGAAGACCTTTTGGTCCGCTCCGTCGTCGACCGGGCGCGCCGGCAGATCGGCCTGTTTCTCGGCATCCTGCTGACGGTCTCGGCGGTCGTCATCGCGCTGATCATCTACACCATGACCATGGAAAAGCTGAAGCAGATCGCCACGCTGAAGCTGATCGGCGCGCCCGACCGCACCATCATCGGGCTGATCGTCCAGCAATCGATCGCGCTCGGCGCTGTTGGCTGGGCCTTCGGACTGATGCTGATCCTGCTGATCAAGGACTATTTCCCCCGTCGCGTCCTGCTGGAGCCGATCAATGCTACGGCTCTTGCCGGCATCATCCTGGTTGTCTGCATTTTGGCCAGCGGGCTCGGCATCCGCGCCGCGCTCAGGGTCGATCCCGCGACCGCGATCGGAGGCTGACGCCATGGCTGATCCGCAAAGCCGCCTGATCATCGACCTCAAGGCCATCTCCAAGCACTACGGCGCGGGGGAGACGCGTGTCGATGCCCTGCGCGGCGTCGACCTCGAAGTTCGCTCCGGCGAGGTCGTGGCGCTGCTCGGGCCGTCCGGGTCGGGCAAGACCACGCTGCTCAACATTATCGGCTGCATCATCGATCCGACCGAGGGCAGGGTTTGGCTGGATGGAGAGCCGGTCTACGAAAACCGCTGGCTGCGGGACGACCTCAGGCGCCTGCGGCTCGACAAGATCGGGTTCATCTTCCAGTTCCACAACCTGCTGCCCTTCCTCGACGCCAAGGACAATGTCGCCCTCGTGCTGCAACTGGCGGGCAAGTCGGCCGGGGAGGCAAGGCGCCGGGCGATCGAACTCTTGGACTATCTGGAAGTCGGAAACCGAAAGGACGCCATGCCGGCGCTGCTGTCGGGCGGCGAGGCGCAGCGCGTGGCGATTGCCCGGGCGCTCGCCAACAGCCCGCGCATCATTCTTGCCGACGAACCGACCGCGGCGCTCGATTCCAAGCGGGCCGGGATCGTCATGGACCTGCTGCGCAAGCTCGCCGCCGAGCAGGACGCCTGCATCGTGGCGGTGACCCATGACGAAAAGATCTACGACCGTTTCGATCGGCTTTTCCATCTGCGCGATGGTCGGCTGGAAGACCAGGAAGGGAGCAAGGCATGAACACGATTTTGCGAGGCGGCTGGGGGCTGAAGGCGGCAGGCGCGATCGGTCTGGCCTTTGGTCTGTTGACGATCTTCTCGGGAGGTACGGCGCTGTTCGGCGGCGAGGCCGCACGGGCGGCCGTCGGCAATGCCGTGCCTTTCGTATTGTGGTTTAATTTCATCGCCGGCTTTTTCTACGTTCTGGCCGGCATGGGGCTCCTGCTGAAACGGCGCTCGGCGGTCTGGCTGTCCGTGGCGATTGCTGTGGCGACGGCTCTGGTGCTTGCAGCCTTCGGTCTGCATGTCGCAGGCGGGGGCCTTTACGAGATGCGCACCGTCGGGGCGATGCTGTTGCGCTTGGCGGTATGGACGACCATCGCCACTGTGTCGTGGCGATCGATGCGTCCGTAGCCAAACTCGAGCAGCCGTCACTTAAGTTTGGGACAATTGCGGTTCGCCGTCGTCGATCAGCGGCGAGGGCCGGGCATAGTCGGTTAGCTTGCCGATATCGACGATGTCGATCTGCAGTCCCTTGATGTTCACGCCATGGGCCGCCAAGGCCGAAAATCCGCGCGACAGGTTTTCCGCCGTCATGCCGAGATAGGTGGCCAGGATCCGCTTTTCGTAGGGGATGGTCAGCCGTCCGTCTCCGCCCTGATGGCGTTCTTCCCTGAGCAGCCAGTTGGCCAGCCGTTCCGTGCCGCGGCGCAGTTTCTGATTCTTCAGTTCCTTCACCGTTCGCCGATAGGCGCTTGCCAGTTCGAACACCACGGCCCGCATGAAGTCGTGATCCTCTCCCAGCAGCTCACGGATGAGCGTGGCCGGGACCATCAGGATTCGCGCCGGTGTCAGCGTCCTTGCCGATTGAAGACAGACGTCGTTGTTGAGGACGGCCGCAAGGATAAACAGATTTACAGGTCCGAGAATTTCAATTACCGTTTCTTCACCAGTTGCGGACGACGACATTTCTACTAGTCCATCGAGGACGATGTAGAGGAAATCTGCTGGCTTACTCTCCTCAAGGAGTATCGTTCCGGCAGGGAATGATTGCAGGAAGCTGGGGGCTATAGCCCGTTGAAAGGTGTTTTCCATCACCCCCCTGAAGATTTTCAGACATTTCAGTTTTTCGATATCTTCGGCGCGCATTGCTTGGATCCTGCCTCGTTGCCGCGGATATCATTTCATGAGACGAAAAATGTCAAATAGATAGTCAACATAAGTAAAAGAGAGGCGCAAAATAAGTAAGTATGAAATACTTCTGAGAGCGGCGGTGCAAAATTCGGCCACGGAAGCGGCGGGATAGTCCTGCTGCGCCGGAGTAAAACCCGGCCACCTATTTACCCTTCTGCGACGACAGCAGGAGGGCGTGGGGATCTACACCGTGGAACTTTATCTGAGGGTTCGCCTGGCCGTCTCTGAGGGGATGAGCCGGCGTCAGGCAGCAAAGCATTTCAACATATCGCGCGACAGCGTGGCGAAGATGGTGGCCTATTCGACGCCGCCTGGTTATCAGCGTCGCTCGCCGATCCGTCGACCGAAGCTGGATGCATTCGTTTCGACGATCGAGCATTGGCTCGATGAGGATCTGAAGGTGCCGCGCAAGCAGCGCCATACCGCCAAGCGGGTGTTCGACCGCCTGCGCGACGAATGCGGGTTCACCGGCGGCTACACGATCATCAAGGATTATATTCGCGAGCGGGATCAGCGTCGGCAGGAGGTTTTCGTGCCTCTGTCGCATCCGCCAGGCCACGCTCAGGCCGACTTCGGCGAGGCGACGGTGGTGATCGGCGGCGTCGAGCAGAAGGCCCGCTTCTTCGTGTTCGATCTACCACATAGCGACGGCTGCTATGTGCGAGCCTATCCGGCGGCGGTAGCTGAGGCTTGGGTAGACGGCCACATCCATGCATTTGCGTTCTTCGGGGCCGTGCCGCAGTCGATCGTCTATGACAACGACCGTTGCTTGGTCGCAAAAATCCTGCCCGACGGCACGCGCAAACGGGCAGCGCTGTTCAGTGGCTTCCTGTCCCATTACCTGATCCGGGATCGCTATGGCCGTCCTGGGAAGGGCAACGACAAAGGGAATGTCGAGGGCCTTGTCGGTTATGCCCGGCGCAACTTCATGGTTCCGATCCCACAGTTTCCGACGTGGGATGCGTTCAACGCGTTTCTGGAAGAGCAGTGCCGAAAGCGCCAGAGCGACAAGCTACGCGGCGAGAGCGAGACGATCGGCGAGCGGCTTCAACGGGACCTGGATGCCATGCGCGCCTTGCCGGTATCGCCCTTCGACGCCTGCGACCAGGTCAGCACAAAGGTCACGGCGCAGTCTTTGGCCCGCTACAAGACGAACGACTATTCCGTTCCGGTCGCCTATGGCCATCAGGATGTCTGGGTCAGAGGCTATGTCGACGAGGTGGTGATCGGCTGCCGTGGCGAGATCATCGCCCGCCATCCTCGATGCTGGGAACGGGAAGATGTCATCTTCGATCCCGTTCATTACCTGCCGCTGATCGAGCAGAAGATCAATTCCCTGGATCAGGCAGCTCCGTTGCAGGGCTGGGATCTGCCGGACGAGTTCGCGACGCTGCGCCGGCTGATGGAGGGCCGCATGGCCAAGCATGGCCGGCGGGAATACGTACAGGTTCTCCGTCTGCTGGAGAGCTTCGAGCTTGCCGACCTTCACGTAGCGGTAAAGCAGGCCCTCCAGCTCGGCGCCATCGGCTTCGACGCGGTCAAGCATCTGATCCTGTGCCGTGTGGAGCGCCGACCGCCGCGGTTGGACCTGGCGATCTATCCCTACCTTCCACGGGCGACGGTCGAGACGACCTCGGCGAAGGCCTACATGCGCCTCCTGTCATCGGATGCTGGAGAAGCGGCATGAGCACAGAAGCACCAGAGATCCTTCTCGCGCACTATCTCAAGGTCCTGAAGCTGCCGACCTTCCAGCGCGAGCACCAGAAGCTGGCCCGGCTATGCGCCACCGAAAGCATTGATCATGTCGGCTACCTGTTCCGGCTTGCCGAGCGGGAGATGATCGAACGGGATCGCCGCAAGGTCGAACGGCGGATCAAGGCGGCCAAATTCCCGGTCGTCAAAAGCCTGGATAGCTTCGACTTTGCCGCCATCCCCAAGCTCAACAAGATGCAAGTGCTGGAACTGGCGCGCTGCGAATGGATCGAGCGCCGCGAGAATGTTATCGCTCTCGGCCCCAGTGGAACCGGCAAGACACATGTCGCGCTCGGTCTCGGCCTGGCCGCATGCCAGAAAGGCCTGTCCGTCGGCTTCGCCACGGCCGCCGCGCTGGTGAGCGAGATGATGGAGGCGCGTGACGAGCGGCGTTTGCTGCGTTTCCAGAAGCAGATGGCCGCCTACAAGCTTCTCATCATCGATGAGCTGGGCTTCGTGCCGCTGTCGAAGACCGGCGCGGAATTGCTGTTCGAGCTGATCTCGCAACGATACGAGCGAGGCGCGACCCTGATCACCAGCAACCTTCCCTTCGACGAATGGACGGAGACGCTCGGATCAGAGCGCCTGACCGGCGCCTTGCTGGATCGCATCACCCACCACGTCAACATCCTCGAGATGAACGGCGACAGCTACCGTCTCGCCCAAAGCCGCGCCCGAAAGGCCGGCTAATACCCCTCGAAAAATCGCAACGCGCGCATGAGACCCCCGCTCGGGCTACGCCCTCCCGGCGGCCTCAGGCCGGCGCCACAGTGGCCGACTTTTGCTCCGTCCCGTGGCCGGGTTTTACTCCGCCGTTGACACTTTGGCACGGTGCTTGAGAAAGCCGCGTTGCAGGGGCTCAACGGTTCAATCTCCAGAGACTGGAGGAGTGATGGCCTTTTGCTAACGATCGAGATCTCCTTGGCAGATCTCGGCAAAAGCTAATTGAGCCGTGCAAGGACACGATGCCGCTCCCGGGATAAGCGGGGCATCTCCGGCTGGTGCTTCACACCTTGGCCGCATCGCAACTGGGGTCAAGCCGCAATCCCACTTCACTGCTTGCATGCAGCTTTTCCAGTTGATCGGCGTTGAAACATAATCCATTGTTGAGGTTGCCAATGTCGTTCAGGCCTTGGTTGAGTTTTTCTTGGAATGCTTCGAGGTCGCAAATCAGGTCGTTCAAAACGGTGGTGCCCAAGCGGCCGGCTTCAACCTTACCCATCACACGTATCGCGGCCAAACCTGACGCAAGGCGTTTCATTCCCGCCGTTCCCTCACCGAATTGCTTTAGCTCCCTCTGGATTCCACGCAGGTTCTCGGCTGCTTTTGCTTGATATCTCGTCAATTGATGGCGGAGTTTGGTGGCCTCGCTCAGGTGATCGACGTTCTGAGTGACCGGCTCGTTTTCGAAGACTACCGAGATCTCTTCCTGGACCATGGATGTGGCAAGGAAAAATGCGCCTTCATGTATGGTCATGGATACTCTGCGCGCAGCCTCGAAGAACGTGGCTAAATTAACCTGTATTTCCTGCGAAAGCATACTGTAGTTGGCCGAGATAGTTCCAATCGCTGCACCGGCACTGCCCATTTGCCCAGCCTGGACGATCAAATTGAGGGGAACAAACCGATAGGCATTGCATGCATCTGCTATAGCCTCCGCTGTTGACAGCAACTTGTTGGCGGACGTCATGAGGTCATTGAAGGAGGTAATCGCTGCGGGGATCCCTTGACAAAGAATGAGGCTCCGATGCTGGAACTCCGCGAGAAGGCTCATCGCCATGAAATTATCGTAGTCACGACACCCCGCGTCGATCAGCCGTTCGTTCAATCTTGTGGCACTTTGAGAGGGAGAAAGACCCTCTTTCGCCTCGCAGGCCAGGATTTCGGCATAGACGGCCTGAACATCGCAGAACACGGGACTCGAAGGTTTCAACCGAACGGAAAGATATCCACCTTCTACAGGCGTAACGATCGCATATACCCAGTAATACCGACCATCTTGTGATCTGTTTTTCACATAGGCACCGGTTGGAAGTCCTCTTCTAATCCGGTCCCAAAGTAGCCAAAAGACGCCGCGGGGCATGTCGCTATGGCGGATGACGTTGTGCGGCTTGTTAAGCAGCTCTTGCCAGGAATAACCGCTGACCCGCTGGAAGACTGTGTTTCCTGACTGAATCTTTCCACGTTCATCCGTTCGGGAGAAAAAGAGTTCAGAGAACCCGAAGGCAACTTCGTCCTCGGAATGGGAGACCGGTATTTCGGCGGTTGTGTTGGTAATGCTCATAGGTGACTCCGCGCAAGTGGCAACGATCCCCCGAGAGTTCTTCCGTGGGGCTGCTCAGTCGATAAATTGCGATCTTGATACTTTTGCATCCCTCAGGAATGCGGGCGTCAATCTGGAGGTAGTTTTGGTCAGCAGCGATGCTTCGGCGATCTCAGTCCAGCTCTGTGAAGCTCGTTCCCGGTATCCAATTTGGCCGTTGTCTCACATGCCGCCCCAAGTCCCGACATCCCATCCTCCAACTTATCTTTTTTGCCCTGGCGACGATGTGAGCATTTGCTCAGAAAAGCGACAAAGCGCCTGAACATGTGCAATTTTTAAGATGCGGTGGTTTACTTTGTGTAAATATTCAGGGCCTCCTTAGGTTCAGGACTCATTGCTCATAGCCAGAAGATAACGGTTGCAGCGAGAGCGATGGCGGAGAGAAAGGCCATTGGGCACCTGTCGTAGCGGGTAGCGACACGCCGCCAGTTTTTGAGACGCCCGAACATGATCTCGATCCGGTTGCGCCGTTTGTACCGGCGTTTATCGTATTTGATGGCTTTGTTGCGGGACTTCCGACCCGGAATGCAGGGAGTGATCCCCTTCGCCTGTAAAGCGTCACGATACCAGTCGGCATCGTATCCACGGTCGGCCAGCAGCCATTTGGCCTTGGGAAGCTCATCAAGCAAGGCGGCAGCACCGGTGTAGTCGCTGACCTGACCGGCCGTTATGAAGAAGCTGATCGGGCGACCATTCGCATCCGTTACGGCATGAAGCTTGGTGTTCATGCCGCCTTTCGTACGCCCAATCAGGCGACCTGAGCCCCCTTTTTTACCTGCAGGCTGGAAGCCGTGCGGTGGGCCTTCAGATAGGTCGCGTCGATCATGATGGTCTTGCGATCCGATGCTTCAGGCACAGCCAAGCCTTCCATCATCTGGAGAAAGATGCCCTTGTCACCCCAACGTTTCCAGCGGTTATAAAGCGTCTTCGCCGGGCCATATTCCTTCGGCGCATCGCACCACCTGAGCCCGTTGCGGTTGACGAAAATGATGCCGCTCAGAACGCGTCGATCATCAACGCGCTGGCGACCATGGCTCTTGGGGAAGTACGGCTGAAGACGAGCCATTTGCTCGTCCGTCAGCCAAAACAAATTACTCATCAGTCGGGCTCCTATACGCCCGTCTGAATCATAGCCGTCAATTCAAATCAATGGGTCCTGACCCTAATAAAATGAAGGCCTTAAGTCGGTCCAGTTCGATGCGGTTCCCTCTGCGACCGATTAGGCCTTCTTGACGTCTACGGACACTTTCACAACATTATAAAGGGATACGTTTCCACCCGCAGCCTTGCCCGGATCAAACAACGCTAAGTTAAACCCCTCACTGACCGAGCTACGGTAAATGACGCCGTCGAATCCGCTCCTTTTTATGAATTCGCAAAGGTATTGGCTGGGTATGTAATCGATTGCCGCGCCCTGAGGAAGAACTGGCCGCGTTAGCTCCTCGCCGAGACGCTCCAGGAAAGGAATATCAGCTCTAAGCTGGCCGATCTCGCTTGCGTCGGAAAGGATAAAAGGAGACACCAACTTGCGAGGGTGTCGCAAGTCAACTGCTCGTATGTTCGGGACAAAAAATTCTGCGACGCACGCTACCTCGCCTGTATGAGGACGCACTTCCGAAGCTGCCGTATCTGGCAGTGATCCGAGATAGAGATACGGAATGCCAGCAGGGTTCGCTCTGCCATGCGAGGCCCTTCTCTTGGGAGGCGGTCCCATTTTGTCTATCGTGAAAGTCTCGTCATCTGTCCGGATGCGTGCTCTAAACCATTGCTCCGGCAATTCGGGAGCCAGCAATAAATCGAGCAGTTGACGAAGCCGGGCCTCATCAATGGTGACGTCTAGAAACCAACGGTTCCTATACATCATCTCATCGCGCAACGTCTCCCACTTAGCTAGGCCCTCGCTCACATAACTCGAAGACGGAACAAAACGGTGGCGCACGATATCGCCTATAGCGCGACGATCAGGATGAGACGCGAGCGACAATCTGGATGAGATTCTTATGTCGCGGTCGGGATAAAGGTATCATCTTGATTGTCGGTGGCAAGGGTTTCATCGGGTTCTGATTGCCGCTC
>JAIUNP010000084.1 GCA_020161975.1 Pseudomonadota bacterium
TCCGGCGGAATCGAAGATTTCCAACGCCTCATAAATGCGATCCGAGCCCGACGGGTGATCGGAACGAGTGATCACCGCCGTGCCGCCACCGTCGCGCACAGCGCCGGCAATCACCTCCGAATCAGTGGCGACGACGACCGGGCCGACATCGGCTTCCATGGCCCGCTTCCACACCTGCACGATCATGGGCAGGCCATTGATGTCCGCCATCGGCTTGTCGGGCAGTCGGGTCGCCGCCATCCGGGCGGGAATGAGCACAACGGGTGCAGACATGAACCATTTCCCTCGCCTTGGCGCGGCGTCCACCGGCATCACGCGAAAAATTTGCGGAACCGCCTTGATCGTCTGCCAAAAAGTAGCAATAGGGATAGGGCTTATACGGGTTGCGCGGTGCCATGCAAAGCGGGTAATCAGCTTTGGTGGCGCGACTTTAGCGCAGACGGGTTTTCGCGCCGCGAGGCGCACGGCAGGGATGCGCGGGATAGCGCGCGATCCCCGGAGGTGGGCATGAGTGCTGGTTCGGGTGAATTCAACAAATATGCGATGGCCGTGCTCGGCACGCTCACGATGGTGATGGGCCTCGGCTTCTTCGCCTCTGCGCTGGTTTCGCCGAAGAAGATGGTCAAGCCGGGCTGGGAACTGCCGGAAGCGTCCGCGGGCGGGGGTGGTGCCGCCCCTGTTGCCGCGAAGGTCGAGCCGATCGCCGACCGTCTTGCCAAGGCGGACGCCAAGAAGGGCGAGGCGGTGTCCAAGCAGTGCCACTCCTGTCACACGTTCGAGAGTGGTGGCGCGACCAAGCAGGGTCCGAACCTTTTCGGAATCTTCGGCAAGGAAGCCGGAAAGCATGCCGGCTTTGCCTATTCCGCCGGCATGGCGGGGCTCGGCAAGACGTGGGACGCCGAACTCCTCGACCAGTTCCTCGCCAACCCCAAGGGCGTCGTGGCCGGCACCAAGATGACCTTTGCCGGCGTCTCGCGCCCCGATCAGCGCGCCGACCTCATCAAGTATATCGAGGGGCTGAAGTAAGCGGCCTCGCGAACGGGAATGAAACGGGGCCGGGAAACCGGCCCTTTTTGTTGCTCGCACTCCGCCCTGTTCTCGGCATAATCGTCAGCCAGTGATTTGGCCGTTTCAAGCCCTGGATGTGACGATGATTGCCCCGAACCCTGCCCAGATGCCCACCCTTTCGCGCCGGACCCTGATTGGCGGGGCGGGCGCTGTCGGCGTTGCCACACTGCTGCCGGCCACGGTTCTGGGGCAGGAGGGCGGCGCGTTTGGCCCGGCCCGGCATGGCATGAGCATCTTCGGTGATCTCAAATACCCCGAGGGCTTCCCGCACTTCGATCACGTCAACCCGAAGGCGCCGAGGGGGGGCGAAATGGCGCTTCAGGTGTCCGCTTCGGGTGGCAACCAGAATTTCCTGACCTTCGATACGCTCAACATGTTCTCGCCCAAGGGCAGCGGCGCAGCGGGGCTCGGGCTGTTGTTCGACAGTCTGATGACCTCATCAGGCGATGAACCCGATGCGATGTATGGCCTCGTCGCCCGGTCGGTGCAGTCGAGCGCCGATGGTCTCATCTTTCGCTTTGCCCTCCGACCCGAGGCGCGCTTTCATGATGGCTCGCGGTTGACCGCCGAGGATGTCGCCTTCTCGGTGACGACGCTCAAGACCAAGGGTTACCCCTCCTACCGGATCATCCTGAAAGATGTCGTTTCGGCCGAAGCAAAAGCGCCGGATCTCGTGGAGATTGTTTTTGCCGCAGGCCGCAGCCGTGAGATGCCGCTGATCGTCGCCGGCCTGCCGATCTTTTCAAAAGCCTATTACGCCACCAGGGATTTTGAGGCCGGAACGCTGGATGCACCGCTCGGCTCGGGCGCGTACCGGATCGCCAAGGTCGATGTCGGTCGTTCGGTCAGCTATCAGCGCGACCCCGAATACTGGGCGCGGGATCTCAACGTCAATGTCGGCACCGGCAACTTCGATCGGGTGCGCTATGAGTATTTCCGCGACCGGGAGGCGGCCTTCCAGGGCTTTACCGGTGGCGCCTTCACCTATCGCGAGGAGTTCACCTCGCTGATCTGGGCAACGCGTTACGATTTTCCGGCGTTCAAGGATGGCCGTGTCAAGCGCGAGGAGTTGCCTGATAACACACCGTCCGGCACGCAGGGATGGTTCCTCAATACGCGCCGGCCGCAGTTCAAGGATGCGCGCATCCGCGAGGCGGTGGGCAATGCCTTCGACTTTGAGTGGACCAACAAGAACCTGATGTATGATGCCTACCGACGCACAGTGTCCTACTTCGAGAATTCGACACTGAAAGCGGTGGGCAAACCCGGCCCCGAGGAACTGGCGCTGCTCGAACCCTTCCGTGGCAAGGTTCCGGACGAGGTGTTCGGCGAACCCTATGTGCCGCCCGTCAGCGATGGTTCGGGGCAGGATCGGACCCTGCTGCGCCGCGCCCAGCAACTGCTGATCGAGGCTGGCTGCAAGCGCGACGCCAAGAGCAATCTGTTGCTGCCTGACGGAAGGCCCTTCACCATCGAGTTCATCGAGGACGAGCCGACACTGAACCGGCATCTCCAGGGCTTCACCAAGAACCTGAAGTTGCTCGGAATCGATGCCTCCATCCGGGTGGTGGATGCGACCCAGTTCCAGCGCCGGGTGGAGGATTTCGACTTCGACCTGATCTCGCGGCGGTTTTCCATGTCCGAAACGCCGGGCGAATCGCTCAAGGCGTTCTTCGCCTCGGAGACCGCCAACACCCGAGCCTCGCGTAATCTTGCCGGCATCGCCGATCCGGTCGTCGATGCGCTCATCACAAAAGCGATCGCTGCGCCGACTCGCGCCGAATTGACCCATGCTGTGCGTGCACTCGACCGGGTGCTGCGCGCCGGGCGCTACTGGGTGCCGGCCTGGTATTCGGGCCGCCACCGGATCGCTTACTGGGATGCATTCTCGCGCCCCGCGACCGAGGCGCGCTATGGCTTCAACCCGCTCGGCCTGTGGTGGTATGACGCGGAGAAGGCGAAGAAGGCTGGCCTCTGAGGAGGCGCAACGCGGCGTTAACCAGATTTCTTAACGAAATCGGCTATAACCCGAATCATGCTCGCTTATATCGCGCGTCGTCTCGTCCTGATGGTTCCGACCCTGTTCGGAATTCTGCTGGTTGCGTTCGTCATCGTGCAGTTCGCCCCCGGCGGACCGGTCGAGCGCGTGCTCGCGCAGCTTCAAGGAGCGGATACCTCGGGATCATCGCGCGTTGGCGGCGGCTCGGGCGATCTTGGCGGGCAATCGGGGATGCAGGCGGCGCAGTCCGGTTCGAGCTATCGCGGCGCGCAGGGGCTCGATCCTGCCTTCATCAAGGAACTCGAAAAGCAGTTCGGCTTCGACAAGCCGGCCCATGAGCGCTTCTTCAAGATGCTGTGGGACTATGCCCGCTTCGACTTCGGAAAAAGCTACTTCCGGGATGCGACCGTCCTTGATCTCATCAAGGAAAAGCTGCCGGTTTCCATGAGCCTCGGCCTCTGGATGCTGCTGATCTCCTATGGCATCTCGATCCCGCTCGGCATCCGCAAGGCGGTCAAAGATGGTTCGCCCTTCGACATCTGGACGAGTGCCGTCATCGTGATCGGCTATGCGATGCCTGGCTTTCTCGTTGCGGTGTTCCTGATCGTGCTGTTTGCAGGCGGCTCGTTCTTCAATCTTTTCCCGTTGCGCGGGCTGACCTCGGACAACTGGGAAAGCCTCTCCCTTGGCGGCAAGATCCTCGATTACCTCTGGCACATCACATTGCCGATCATCGCGATGTCGCTCGGCGCCTTTGCAACACTGACGTTCCTGACGAAAAACTCGTTCCTCGATGAAATCCGCAAGCAGTATGTCATGACCGCCCGGATGAAGGGGCTATCCGAGCGGGCGGTGCTTTATGGCCATGTCTTCCGCAACGCGATGCTGATCGTGATCTCCGGCTTCCCGGCGGCCTTCATCCACGCCTTCTTTTCCGGCTCGATCCTTATCGAGACGATCTTCTCGCTCGACGGGCTGGGGCTGTTGTCGTTTGAATCGATCCTCAACCGCGACTATCCGGTCGTATTCGCCAATCTCTACATCTTCGCGCTTGTCGGCCTCGTCATCAACCTCATCACCGACCTCACCTATACGCTGATCGATCCACGGATCGATTTTGAAGCGCGGGAGGTCTGACAATGGCCGAGCCGATCCTTGCCGCCGATGAGACGCTGACGCCCGCCGCGCCCCCACGCTCACGCTGGTCGCTCTCGCCGATCAACCGGCGCCGCCTCGACAATTTCAAGCGGAACCGACGCGGCTACGGCGCGCTCTGGCTGTTTCTGGTCCTCTTCATCACGTCACTGTTTGCCGAGCTGATCGCCAATGACCGCCCGATCATCGCCAGCTACAAGGGTGAGATCCTGTTCCCGGTGATGGTTGACTATCCCGAGGAGAAATTCGGTGGCTTTCTGGCCCGCACCGACTATCGCGACCCGGTGATCGCAAACGAGATCAAGGCCCATGGCTGGATGATTTTCCCGCCGATCCGCTTTTCCTACGACACGATCAACCGTGATCTGCCGGCTCCGGCGCCCTCCCCGCCCACCTGGTGGCTGAGCGACGCGCAATGCGCGGCAGCGGCCGCAAAGGTCGGCGGCAAGGGCTGCGGCGATATCGAATGGAACTGGCTGGGCACCGACGACCGGGGCCGCGATGTCGTCGCCCGGCTCATCTACGGCTTCCGCATCTCGGTGCTGTTCGGGCTGATTCTCGCGCTTGTCGCTTCGCTGGTAGGCATCGGGGCGGGAGCCGTGCAGGGCTACTTTGGCGGCTGGGTTGATCTGGTGCTCCAGCGCTTAATTGAAATATGGACCTCCATCCCCCGGCTCTATCTGCTGATCACGATCTCGTCCGTCGTGGCGCCTGGCTTTTTCGTCCTGCTGATCATTCTGCTGCTGTTTGAATGGACATCACTGGTCGGCGTCGTCCGCGCGGAATTCCTGCGGGCGCGGAACTTTGAGTATGTCAACGCCGCCAGGGCGCTCGGCCTCACCGACGGCACAATCATGGTCAAACATGTGCTGCCAAACGCGATGGTGGCCACGCTGACGTTGCTGCCCTTCGTTCTCAATGGTTCGATCACCACGCTGACATCGCTCGACTTTCTCGGCTTCGGCCTGCCGCCGGGCTCGCCCTCGCTGGGCGAACTGCTGCAACAGGGCAAATCCAACCTGCAGGCGCCCTGGCTCGGCATTTCCGGATTTGCTGTCATCGCGCTCATGCTGTCCTTGCTGAACTTCATCGGCGAGGCGGTGCGCGATGCGTTCGACCCCAGAAAGACCTTCGCATGAGCGCGGCGCCCATCCTCTCGGTCCGCAATCTCGCTGTCGCCTTCCGGCAGGGCGGCAAGACAACGCTGGCTGTCGATGGTGTCAGCTACGATCTGCGTCGCGGGGAAACGCTGGCACTGGTTGGCGAATCGGGCTCGGGCAAATCGGTGTCAGCACTGTCGATCGTCCGGCTGCTTGCCGCATCCCAGACGACCGGGGAAATCCTCGTCGATGGCGAGGACATGCTGAAGGCGGATGAGGCGCGGATGCGCCAGATCCGCGGCAATGTCATCTCGATGATCTTTCAGGAGCCGATGACCTCGCTCAATCCGCTCCATACGGTCGAGCGGCAAATCAGCGAAATTCTCACGGTGCATCAAGGACTGTCCAGCGAGGATGCCCGGGCACGCACGCTCGACCTTCTGACCCGTGTCGGGATTCCGAAGCCTGAAACACGGATGGATTCCTATCCGCACCAGTTGTCCGGCGGACAGCGTCAGCGCGTGATGATCGCCATGGCGCTCGCCAACAAGCCGGACCTGCTGATCGCAGATGAACCGACCACCGCGCTCGACGTGACTGTGCAGGCGCAGATCCTCGAACTGATGCGCGATCTCCAGCGCGAGACCGGCATGGCGATGCTGTTCATCACGCATGATCTTGGCGTCGTACGCCGCATTGCTCACAATGTCTGCGTGATGCGCCGGGGCAAGATCGTTGAAGCCGGGCCAGTTTCCGAGGTTTTCGCCAACCCGCAGCATGAGTACACCCGGGCGCTGATGGCCGCGGAACCGAAGGGCCTGCCGCCGCCCGAGGATCTCGCCAAGCCGATCATCGTCCAGGGCCAGGACGTCAAGGTCTGGTTCCCGATCAGGAAGGGCCTGCTGCGGCGTACGGTCGACCATGTGAAGGCGGTCGACGGCATCTCCTTTTCCGTGCGTGCCGGGCAAACGGTGGGCGTTGTCGGGGAATCCGGATCTGGCAAGACGACACTCGGCCTTGCGACCTTGCGCATGATCCGTTCCGACGGTCCGATCCTCTATCTCGGCCAGAGAATCGACCAGCTCGGGTTCAAGGCGATGCGCCCGCTGCGCAAGGACCTGCAAATCGTCTTTCAGGACCCTTACGGCTCGCTGTCGCCGCGTCTGTCGGTAGCGGAGATCGTCGAGGAAGGTCTGACCATCCAGCAGCCGGACCTCAGTTGGGAGGCGCGACGTGCCATCGTCGCCCGGTCGCTTGGCGAGGTGGGCATCGATCCTCAGGCGATGGATCGCTATCCGCATGAGTTTTCCGGTGGGCAACGTCAGCGCATCGCGATTGCGCGCGCCATTGCCCTTCAGCCGAAGTTCGTCGTTCTGGATGAGCCGACCTCAGCGCTCGACATGTCCGTTCAGGCGCAGATCGTGGCCCTTTTGAAGAAGCTCCAGGCGGAACGCGACCTTGCCTATCTCTTCATCAGCCACGATCTCAAAGTTGTTCGGGCGCTGGCCAACCACCTCATCGTCATGCGCCATGGCAAGGTCGTGGAGCAGGGAGCGGCTTCAGATGTCTTTGCCGCCCCGAAGAGCGATTACACGCGCGCGCTGCTCAGCGCGGCCTTTGCGTGATTGTGGATACCAACGCTTTACCATCTCCAGAAGCGTGATCGGACGGGAAACCCTCCTGTAAGCACAGATGTGCGACCGTGCTGCCGTCGTTCGCCTTGCGGGGTTTCATGGTCAAGATTGTTGTGATGTTCCTTTCTGTTACCGGGCTCCTGATGGCGTTCGGGCAGGGACTTCTGGCACATTTCGGTCCTGCCGGGTCGCGCCCCATTCCGCAACAGCAGGCGAAGTCCCCGGGTCCCCCCACCCCGTCGACTGGTCCGCAAGCCGTGTCGCTTGCTGCCGATGCCTCCGGACATTTCTCGACGGACGTGCGCATCAACAATCTCTTTGTGAAAGGTCTCGTCGATACCGGGGCAACCGTCATCGCCATCCCCGGCGATGACGCGAAAAAGCTCGGCCTCAATCCGCCAGCTTCGGCCTATACGACCCCGATCCAGACGGCGAACGGGCGCGTCAATGCTGCAACCGTCCGTCTCGCCGAAGTGAGAATTGGAACGGTCGTCGTCCGCGATGTTGAAGCCGTCATCGTGCCGCAGGGCCTGCATGTAACGCTGGTCGGCATGAGCTTCTTTAACCGGCTGCAGAGCTTCGAGATGCGCGGCAAGACGCTGGTTTTGCGCCAGTAGCACCGCACCATTTCAGACCCTTCGTCCGGCGCTTGCCCTCGCCTCAGACAGGAAATCCAAGCTGCGCGAAGGCGCGCCGGGCATCGATGCCCAATCCATAATGCACAGTATGGAAGCCCAGCGCTTCTGCGGCTGCAATGTTCTGCGCGGAATCGTCAATGAATGCGCATTGGGCAGCCGACAGGCCATAACGGTCGAGGAACAGCCGGAAAATCGCCGGATCCGGCTTTAGAAGCCCTTCCGTGCCCGAGCAAATGATCCCTTTGAAGCCTTTGAGGAACGCAAAGCGTTCCTGCGCTTCGGCAAAGGTATCGGCTGCGAAATTGGTGATGGCATAGGTTTCCACGCCAGCGGTCCTGAGGTCGGACAGCAACGCGACATTCTCCTCGATCGCCCCGGGCAACATTTCATGCCAACGGCTCCTGAAGGCGCGAATGGCATCGGCGTACGCCGGCTGACGGGCGATGGCTTCGGCTTCGCCCTCGCGCCAGCCGCGACCCCGGTCCTGCTCAAGGTTCCATTCCGGCGGGCAGACGACGGTCAGGAAATGTTCCATCTCCGCTCTTGTGGAGAAGATGCGCGTATAGAGATTGCGGGGGTCCCAGCGCAGCAGGATGTTCCCGATATCGAAGACCGCAATTGTCGGCTGCACGTTCGCACTCCCAGAACCGGCACGGCATGAATTTATGTTGCCGGCTCCGGAACCATAATCAGGCGCGGTCGATTTCGCAAAGCGGGTTTATGCCCGTCATGGAATCGAGCCGGGACATGCGGATGTTGGTGAGCCTTGCCGGACGATCGAGTTGCTAACGCGCGGACGCATCGGCAGGCTTTCGACCATCTCGATGCCGTTCGGCGCGATGAAGGTCCCGAAGAGCGGGATGTGCTGGATCTTCACTTCCGAAAGGACGATCCACGAGCGCGGCGAACGGATCGACAACGGGATGAGATCATTGCTGACCCGGCAACGACCATAGGGCGTATAGGCATTGTCTGCGCCAAGGTCCTTTGCGTCCGACCAGTCGACGTAGGCGTTCGCTGCCCCGTCGATTGTAAAACTCGTGACCCGCATCGTCAGCTTGTTGGTTGAATATGGGGCCATTGTGGACGCCGACGCATTGAAAATGGCGGTCATGTCACTATTGGAAATTCCCGCCGACTGAGAAACGACGTCGGCCAACGTACGGGCCAGAAGCACGGACTTCCGGTCATGCCCCAAGGCCTGGGTCAGTTCGATCAGCCCCAGATACATGGTCAGCAGCAGCGGCACGACGAGCGCAAACTCGACAGCGGCCATACCGCGACGGTTTCCCGCAAAAGCCCGGAGCAGGCGGCGGCGCATTCGACGATTGGGTGTGCGGTGCGGTGAAGCGATCTCAGTCATCGCGGAATCCTGCCTTTTGGCCAATCAGAACGGTTCATTGCGGAACACGGCGGTTCCAATCAGCAGCCGGTCTGTGCCCCTGTTGTTGGCAAGCCCGGCGCCGAGAATGTCGGCATAGATCGGCTGAAGATAGTAGACACGGGCCACGACGATCTCGCCGGACGCGCCGGGATTGAATCGCGGTAACGCCGTGGTGTCGAGGCCGCCCCCGGACATCGGGACCGGCTGGATCGGCGCACCGAACGTCGGATAAGCCTGCACATCGTAGTACAGCCGGCCACAATCCATGAATGAGCCCAGAAGGTCGCAGACGTCCGACTTGAACTTGTTCATCTTGGCTGTCGGCGTCAGATTCGACTGGGAGAGCTGGCCGGTGAATATCTGGCGGCTCGCCTTCTCGACCGCCCGATCCAGATATTGCCCGTTCAGGAAAGCGATCCCGGTTTCAATGATCGCAAACAGGAAGGCAAAGAATGGGACGGCAATCAGACCGAACTCAAGCGCAGTTGCGCCGCTCTCGTTCTTCCTGAACGTGAAAAATCGCCCCGTGATCCGCCGCTTCCAGGCTGCAATACTCATTCCCGTCTCCACTTGGGCACGATGTGCCCGGTCCGGACTGCACAGTAGCCTGCATCCTAGCGACCTTCAGGTTGACGTTTGCTTGCCAGGACCTGCATCGTCCTCTGTTCGGAGCGGGAACTCTGGCTCAGGGTTAAGGGAAGAATAAAGCAGGGCCCGGCAAGACCATTTGCGAACTTGAAGACAAACTGAGCTAAAACGGCTTTCCCTTTTGTCATTCCCACGCTATGAGCGCGGCAGCACCGTGACCGGGTGCTGTTCGCGCGGGCCTATCGCGGCGAACATGGAGAGGTGTCCGAGTGGTTGAAGGAGCACGCCTGGAACGCGTGTATACGGGAAACCGTATCGAGGGTTCGAATCCCTCTCTCTCCGCCATTCCAGCTTTTTATAGCTGAACATATCATCACTTAAACCACTGAAAACACTGAATAAACCTCCAGATTGGCGGCTCGCCGTGACACATGGTGGAACATTGCCACGCATGGTAGTTGGGGGCATATTTGGGGCATCAAAAATGCCCCTAGCAAAAAGTGCCCCCAGATGCCCCTTTCCGATGGGGCAACTGCATTGCATCAGGCCTGAGGCTGTCAGCCTCGCCGATTACGGCAGGCCCGGAAACTATTTCGAGCGCCAGTTCGCCCGCTGGTCGCGCCAGTGGCAGGAGAGTGCAGGTGGGCCTATCCCCGAGCTTGACCGGCTGGCAGACTGGCTTTCCGGCAATCTTCCCCAGGATGATGGCGCGGTGAGCCTCGCTCATGGCGACTACCGCATCGGCAACGTGATGTTCCATCCAACCGAGCCGCGCGTGGTTGCCATCCTCGATTGGGAACTCTCGACCCTCGGCCATCCTTTGGCCGATGTCGGCTTCTGTGCGATGGCATGGCATACGACACCGGAAGAATATGGTGGCATTCTCGGCCTTGATCGCGCGGCTGGGGGACTGCCGAGTGAGGCCGAATTCCTCGCCCGCTATTCCGGAGCCAATCCGTCAGCGGCCTCGCTGCTTCCGTTTCACAGAGCGTTTGCGCTGTTCCGGTTCGCAGTCATCTTTGTTGGCATCGCAGATCGCGCGCGCCAGGGCAATGCTTCCGGCGCCAATGCGGAGATGATCGGGCCGCTCGCTCGACGCTTTGCCATCCGGGGGTTGGAGGTCATTGCCGGACGGCATGGCGGCTAGGACCAATCTCCTCCAACGCATTTGCCGCAGCGGTGGCGACTCTCAGGCTCAATGGAAATCCCGGCTCCTGGGCAGGATGCGGGCATCACGCGGGTGGCGATGGCGTGGCAAAACCGACGGCCCGTGCGAGGGTGGGCGGGCCAGTCCGCTCCGGTCCGCCTCCCAAAGGTGATCAAGCGCTCCCGAGCGGTCGATGACGTTGCTCACCATCAGATGCACCACGCCTTCGGGACTTCTCTGCACGCGCCCCTCGACGAGCATCAGCCGCGCTGCCATGACCGGGCGGCGCAGGGCTTCAAACTGGCGCGCCCAGAGCACGCAATTGGTGATACCGGTTTCATCCTCCAGCGTGATGAAGATGGCATTGCCCTTACCGGGACGCTGGCGCACCAGCGTCAAGCCCGCCATGCGCGTGAAACGACCTTCGGCGCGCATCGCGACTTCCGCCGCCGTACAGGCGCCCTCCTGCATAAAGAGCGGGCGCAACAGGGCCATGGGATGGGCTTTCAGGGAAAGCCGCGTCGTCTGGTAGTCGGTCGCGACGTGCTCGCCGAGCGTCATGTCAGGCAGACGGGCATCCTCCTCCTCGCCCAGCTCCTGCGCGTCCATGGCAGCGAACAGCGGCAGGGGGTCGTCCTCCGGCAGGCGTCGCACCGCCCAAAGCGCCGCTCGCCGATCCAGACCCATCGAGCGGAAGGCATCGGCATCGGCCAGCGCGTGCATGGGGCGGCCATGAAGATGCGCGTGGCGAGCCACATCTTCCACGTTTTGAAAACCGTTGCGCCGCCCCGCAACCAGTTGCCTGGCTTGCGTCTCGTGAATGCCCTCGGCCTGCCGGAAGCCAAGACGGAGCGCGAGCGAGCCATCCAGGGCGCGCTCCAGCGTGTTGTCCCAGTAGCTCTCGTTCACATCGATGGCGCGTACCTCCACCCCATGCTCGCGCGCATCACGGACGATCTGCGCCGGCGCGTAAAATCCCATCGGTTGGGAATTGAGCAGCGCACAGGCAAACACCGCCGGGTGATGGCACTTGAGCCATGAGGAGATGTAAACAAGCTTGGCGAAACTCGCGGCATGGCTTTCAGGAAAGCCATAGGAGCCGAAGCCCTTGATCTGGTTGAAGCAATCCTGCGCGAATGCCCGGGCATAGCCGCGCGCCACCATGCGTTCCACCATGAGACCCTCGAAGCGGCCGATGGTACCAACGTTGCGAAACGTCGCCATCGCGCGGCGGAGCTGGTTTGCCTCGATATCGGAGAATTTGGCGGCAACCATCGCAAGCTGCATCGCCTGTTCCTGAAAGAGCGGCACACCCTTGGTCTTGCCAAGCACGGCATGAAGTTCATCCGCCGGGCCATGCTCCGGCGCGGGCGAGGGAAAAGTCACGGCTTCCGCACCGGATCGGCGTCGCAGGTAGGGATGCACCATATTGCCCTGAATGGGGCCGGGGCGAACGATGGCGACCTGAATGACGAGATCGTAGAATTTTTCCGGCTTGAGGCGCGGCAGCATGTTGATCTGCGCGCGGCTTTCCACCTGGAACACACCGATGGAATCGCCGCGGCACAGCATGTCATAGGTCGGCTTGTCATTGGGTTTGACGTCATTGAGGCCCATGTCGATGCGATCGTGATCTTTCAGAAGCTCAAACGCCTTGCGGATGCAGGTGAGCATCCCGAGCGCCAGCACATCCACCTTCATGAGTTTGAGCGTGTCGATGTCATCCTTGTCCCATTCGATGAAGGTGCGCTCCGCCATGGCGGCATTCCCGATGGGCACCAGCTCATCCAGCCGCTCACGCGTGAGCACGAACCCGCCGACATGCTGCGAGAGGTGGCGCGGGAACCCGAGGATACGCTTGGCGAAACGCACCGCGCGGGCGATGGACGGGTTGTCCGGGTCCAGTCCCGCCTGCCGCACCTGATTGCGCGTGATATCCGAACCC
>JAIUNP010000085.1 GCA_020161975.1 Pseudomonadota bacterium
AACTTTCTTGCTTCGCGAGGAATGGCGGTGCCAACCCCGGGGTCCTCATGCGACCTGTCGAATGGGGTGGGGTCCGGCAGGGGAAGAAAGTTGTGACGACGCTGTTGCGCCGAAGCGGTCGAGGCGAAGACGTCCTTCGGGCAGATCAGCCCATCACCAGAGGCCACTGGACGCGGGCTGGGACAGACAATCCACGGAGATCAAGGCGACCCTGAAGGCCCGTCAGGAAAGACAGGTCAGGCACCATCGGCGATGAAACCACCTCTGGCTAGGGTCAGGCTAGAGCTTGCGCATTTCCCCCTGCCCTGCTGCCTCGCGGCACTCGCCGCTCCACCTGGTTCAGGTCTGTCAGCGTGATGGCAGGTAAAGGACGACATTCGAACGAGGGCAGCCGTCGGGCACAAATGCTGGTCGATCCCGGCTGAGACTCCACCTCTGCCAGCGCAACTTGACGATGATCCAACGGCGAACCAGCACCCTGATCCCCCTGCCCCCCAACCGCCACTTCAATGATCGCCTGGCAAGGCACAGTCGAAACCCGGGGCAGTCTCGGCTGCACCCAATCTTGAACGAAACGCGAACAGGCACTACGCTTCTTAAGCATGTTGTCAGGTGAGGCCCAGATGACGCCATATCGTGATTGGGATCAGGATTCCGGCATCCGGGCCTACGAAATTGGCTCCACACATGTGGATGTCGCGTTCAAGGATGGAGCGATCTATCGCTACACCTCGGTGTCCGCCGGCCAAGCCAATCTCGACCGCATGATCGTGCTGGCGCGCGCGGGCGATGGGCTACACGAATTCATCAACCGGGCTGTCAAGACACGGTATTCCGAGCGTCTTGCCTAAACGCTCCTGCTCTCAATCCCCCACATGAGAAAACGGGGTGACCGAAGCCACCCCGCTCAAGGTCATTCCGCCGCAATCAGGTGTTGGCGCTCCTCCTCGTCGTCGGGCTGGGTTTCGTCATCGCCCGTGAGGAAAGCGGGCAGCTCGACGCCGGCGTCCTCAGTCTTGGCCGCCTGGCCCAGGTCCGGGTCGTCCAGCCGAAGCGGTTCCGGCAGCCAGCCGCTGTCGGCCAGAAGCCGTTCGGCCTCGCGCGCCATGTCGGCCTTCTTCAGATGGTCGATCAGTTGCGCGGCCCCTTCGCCGATGCCCTCGCACACCGCTTCGATGATGCGAGCCTTGGTGACGCGGCCAAGGTAATTGGCGACGGTCGGCTTCCAGCCGGTTTCGACCAGATCGAGCCCGGTCACGCGCGCCAGCCGGTCCGCCTCGCGCAGGCGCCGATCGAGCCCGTGCTGGCTGATCCCCATGCCGCTGTAGGGGTTCGGCCGCTCGTAGAGTGCATTCACGCCGAAGCTGAGGCAATGGGCGAGCAGCGCCTGACGGCTGGCCTCATCGAGCCCGTGCAGCCAGGTCCAGAGCCGGTCATCGTCCTCCCCGAGCGGAAGATCGGCCTTCCAGGCCGCATGGCGCACGTCGATGGACTGCGCCGGGATCGAGTCGCCCAGATCGGGTGCCTGCACGGCGAGATGCACCTCCTGCACCCGCGCTTGCAGCGCATTGCCCGTCACCCGTCCGTCGAAGCAATCGAGGACCAGCTTGTGCAGCAGCGCCGTCATTGCGATGGGGGGATTGTTCGCCACAGCGTCGCGCAGTGCGAGCGTCCGATGGGCGGTCAGTTCGATCACCAGCCGTTCGGGCAGCGGCTTGATCGCATCGCCCTCGTCTTCGTCCTCCTCGGTCGTCGACGCACCGCCAACCTTGATCGCTGCGCCCCGCTGGACGGGGTCGGCGTCGGTGCGCGGCAGGATCTCGCCGGTTTCGGGATCAACGATTTCCGCCTCCGGCTCCTGCGTCACCTCATCTTCGGCACGGATATAGCCGCGCTCAATGCAGAGACCGCCCACGGCGTCGAGGCTGATGAAGGCCCCGGCCCGTGCCATCTGTGCCGGATCGAAGATCATCGGCCGCATCTCGAAGGCGCCGAGGATGCGCTCGATCTCGCCAAGCCGCGCGTCGACCTCGTCGGGCAATTCATCGGCTTCGGCATATTCGGCTTCCAGGCGGTCGTATTCGTCGCGCAGCGCCTCGCGCGTGGCACGCTCGTCCTCGGTGAGGTCCACCGTGGTCCCCGCGATCTGCCGCATCCCATAGGCATGGTTGTAGGGAAAGCTGACGGCGACCTCGATCCATTTCCAGCCCTCCGCGGCGATGGTCGCCGCCTCGGCCTTCAGCTTTTCGTTCACCAACCGGTCGAGCAGCACCGGATCCTGCAACCAGCCGCCGTCATCCTGCTGGAACAGATCGCGCAGCACATATCCGCCCGCCGCCTCATAGGCGTCGATGCCGACGAAGGTGACCCGCTTGTCCGATGCCCGCACCGTGGTCTCGGTCAGCAGGCGGCGGATCTGATAGGGCTCCTTGGACCAGCTGTCCTTCACCGCCTCCCAGACCTGGACCTGGCGCGCCGGGTCGGAGGAAATGGTGAAGGCCATCAGCTGTTCCAGCGTCATGCCGTCCTCGGCATAGATCTCAAGCAACGCCGGGGCGACCGAGACGAGGCGCAAGCGCTGTTTTACGACCTTGGCATCGACGAAGAAGGCCGCGGCAATCGCTTCCTCGGTCATGCCCTTCTCGCGCATGGCCTGAAAGGCGCGGAACTGGTCGAGCGGATGCAGCGGCGCGCGCTCGATGTTCTCGGCCAGCGAGACCTCGTCGATCAGCACATCCGAGCCCGCCTCGGAGACGACGCAAGGCACGGGGGCGGTCTTGGCGAGGCGTTTCTGCTTGACCAGCAGTTCCAGCGCCCGGAAGCGACGGCCGCCGGCGGGCACTTCGTAGTGGCCGGTCTCGGTGCCGTCTTCGCCCAGCACAGCGCGGACATGCAGCGACTGGATCAAGCCGCGGCGGGCGATGGATTCGGCCAGTTCCTCGACCGAGACGCCGGCCTTGACGCGGCGGACGTTCGACTGGCTGAGCATGAGCTTGTTGAAGGGAATATCCCGCGAGGACGCGAGGGTGATCTTCTGCATGTTGGTCATCCGACCGATCTCCGTGACGGGCGCCGGGAGCCTCTCTCCTGACTGCCAACCCGTCACGAAAACCCCTTCCCGCCTCTGACTTTCCGGGCCTCAGGCAGCACACCGAAAAAGCATCGGGAAAGGTCAGTCGTCCCTGGGAACCTCGGCCGTGTCGAAGCGGCCGCAGGCTTCCAGCAGTTCGTCATCCGAAAGAGCGGCAGCGCGCCGGACCAGGGCCGCGCGCAAGACCGCAGGGGAAACATCGGACGCATCCGCCAGTTCGGAGTTGACGCTGAAGGCGAAATCGAAGGCATGGCTGAACATCAGAATACCCCCAGGCCGCGCAGGCTGGTCTCGCGCTCCGCCCCGACGATGATGTGATCGTGCAGGGTGAGGCCAAGGGTGTCGCAGGCCTCGCGCACCTTCTTCGTCATGCTGATGTCCGCCTCCGAGGGCTCGGGATCGCCCGACGGATGGTTGTGGACAATAATCAGCGCGCTGGCATTGAGGAGGAGTGCGCGCTTGGCGATCTCGCGCGGATAGACCGGGACATGATCGACCGTGCCGAGACCCATGCACTCGTCCGAGATGATCCGGTTCTTGCGGTCGAGATAGAGGACGTGGAAGGCTTCGATTTCGCCGCGGACCGACAGGGCGCAATAGTCCAGCAGCGCCTGCCAGCTCGACAGCACCGGATTGCAGTTCAAGTAACGGCCGAGGATTTCCCGTGCCTCGAGGACGATGGTCTGTTCCTGATCATTCAGCATCGCTCTGCTCCTCGTCGTCGGTCCCAAGAATGGGCTCATCGTCGTCATCATCATCGGTGACGACGAACTGGAATTCCTGGGTGATGAAATCGTTGAGCCGGATGGCCAGCGTCATGCTGGTGGCGACCGAAAGCCCAAGGGCCATGAAGGCAGCATGGACGGCCGCGTCCACCTTGTCGTCGAAACTATGCATGATGTTCCTCGCGGGATTGGCGGCCAGGCCCTGCCCCGCTTCGAAGAACGGATCGCAGGTCTGGCCGGGAATGGAGAAATACGGCGGTCAAAGCCGATCGGGCTGACCGCCGCGGCAAGAATGTGGGCAACCGGGCAGGTTGTGCCTCAGCCCACCCGGTCGAGCAGCTTCTTCGCCCTGCCCTCCAGTTCAAGCCGGGCATCCTGCTGGGTCTTGTCGCGGGCAAGCCGCGTGATGCCCTGCACGAAGTCAAAGATCGATTCCGGCGGGCGGCCCTCTTCCATCAGCACCTTCTCGATGATCTTGCCCGACTCCGCCTTGGAGAAACCGCGCTTGCGCAGGAAGACCTCGCGGTCCTCGTCATCGCGCGCCACGATCTGCTGGCGGGCCGCCTTGATACCGTTGACGAAGCCCTGCGGCGAGGAATTGGCGAAGCGAGTCAGTGCGGGCGCGGCTTCCTGGGCAAAACGCGACGCGGCATATTTGGAATGCCGGATGGTGATCGCCTGGAAATCCTCGACGCCCCACAAATTGCGGTTCTGGCACACCGCACGTAGGTAAAAGCTGGCAATGCCGAGGGTTTTCGCGCCTACTTCCGAATTCCAGCAGTAGAACCCCCGGAAATAGAGATCGGGCGATCCATCCGCCAGCTTGCCCGCTTCGATCGGGTTATGATCATCGACCAGGAACAGGAACACATCGCGGTCCGAGGCATAGAGCGTGGTGGTATCGCGGGTGATGTCGACATCGGGGTTATAGACCCCCGTCGACCAGTCCAGCGTGCCCGGCACCTTCCACCGCGTGTCGCCGGTCCCATTCCCGGCGATGCGCTGAACCGCGCCCACCAGTTCGTGATCGTGGATCCGGCCGTAATCGGGTCCGGTGACTGCTCGCAGCTCCGTCCTGCCGACTTCGGTCTCGAAGGTCTTGATCTGCTCGGCCCGATGGCTGCTGAGCCCGTATTGAAGATTGATCCCGGCCAGCGGGGCCGGCAATTGCCGCAGATAGGCGGCCGGCGCACCAACCAGGCTTGCGAGCTGACCAAAGGCCCAATGGGTCGGTGCCAGCGGCGCGTCCGCTTTCGGCAGGATCAGCTGCAGCCGCTCGGCATTGTCGCGGCTGGCCTCGACCTGGATCTTTGCCGTCTCGACGATGCGGGACGTGCTGCGCTCCGAGCGCGCCTTGACCGTGGTCCAGAGGTCATCGAGCGAGAGATAGCGCTCATCATCCGGCCGGTTGAACCATTCGGACGACACCCGACCGTTGCGCTCACCCCGGCTGACATCCACCTTGAAGCCGCCGCGCACCGGGCGCGCGGGTTCCAGAATCTGCATACTGTCCATGACAATCACTCCGCGACGGGCCGCCGGAGGCCTCTCCCCCAGCCCGGACCCGTCACGGGCAAACCAGCCTTGCTCTCACTCTCGACCCAACAGGATCGCCGTCACCAGTACCGGCCGCACACTCCTTCCCGGATCATCTGTGCGGCAAGGTCGCGGCCATCGGGCAAGGTGCAACGCCCGATGCTGCGATCATAGCTGGTCCGGCCGTTCAGGGCGCAGGTGAGGGACTGTCCCGCGATCAGCTCCCGCAGCCGCTCGGTCGCCACCTGACCAGATGGCGTCCCGCGCTCGGCGCAGTCCAGTGACCCAAACCGGATCGGAGTGCCCGCCACCTCGATCGTATCGCCATCGCGAATATGGCTGACCGGGCCCTCAATCACGCGCAGCGCTGTGAGCTCAGAAATTGGCCCGAAACGCTCCGGAAAACGCTCAACCGCCAAGAAGCCGAGCACCAGCACACCACCGGCTACCGCCAAAAATTGGACTAGACGATTGCGGCCACCTCTGGGACGGCGAAATCGGCGTTGTTGTGATTTTCTGCTCATACCACCGCTTTAAGGCATGAAGGCTTGTCAGACCATGTTCCGGCATGGGGAATTGCCCGTCGCCGCGCCCTGTCCTATCAATGTCCCAGAACAAAGGGGATGCTGATGACCGAAATCAACCTCGACGCGCTTTCGCTGAGCGAGCTGAAGCAGCTGGAAAAGTCAGTGGCCAAGGCGATCACATCCTTTGAGGATCGCCGCAAGGCCGAGGCACGTGCCAAGGTTGACGAGCTTGCGCGTGAACTCGGCTATTCTTTCGAGGATCTTGCGGATGCGGCGACCGCGCGCAAACGCTCCCCGTCGGTAGCGAAGTACCGCCATCCCGATAATGCGGAGCTGACCTGGTCGGGTCGCGGCCGGAAACCTGGCTGGATCAGCGAGGCGCTGGCGGCCGGAGAGTCGCTGGAAGACTTTTCGATCTGATTACTCGGGCGGGGCATGAAACCCTCGCTCGCGATGCGAGATGAGGAAGCCATGCCCAACGACCTTGAGCGTCAGATCGCCTCCGTCATGGCCAAAGCAATGGCGTTGATTTGCGTGCGCAACACCTGTCTCGAAACGCTCCATGCGGGTCACGGTGTGGTAAGTCACACCGGGGACTATTCCGACGTGATCGTGACAGACGCCAATGGCCGACAGATCCCATGGTCGGAGGTTTCCAGGATCAGCGATGACGAAATGCGCGAACTGATGCGCGAGATCGTCAATCGGCTCTACACGTTCCGGCTTCGGATCGGCGAACAGGAGTTCCGGGACTATCTTGACCGGCAACTGACCTCGACACGAAACTGGGACGAGCCAAGTCTGGACAAGGGTCTGGCGAGTAAGGGTTAGGCATCCGATTGGGCATCTGCCGGAGGCGACGATGCGCCCTACGCACCTTGATCGTATTCCGACGCTTACATATGCTGGCCTTCGGGTTGCGGATTTTGTGCAATCCGGGGCGTGAGAATCCCTTCAAGACATCGGCCCTCCAAGGCGGCAGCCATCGTTCGTATTGCCCGGCCTGTTCGGTCGGGTGGCGCTTGCCCATATTTCAAGGGCGGCAAGCCCAAGGGTGTAAGCGTTTCATGTTGCGATCAGGATCAACCCGCCTCATCTCGAGATCACGCGGAAAGACTTCAAGCTGCGGGGCGGCGTCGAACATCGTCGGGCTCCAGCGGACGGGGCCTCAGAGTCGCATCGGCAGCATGTTCAGTCAATGTTCTCTCGATCAGGCGGGCGAGACATCGGCGATTTCTTCGCTTCCCGTAACCATCAATGAAAATCCCGGCTGGGGAACAGCTTCTTCGCCTGCTCTCTCGGGTGCCGCGCCCTGCCCGCTGTCCGCGTCGGCCTGACGGTCTCCCCGGCCCTCTCGGTCTCGGCCCCGATCCGCAGCTGATGCCCGATGGTGGAAAGTCGGGCTGACAGATCCTCGATGCGCTCCGCGATCAGATGGGTGACCTGCCCGTCGCGCTCGATCCGCCCCGTTACACGCAGGAGTCGCCCGGCGACCACGGCAGCGCGGAACGCCTCATAGACCTTCTTCCAGACCACCACGTTTGCCGTCCCGGTCTCGTCCTCAAGGGTAAGGAAGACCACGCCCGAGGCGGTGCCCGGGCGCTGGCGGGTGATGACCAGACCCGTGAGCTGGATGCGACCCTTCGCCTGCAGGATCGACGCCGCCGGCAGACTCTCCGGCAGGTTCGGGCGCAGGATCTCCAGGGGATGAGCGCGGAGCGACAGGCGCAGTGCCAGATAGTCCTCGATGACCTCCTGGCCGAGTGTCATGCGGGGCAGATCGACCAGTGGCTCGTGCTCGCCTTCCCCATCAAGCCCGAACAGCGGCAGCGGTTTCGGCGCCTTCAGGGCCTTGACCTGCCAGAGCGCATCTCGCCGGGAGAGGCCAAGGCCGGCAAAGCCATCCGCCTCGGCCAGCCGATCCAGCGCATCTGGCCTAAGCCCTGCGCGGCGCCAGACGCTTTCGACATCGGGGTAGCCGTTGCCGCGTGCAGCCTTGATCCAGATGGCGTCTTCTTCGCGCATCCCCTTCACCTGCCGGAAGCCAAGCCGCAGAGCGTGCGAACCATCAGCCCGGGGCTCGATCGTACAATCCCAGATCGAGTCATTGACCGAGACCGGCCGTACCTCGACGCCGTGATCGCGCGCATCGCGCACCAATTGGGCGGGCGCATAGAAGCCCATCGGCTGCGCGTTCAGAAGCGCACAGGTGAAGATCGCCTGATGGTGGCGTTTCAGCCAGGCCGAGACATAGACCAGCCGCGCGAAGCTGGCAGCGTGGCTTTCGGGAAAGCCATAGCTGCCGAAGCCCTCGATCTGGGCAAAGCAGCGCGCCGCGAACTCCGCATCATAGCCGCGTTCCAGCATGCCGCCGACGAAGCGGTCCCGGAAGCCGCCGATGGTTCCCATCCGTTTGAAGGTGGCGAGCGACCGGCGCAGCCGGTCGGCCTCGGCGGGCGTGAAGCCTGCCGCGACCACGGCGATCTGCATCGCCTGCTCCTGGAAGAGCGGCACGCCATAGGTGCGGCCGAGAACCTCCATCATGGCGGGGCCCAGATCCTCGACCTTCTCCCTGCCCTGCCGGCGATTGATGAAGGGGTGGACCATGCCGCCCTGTATCGGCCCGGGCCGCACGATGGCCACCTCGCAGACCAGATCGTAGAATTTCCGGGGCTTCATCCGCGGCAAGAAGTTCAGCTGCGCCCGACTTTCGACCTGGAACACGCCGATCGCGTCTGCCTTGCAGAGCATATCATAGACCCGGCCGTCCTCGGGCGGGATATTCGCAAGCGTCAGTTGCTGCTGCCGGTGGGTCTCGATCAGCCCGAAGGCTTTGCGGATCGCACTCAGCATACCAAGCGCAAGGATATCAACCTTCAACAGGCCAAGCGCATCGATATCGTCCTTATCCCATTCAATGACGGTGCGGTCTTCCATCGCGGCGTTCTCGATGGGGCAGAGCTCGTCCAACCTTCCCTGGGTGATGACGAAGCCGCCGACATGCTGCGACAGATGCCGGGGAAAGCCGATGATCTCGCCGATCAGCTTCACGGCCAAAGCAACGCGGTTGTCCTCGGGGCTGAGGCCCGCCTCGCGCAGCCGGTCATCACCGGGGGCCGTGGAGGACCAACCCCAGATCTGCCCCGCAAGCCGGGCGATCACATCCTGGCTCAACCCCATGACCTTTCCGACCTCGCGGATCGCCGCACGGGAGCGGAAATGGATCACCACAGCGGTCAGGCCCGCGCGCTCGCGGGTGTAGCGCTCATAGATCCACTGGATCACCTCTTCGCGGCGCTCGTGCTCGAAGTCGACGTCGATATCCGGCGGCTCGCCGCGTTCTTTCGAGATGAAGCGCTCGAAGATGAGGGTGATGCTCTCGGGCGGCACTTCGGTGATGCCGAGGAGGTAGCAGACGACGGAGTTCGCCGCCGATCCCCGGCCTTGACAGAGGATCCCTTTCGAGCGCGCAAAGCTGACGATGTCATAGACCGTCAGGAAGTAGGGGGCGTATTCGACCTCGGCGATCAGGTGCAGCTCTTTCTCGACACGGGAGACGATCTTCGGTGGCGGCCCGCCCGGATAGCGCCAGTGTAGCCCCTCACGAGCCAGCCTCTCAAGCCGGGTCGGGGCCGGTTCCCCGTCCCGTGCCTCGTCGGGATATTGGTAGCGCAGCTGATCCATGCGGAAGGCGCAGCGATCAGCGATCTCGACGGTCCGGCGCAGGGCAGCCGGATAGCGGTGAAAGATACGGGCGAGTTCCTCGCCGGATTTGAGGCGGTGCTCGCCATTGGCAAGGCGCCGGTCGCCGATGCTGTCGATGGTGCATCCCTCGCGGATGCAGGTCAGCACATCCGCCAGCGGCCGACGGCTGGAGCGGTGCATCAGCACATCGCCGACCGCGACTTTCGGCAGGCCTGTTGCCTGCGAGATTTCGGCCAGCCGATCAAGTCGCTCCTGATCCTGCCCGTCATAGCGCGGTGCTGCGCCAAGGAAGCACTGACCGGCAAAGCGCGCTGCGATCCGGCGCAGATCCCGCTCGAAGCTCGTCGCGTCCAACGGATCGGGCGGCAGAGCGATCAGCACCATCCCCCTGCCCCACTCCTCAAGATCGGCGAGGCCGATATGGCAGCTGCCCTTTTCGGCGCGCCGCTTGCCGAGTGACAAGAGCCGGGTCAGTCGCGACCAGGCCGCCAGATCGGTCGGCAGCGCGACCCATTCCACCTTGCTGTCTGTCAGCACGAGCCGCGCGCCGGGGATCAGGCGGGGCAGCGCGGCCCCCTGCCCAGCTTCCTCTGCGATGCGCGCCAGTTCCTTCAGCGCCGAAAACGCCCGTACCACCCCGGCAACCGAGTTCCGGTCGGTGATCGCGATGGCGGTGAGGCCCAACTCAGTTGCGCGCTTCACCAGCTCCTCGGGATGCGAGGCACCGCGCAAGAAGGTGAAGTTCGAGGTCACGCAAAGCTCGGCATAGGCGGTCACAGGAACACTCCCTGCGCATACCAGTCCCGAGATCCCGATTGTGGCGTGCGGAAGAGCCAGAGCCGCGGCCCTTCATTGGTCTCGATCCGCCAATAGTCTCGCACACCGCTGCGCCAGGCGGGGTCGTCGAACCACCATTCCGGGGTGATCCGCTCCGGGCCATGCGCACGCAGGGTGGTGAATGCCATCCGGCGCCAGCTGAAGCGGGCGGGTGGGCTGCCAGAGACCTGGGCCAGGGTTTCCGCCGGGAAGAGGGTGATGGGACGGCGGGGGCGCCGCTTGGGTGGAAACGGTTCCGGTGCCGCATAGGCGGCCGGGACGGTCAGGAAGCTGTGTTCTGGAATGCGGCTGCTGGCCGGCAGAAAACGCTGCACCGCATCGAAACCCAGCCGATTGCCGATCCGGGAGATAAGGTCGGAAAGCTCATCCTCCGCCCGCGCCTGCGCGTTGCCGATCTGCTCGGGAGCCAGCGGTTCGGTCACCGTGGCGGTGAGGCGCAGCCCGTCGATCCCGAAGCCGGAATCCACCTCATCCACGCCCTTGAGGAACAAGGCCGAGATCCGGACCGGGTCCCGCATTGCGCGGGCTAGACCGACGTCAACCACGGCAGCCGAACGATCTACGCGCTGCAGTTCCAGCCGGACAGCCCGGGCCCCCATCTGGGCCGATGTCAGCTTGTCGCAAAGCCGCACCAGAAGCCTGTCGAGCACGCCCATGACATCCGCCGTCAACCCGATCGGTTCGGGCAGCGTCATCCGCACCCCGAAATGCGGGGCATCCACTTCGGCTGCAACAGGCTCGGCTTGGGTCCCGAGCGCCTGATCCAGCCGACGCAGAAGATCCGCGCCAAACCGCCGCGCCAGTGGCGCCCGGGGCACAGCGGTCAGGTCGACGATTTTGTGCAGCCCAAGGCGGATCAGACCTTGGGCGACCGGACCCTCAATCCGCAGCGCGCTCACCGGCATCGGGCCGAGCCGAGAGAGCAACCCGCCTTCCGGGATCACGCCCCCACCCCGCCGCGCCAAAGCCCATGCCCCGCCCCGGGTCTCGGCTATGGCGCTTTTCGAGGAGACCCCTGCCCTTTCGAGCCGCGCCTCGAGATCGGCTAGAAGCTCGACCTCACCGCCAAAGAGATGCGGCACGCCCGAGACATCGACGATCAGACCATCCGTTCCGTCCTTCGCGGCATGTGGCCCGTAACGGCTGGCCCACCTCCGCAGGCCTTCAAGCGCCCTGCCCTCCCGGATCAGATCGGCGGGCCGCGTGGAGAGCGAGGGGCACACCGCACGCGCATCGGCCAGCGGCATACCACGATGGAGTCCGGCGGCGCTTGCGATGCTATTGAGGCAATGCAGATGTTCCGCGTTCGACGCCCGCAGCGTCAACGCGAAAGGCCCCTCAATGGGGCGGGCCCTCAGGCTGATGTCGCTCGCCAGCCTGGGGAACCAGATGGACAGCAGCCGTCGTGCCATTCCAGCTCACATCATAGAGTCCGATTGTTCCCTTTTTGTTCTTATTAAGGATCCAACGGTGACGAGTCGAGTCCAGAGGCGAGGGTAGCGGATCACATTTCCAGCGGGTCTCGGCGGCATTGCTTCCCCTGCCCTCCTGGATCAGCATCAGGCCTGTAGTGTCCCCCGCCTCGGCCGCCAGCTGGAGCCGCCTGCCCGCGGTCAGTGAGATTGGTTTCTCTGGAGCGGCGATGACCAAAGACACTGGCCGCGCTCGTAGCGCTTCTTCGATAGTCCAGAGAAGGTCGGTCTCATCTCTCGCCTCAATGAAGTGCAGCCGCTCGGCAAAACCGTCTGGCAGCGATCCTGGCATTGGCCGATCGCGGTCATGCGCCAGCACGATCCAGAAGAAGGTGCCGCGGGATTCGAACTGGAAATTCTCCGGCCGCACATCGAGCTTCACCAGCGTTCCCGCCGCCCCGCCGGTGATGTCCGATGCATTGGCCAGCACGCGGAAAACCTCGGCAAAGGCCAGCGTGACCAGCGCGAAATAGCTGCCGCGCAGGCCGGACCGGAATGAGAGAAAGCCGATCACCCAGCCCACCGCCGACGCCGCGGCGACGCCGGCGGCGAAGGCGAGGTAGGGGTTGATGCCGTAGCGCGCCTGCAACACCGCCGTCATGTAGGCGGTGGTGCCGAAGAAGGCGGCGTGGCCGAAGCTGTATTGCCC
>JAIUNP010000086.1 GCA_020161975.1 Pseudomonadota bacterium
TCCCGCAGGATCGCGATGATCTGCTCTTCGGTGAACTTCGATCTCTTCATGTCCGGTCCTCTCATTGGGCCGGACTCTAGCATCAGATGGACGAGTTATCGGGGGTCACAGCAGCGGGATTACGCTTGATGCCATCCATGAGGACGTTTGGTCTGGAGCGGACCCATTGGGTGCAATTAGGCGCGATGGATTGCTCGATGCCGTGAAACAGGCGCGTCAAACCGGATCAGTTCTTGTTGTCAGCGAACCAACGCGGCTTTTTCGGAATGTCGCGGCGGCTCAGAAGTTCCTCAGCACCCTCGACGTTCCGGTTCTTTCGGTGCGCGATAGGCGCATCATGAAGCCGCCAGCCCTCCTGCGTTCGATCGAGCGCGGCGAGGTAGCGATCAAGAACATCCGTCAGGGCACCAAGCAAGCACTTGCCCAGAGGAAGGCCGAAGGGGTTGAGTTCTCGACCAGCGCTGTTCGGTCGAAAGCGGCACAGGCTTCGGCAAAGAGTCGCGCGCAGAAATCAGAAAACATCGTTCGCCGGATCGCGATCGTTCTTCGGTCTGATCCTGCTTATCGCACGCTGACACATGAGGCGTTGGCGGATCTTCTGAACCGTCGGCGCATTCTGTCAGGTTGGGATCGACCCTGGACGCGGCACAGCGTCAGAGATGCGCGCAAAAAGGCTGAGGCGCTGATCACCGAGTGGGAAGAGCCCGACAACTGGGATGACGATCTGCCGGTCGCGAATATGAATGATCAGCCGGATCAAGTCGCCGCCGCCGAACCTGAACGGCAACCTGATTCAGTTGAGGATGAAGAGGCTGAACTGCGCAAACTAACCCATTTCGGCATGTTCTAGAAGGCTAGTTGAAGCGAACTTCTCCGATGGTCGCTGATATCCTTGGGGACCTGACCCAACGATACACCGCGCACACGCGACTGCCACAGATCATCCACGTCCGGCGTCTGGCCGGACGCACCGCGTCGGCCTCAATGGGCCTTCCGATAGTCCCAAGGCATCTCAAATGCCGTGCTCCAGATGCCGGTTTTCTGTTCGCGCGCGGTTGCCTCGGCCGCGAGGTAGGCATCGGAGTATTCTTCGAACGCGACAGCAAAGCCGTTTATGACCGTGGCCTCGGCCAGATCCATTCCATTCGCGCTGCACTTGGCGACGGGGCGTCGATAGATGTCGACCGTCTCGGCGGTGCAAGTGACCTCGTGCCCCGCCGACATTTCCTCCAAGCCGCGACGCGCAACCTCTCCGCAGTCGAAGGCTACCCCATCGCGACTGACGCACGTTTGTCCCATCTCCGGGGCGTCGATACCCGACAGTCGGAACGACGTTCCCTGGATTTCCAACGTGTCGCCGTCGATCACCCGAGCCGGACCCGCAGCGGACATGATGAGTTGGCTTGGGCTCTCGGAGGATACATCACGCTTGATGTCTTCGATGAGCGTCTCTTGATCCAATGCGACGCTGAACATGACCCTGCGCGAGGCTTCACGGTCTTCACTTCCGTCAGGATTGTAGATTGGTCGTGCGGAGGAGTAGCCAATTGCTGCCAGATGCTGTCGCGCCCATTCACGCACGTCTGGGTTTTCAACGCCACCCAAGCAAAGACCAAGCGCATTCTGCGCGCGCCGTTGTGACAGGTCGAGGTTGTAGAAATACGCCTGTTCAGGACTTTGGCCGATAGCCCCCTCGCTTGAGGCGTGGCCTTCGATCTTCAGATCGGAAAGATTCACGCCCGCTTCACGCAACGCGCCAAGCCAAGCAGAACATATGTCGATCAGGAATTGGGGGTTCTTGACCTGCTGTTGCCCAACATCGAATAGCACAGCCTGGGGCAGCGTGATGGTTCCTCGCGCATCAATGCGCCCGCCAGCGGCGCGTATGCTATCGCCGAGACGCTGTTCTAGAAGTCCGACCAATGCACCTTCCTGATTGGCAGCGTGCGCCAGCCGTGCGGCAATCGTATCGGTTGTGCTGTCACCGGTCTGCGCCTGCAGCAGAGCGGCACGAAGAGCGGCCTCGTCCGTGACCTGCACGGCATCGGCAAGGCTCATGCGGGTTTCGGGCGATAACTTTACCACTGCATCCATCAACCGCTTCAGATCCTCCTCCCTCATGAAGCGCGAGTATTCAGCCAGTCCTTCGACGGCTCCTGGGGTGGTCAGATCCGCGCCGGCATCACGCAGGGCGGTTGCGAGATCAAATGTCCCATCTGATAAGCCCGCAACGATCGCTTCCTTCTGTTCCGGAGTCAGTTCTGCGATGCGATCAGCGGCCAGCAGGCTGCGGCGCTCGGTGTCGACCTGCCACCAGGTAAAGAGAAGCAACAAGCAGAAAGCCAAGAGAATGAATGCTTCGGCTACTGTCAGGCCCATCACGGCGCCCCGCCTGTAGCTGCGATCGAAGCCGCGTCCGCTGTTAGGCATGTTTGCCATTACTATCCCTTTCGGAAAGGTCAGGTAGATTTCTTGTCCCAAGGGCGAATATCGGCGCCGACCTCGGTCGGGCGCAAGCTCGCGGCGACAAGGCGATCGGTCGATGCGTCCAACCTGGCGGCGAGACCATCCAACAAGAGATGTGTTTGCGTCGCTGCGTCTCGGTTGGCCACTTCGAAGCTTGCAAGGCTGACGTCCAGCCTCTTCGTCGTATCAGCAAGCGACTGATCAAGCCGTGCCGCTGCAGTTGCGATACTGCGCGCCAGACCAGTGCCTGAGCTCTCGACCTCTTCAGATATTGTCCTGATACGGCGAGACAATTGGCTGACCAGCTCTCCAAGCCCAGCCGTTTGCTGCTGCAGAGCGGCATTGGCTTGCTCAACGGCGCCGCGCGCGATGGCGTGGCTGGCCCGCAACCCCTCGGAGGTCTTGCCTATTTCCTCAAAAGAGACGGAAATCTGACGCAACGCCCCCTCGGATGCGTCCGATACCGCTGTGCGGATCACGTCGATTGCTGCCGCCGTCTGTTCGCGGAAGGCGGATGCGGTTTCCTGGTGCAGATAGCGGGCGGTGCCGGCGAGCGCTGCTTGCGTGCCACTGACAAGGGCGTCCGTGGCACGCTTGAACTCGGCTTCCCTCTCGGCTGAATGCTGAAGGCTCTCGACCGTAAAGAACTTCATCTGTTGCAAAGCCTGCGCCATTTCGATGCGCAGGAGCCGAGCGGCTTGGTCGATTTCGACCCGGGTTTCGCGTTCGCGTGACACGATATCCAATCGAAATTGCATCATCAGGACGCGGATGAACACACCGACAATTGTCGAGACCAGCGCCACCCCGAAGCCGGAGATTACCTCGGGGATCAACTTTGCCCGGTCCTCAGCAGCGCCCTCAATGACGAAATAGAGGGTTACCGACAGGCTCGTCAGTGTGAACAGAAACCCCAAGTAGTAGCTATTATCGCCGATCACCTCGGGTTCGAGCCGCAAGGAGGTCGTGGCGTAGGCGACGATTGCATAGAGACACAGCACCGCAGCTGCGAAGCCGGCAGTTATGAAGGGGTGAATGCCCAAGAGTTTAAGCGTGATACCGCCACCAACGCCCACGAAGAAGGCCAACAACAGAAAAACCTTGTCCCAGGACTCACGGCTGCTCAGGTCGTGCATGCGACGGGGCACAACTGGCCGCCTCATCTTACAAATCTCCCAGGCTGTGCAGCCTTGGCAGTCGCGCGCCCTGAAGGTCGAAATACCGAAGCCAGAAATCTTCGATCACAGCCGGATCCTTGATCTTTTCCACTACCCTAGGCACGGCAAAAATCTCTACATCCACGCCGTCGAGCGTCCGTCCCAGCCGCTGAAATGCAGGCGAAGCCGCAAACCGCTGCCAGTCATCACCGCGATAGAAGCTCATGGCGTCGCTATGCTGGAGAAGGTCGGACACGAGGATGATCTTGCGGGGGCCGGTGAAGGTCACGAAACCCGGTGTCCCAGCTGTCAGCGCCTGCAGAGACTCCATGATCGGAGAGCTGCTCGCTCCAGATGCCGAAATCATACGCTGAAGATTGTGTTCAAGCGGTGCCAGAAATCTTTCATCGTAGCGTTGCTTCACCAAAGGAACATTCTGGGTCAGCGCGCTGACGTCTTTTTCGGAATGCGGTTTGCAAAGTGGCGACGTCGCCCCCCAGTCCGCCGGATCTTCACTGACGACCCCCAAGGTGAACTGCGTGCCGATCGCGGCGTTGGCAAACTCGCGTTCGAGGTGTTGAAGCAGTTGGCTGGTCTGCGCTGCCGCCAGAGGATCGGTCAGATCGAAAAGAATAACGGTCTCGGCTACTGGACCAGTGGCCAACGGACAGAGTGTTTCTGGATTGATTGCCATTTCGGCCGAGGTGCGATTCATCCACCAGCCTGCAGCACCTAGAAGGCCAAGTGCGACGACGGCTCCGATCAAATGAGGCAGATTGCTGCCCTTCTTCTTCCGTTGCGTTCCTGTGAATCTGGTCTTCTTCGGCCGATACGCCATCAGGAAGCCTTTCGCAGGTCAGGCGCGTCACCTTGCACGACACGCGTCACGTCAAAGGCCAGCCGGGCTGCCTCGAACTGATCGAATATGTCACGCACCGCGGCCTCGACGGATGCCGTGACCTTCGCCGCCTCAGCCTCGGCGGACTCGCGACGCGACATGTCAACAGGCGCCGCCTTGAACGCCGGGAACTTGAACGGCTTGTCGAATGACTTCGGGGCGGCTTGCGTGCGTGTGCTTCTGTTTGCATCGCGATAGACCGCCAGAAGATGCGCGACCTTGACATCGCATTGGTCGAGGAAGGACCGCAGATGCGCACCCAAGGCGCTGTGACCGAACAAGGTGTCGATGGCCTCGGCTATGCCCTGCCTGACCTGCTCGCTGGCATCGCGCAATTCACTAATCGCCTCGTCGCGTTGAACCGCTAGTGTTTCCAGCGTCGCGTCCAGAGCGCTGGCGTATGCGTTACGCGCATCTTCGAGCGACCGCTCGACCCGGCCATATCCAGGATATGGGTCATCGGTGTGCCATCCCTTTCGGAACGCGAGGGTCGAAATCAGCAGGCCGATCCCAACCAGAAGCCAGGATTCGATGCTGGCAAGTTTCAGGGGAGATTCAAGAAGACCCGGCACGGCTGCTTCTGCGGCGGCACGCCACGGCGTGCCTGCTTCGAGGCCGTCGCGAAAATGAGCCACCCCCAAGTTCATCGTCGCGGCAAAGGCAAGCCAAATGAGCACGAAAGCCAAACCGCCCAATTTCAAGAACCAATTGCGCTTGTTGATGTAACGCGTCAGATAGCCGAGCATCGCAGAGCAACCGACGTTGACGACCGAAACGATCACAGCTGCCAGCAGGCCTCCGAGAAGACCAAATTCGTTACCTTGCGAAAAAAGGTAGGCGTTGATCCCTGCCTCAATGACGATCAGAACGATGGCTAGAGAGAACACCTTGATCCAGCCCTCAAACTCCTTTGCGGGGTATTCGAGCAGGTTTCTCTCCCGATAGCGTGTGCGCCAACGGTATGATGCGGCGAGGCGATCACGATACGGTTCGATCGCGGCCTGTCCCGATTGCACATGCGCGCCGAAGTTCCCCCTGGCAGTTCCCGCCGCAATATCGACCTCCTTCGTAGCATATCCGGCTCGGGCAAGACGCTCATTGTAGACCCGACGGTTGGTTTCGAAGTTTTCAAGACCCCGGCGACGGATTTCTTCTATCCGCTCAATGATGCCTGTCTCGACATGATCGAATTCCTTTGCATCGGATGCAGGCTGGTTTTCCTTGCCGCGGGCCTTGCCCTGCTCCTCCAGCTTCATCTCGTTGGCGATCTTTTCCGAGTCTATGCTGGGGAAGACTGCCGAGCTGGGAACAAAGTCGTCAGATCTAAAAATGGATTTCAGACGTTCAAACATGCCTGCCTCAACTCATTTATTCATCTTTTGTTAACGAGATAGTCCTAGGATATCCATGATTTTGATCATGCAAGCACGTTTTCGTTGCTGCACATCAACGAAAACCTGCGGCATCGCGTGAGGCGCCCCCCCCAGGCTACGTCCAGCTGGGCGGGGCGGCCATTGCGGCCTTGATCGTGCGCTGCATGTTCTCCGGAACTTCAGCGACACGGGCGAAGTTGGTCCAGTCCGCCAAGGCCGCGTCAACCTCTCCGACGATTTCCACCGCCCGCTTCGGTCTGATCCCAGCCTTTGCCGCTACCTGGACGATATGCGCCCGACCCGGTCGCCGTCCTTCGCCTGCGACCAGCAAGGTGTGCTCGCCGCCCAGGCCAGCGCTGAAGCTGAGATCATAGGCGGGCGCCAGCGTCCAGCTTCCGGTCCGGTCCATCAGGAAGGCATGGTTCTTCAGGTGATCGTCGCGGTTCAGGGCGCGGATGTTGAAGACCATGCGCCGGAACATCTCCTCGACCGCTCGCTGATCGCGGGTCAGCACGCGGACGACCTTCAGCAGCTCGTAGTAGTCGAGTGTCGCGCTGCGGAAATCGACATCCAGCAGCGCAGCCACCGTCTGCATGTGCCGCCGGCCCGCACCGTTCCAATCGAAGCGATCCGTCACGAAGAACGGCTCACCCGAGGTGGCCCGCAGCACCCGCACCGGCGCCATGGTAAGACCTGCAGCACGGGCCATGGCGGCGTAGGCTGCCTCGGCCTCGATGGCGCCGGGCGCGTCCGCAAGAGCGCGCCGTTTGACCAGCACTTGACGCCAGCCCTGCTCCCAGGGGCGGCGATGGCTCCTCAACTGTGTGCCGTCGTCGGAAAGCTGAGCCACAAACTTGGGACGGGCGCCCTGAGAGCCTCCTGTCATCAAGCGCAGACGCTCCAGATCCTCGGTCGTGGCGCCGCCACCCACCTCGGGCACGAGGCGGTCGAACCAGTCAAGGCTGATCCCGTCCTGCTGCTCCTGCTGCTCTCCTGGCTGGTAGGTCAGCGCGCCCATGCCATCGCGGCCGATCATCGCGAGCCTGTCCAGGTCTGTGATGTCGATGGACTGCCGACCTCTGGCTGCCAGCTCACGGTCGATCAGAAGCCTGCCCCAGCCGTCAGGAAGGCTGTCACCGAAGAGACCCGGCAGATCCCCGAAAGCGCGTCCACGCGGCCGCAAGAGACCGATGTGCTCCTTGACCAGCAGCGGGCTCAGGGCAAGCGGATTAGCCGCGAATGCGGCATCCCATTCGGCAACCGCGTGACGCGCCGCAGCATCCCAGCCTAGACGCGCGACAGGCTGCACCGGGGCATCCCCGAATTCCAGCGCGACATGAAGCCTGCGTATGGTCATCGCCGACCCCGTGAACGCGCACGCTTCGGCCGGATAGCCTGGCTTTCTACCTCATCAAGCGTGCGCGCCTCCGGCAGCGGGAAGAGCGCATGAAAGCCCTCCAGCGCATCCAGCGCTTCGGCGATGGCCAGGAGGGAGGTCAACGAGATCTCGCCCAGCCTCTCGAACCGCTTCAAAGTGCCCAAAGGAACACCAGAGCGGAGGGCAAGTTCCGCCTGTGTAAGGTTGACCGCAACACGCCGGTCGCGGGCAGCGACACGCACGGTCTCACGCAGGTCGGTGGCGGTGTCCAGGGCAGGCAGCATGGGGTTTGTCCTGTCGTATGGATCACATGATATCCGTAACGAGCCAATCAGTCACTAATGGATAACATGCTATCCACGTTTCTACGCAGCGCCTCGTTTCTCCCATCGCAAAGCCGATGACAGTCTGGCCGCGTCAGTCTTGGAGCAGACGCGAGCCGATCAGCGCCCTGACCGGGTGAGGTCTCCAGCCGGCAGGTCAGATACCCCAATATCCCGCGACACCCCACAGACTCAAGGAGAGCCCCGCTGACGCGCTGTGGCGCCTTTCTGGCTGTGCGTGTAGCCGTCGCGCTGCCGCGACGCTCAGTGACTCGCTGCGGGGCTCTACGGCGATGGCGCCAGTCTCGGCGAACAGGGGAACGGCAGCATCCTGGGACCGATCGACGGTATGCGGCTGATGCCCACGACGGCGTTCACAAACCGCTGTTCGTCTTCACCCACTTCTCTAGGGCGACGACCAGCGCTTCTTGCACCATCGTCCTTCGGTTCAATGCCATGCCGAGTGAAGCGTCAAGGGGATCCATTCCCATCTCGCGCATGACAGCGCCGGTCTTCAGGCGGCGTCGAACCATGATCGACCGGACTGCAATCTCCAGGGCGCCAGGCAACGCCTGCTTGCTCATCGATGTAGAAATGGCCCCGATCGGTGATGGCGTGATGGCGGTCGTCATCGCGCTAGTCGACCCTGACGGTGCTAACGGCGCGCAGCCGATGAGCGCCTTGAACGCTGTCTGCTCGGTTGGCGTGGCCTTGGACCAAGCCGATCGAAGCAGGTCTAGACCCGATTTCGTCTTGCGCAGGCCTGCGGCGATGAAGGCCTCGGCTGCATTCTTGAACTTCCCAGCCTGGAAATCCGCATAGACGGAGGGGTGATCATCACGCAGCCGCTCAAGATAGTAGGCGTTGTCGCGTTTCTGGGGTTTCATGGTCATGGTCGGGAGAACTGTCCGGTGCGATCAGCAAGTAGTAGATTCTCTACGCGCGGCGGTGGCTCGTAGCCTAGTTGCCGGATCTCCGGCCAGATGCCAGACGCTCCTCAACTGCGATGAGCAGGGCCGACAAGCTGATCCCCAGCCCTGCGCTAACCGTCGCAAGCGCACTGAGCGACGGTTGGAGCTTCCCAGTTTCAAGGAAAGAAATGAACCTGGCCGAGACGCCTGCACGAAAAGCCAATTCCTCCTGAGTTAGACCCGCCTGCTGACGGGCGTCACGCAAGGCGTCCGCAAAGGCGGCGACGAGGGGTTGGTTACTGCGGTCCATGTGGCGAGCCATCCCGCACGCCTTGACACCGCACCACGAACAGTTGTTCTAGCTGTGAGCCGCGTCGTCCTAAAACAGGAGCGATTACAAGGAGTAGTCAAGCTGACCAGAAGACATGCCGCGACATTCAGCTGCCGCCGGCATCAGCTAACAAATCGTTAACCATTCGCCGTGCAGGGTCGACTTTGACCCAATACCATGTCCCGGAAGACCGAATTCCATGCCCTACGCTTCGCGCACCATCGGCGCCGTCATCGACGACGTGAACCGCAGCTACTTTCTGCCGGCGATCCAGCGCCCGTTCGTCTGGTCCTCCTCCCAAGTCGTCGCGCTCTTCGACTCGCTGCTGAAGGGCTATCCGATCAGCAGCTTCATGTTCTGGGCGGTGGATGAGGAGACCAGAGCAGAACTCCGCTGCTACAAGTTCATTGAGAACTTCCGGCCAGACATGATGAATGAGCCGACCAGCGCCGACGGCCGACAGGTCATTCTGGTGCTGGACGGTCAGCAACGGCTGACCTCGCTGATGATCGGCCTTCGCGGCACCTTCTCGGAAAAGGCCAAGGGCGCGCATAAAAGCAATGCCGCCGCCTGGTCTGCCAAGACGCTGTTCATCGACCTCCTCAAGGATCCCGACCCGCGGAACCTGGACGAGGATGATGGCAATGAGTTCGGCGTCACCTATGGCCTTGCCTTTCACGAACGGCGCCCTGCGCATAGCCACCGCCATCACTGGTTCAAGGTCGGTGCGATGTTGGACTATCCGACGGAAGAACGGCTGGAGGCGCTGATCGCCAAGGTGCGGACCGAGTTCCATCCCGGCGTGTCGGACTGGGAGAAGGGGCTGGCAGAGGACACCCTGCGTCGTCTGCATCGGGTCATCTGGAAAGACGAGGGGATCAACTTCTTCACCGAGCATGACCAGTCAGTCGACCGGGTGCTGGACATCTTCGTGCGTGCCAATGACGGCGGCACCAAGCTGTCGAAGGCTGATCTCCTCATGTCGATGATCACCTCGAAATGGTCCAGCGGCTCGGCCCGCGAGGAGATCGGTGGCTTCGTCGACTACATCAACAAGGGGCTGGCGGCACCGAACAAGATCAGTCGCGATCTCGTCCTGAAAGCTTGCCTCGTCGTCTGCGACTATGACGTGGTCTATAACGTCAAGAACTTCACGGCCGAGGCGATCGCCAGGATCGAGGCCAACTGGGCGCAGATCAAACAGGCCATAGAAAACACTTTCCGGCTGCTGAACCGGCACGGGATCACGGGTGACAACCTCGGTTCGCTGAATGCCGTGCTGCCGCTGGTCTATTACATCTACAACACGCCCGAATTCAACTTTCGCGGCTCCAGCGAGTTCGAGCGCGTCAATGCATCAGCGATGCACCTCTGGCTGGTGAACAGCCTGCTGGTCAGCGCTTTCGTCGGACATTCCGACCAGACGATTGCGACGGCCCGCGCTACGATCCGCGATCACCTGCGCGTCGGCCGGGACTTTCCGACCCGGAAGCTGTTCGATGCCATGGCCAAGGGCGGGCGCCTGTCGCAGGTGGACGAGCGGACCATCGAAGAGCTGTTCGAGATGCAATACGGCAAGCCGCGCACTTTCGTCGCCCTGTCACTGCTTTATCAAGGCATTGACTGGAACGGCTCGACCTGGCACGTCGATCACATCATCCCGCAGGCCGATGCACAGAAGAATGTGCTGCGCGGCCGAAACCTGCCGGAGCATCGGATCCAGGAAATCCTCGGCGCCGTGAACAGCCTCGGCAACCTGCAGCTGCTGCGCGGAGATGAAAACATCGAGAAGGGTGCGCTACCCTTCCGGTCGTGGATCACCGGTCGCCATATCGACTTCTACGATCAGCACATGATCCCGGAACGACTGGATCTGTGCGATGTTCTCCAGCTTCCGGAATTCGTGCGCGAGCGGGAAAAGCTGATCCGCAAGCGACTGCTCGCGCTGGTTGGGGGCGCGGCTGCATGACGTCTGTAATGATGTCGCGCGAGGAACTGAAAGCGGCCTGTCTGGCGCTGCTCGACAGTATGGCAGTCGAGCATCCCGCCGGGCATCAGGGAAAGCTTGCCGCGCGATACTTACTGCGATCCGCCAGTGGCGAACGCATCGGCCTGATGTTCGAGAAAAGTGAGGAGACCAAGTGCTGTCTATGGGTGGAACGCCGCTTCGCCCGGGACCTGATGGATGAGGACATCGAATTTCGCCTCTACTTGGCGTCATCTTTGTATCAAACGCCTGAGGACGGGAAAAAGCCGTTTTATGGCCGTCACGCTGCCCTCAAGTCCATGCGCGATCTCGCCCATGCCGATCTGGTGCGTTTCACCCTCACTTCGTCGGCGCAGATGCGGGTGATCCTCGATCACCTGGCAAAGCTGTAATCAGCAGATCAGCGTGCTTCTTTGGATGATCTGGTGGCTCCGGGCGGGAATCGGGGAACGGCAGCATCCTGGGATCGATCGGAGGTCAAAGTCTGCACATCGCAGTGTCAGTGGAAATCCCGGCTTGGAAACAGCCTCTTCGCCTGCTCGCGCGGATGGTGGGCGGTGGAGCGGAGGCTGCCTCCGGCGGGGCGTTTCACCTCATCGGCGCGGCCGTCGTTCGAGGCGATCATCACCGGGCGGCCAAGGGTCGTCAGCAGGGTCGAGACATCCTCGACCCGCTCAGCGATGAGATGGACCACAGGCCCGTCGCGCTCGATCCGGCCTGTCACCCGCAATAGGCGCCCGGCGATCACCGCCTTGCGGAAGGTCTCATAGACGCGCTTCCAGATCACCACATTGGCCGTGCCCGTCTCATCCTCCAGTGTCAGGAAGATCACGCCGGAGGCGGTGCCGGGACGTTGGCGGGTGATGACAAGGCCGGTGACAGTGATGCGGCCTCTGGCCTGAGGGAGGCGGTCGTGGGCCAGGCTTTCAGGCAAGCGCGGACGCAGCAGCTCCATCGGATGCGCCCGCAGCGACAGCCGCAGCGAGAGGTAGTCCTCAATCACCTCCTGACCCAGGGTCATCGACGGCAGTGAGACCACGGGTTCCACCCCGCCTTCGCCATCCGCGCCGAACAGCGGCAGGGGCGCCGGGGCCTTCAGCGCCTTGGCGGACCACAGGGCGTCGCGGCGGGAGAGGCCCAAGGGCGCGAAGGCATCGGCTTCGGCCAGCCGCTCCAGCGTATCGGGATGCACGCCCGCGCGGCGCCACAGGCTTTCGACATCGGGATAGCCGTTGCCGCGGGCGGCGGCGATCCAGCTGGCGTCCTCTTCGCGCAGGCCCTTGATCTGGCGGAACCCCAGACGCAGCGCCAGCGCCCCGTCGGCGCGCAGCTCCAGCGTGCAGTCCCAGACCGAATGGTTGACCGAGACCGGGCGCACTTCCACCCCATGATCGCGGGCATCCCGCACAAGCTGGGCGGGCGCGTAGAAGCCCATGGGCTGCGAGTTCAGCAGCGCGCAGGTGAAGACCGCCGGGTGATGGCACTTCAGCCAGGCCGAGATATAGACCAGCCGGGCGAAACTGGCGGCATGGCTTTCGGGAAAGCCGTAGCTGCCGAAGCCTTCGATCTGGGCGAAACAGCGGGCGGCGAAATCCGCGTCATAGCCGCGTTCCAGCATGCCCGAGATGAAGCGGTTGCGGAACGAACCGATGGTGCCCATGCGCTTGAACGTGGCAAGGCTGCGGCGCAGGCGGTCGGCTTCGGCGGGTGTAAACC
>JAIUNP010000087.1 GCA_020161975.1 Pseudomonadota bacterium
GGCCATGGACGAAGCCCTGCTGCGGATCGTGCTGGAACCGGCGACGGGCCTGCCGGTGGACCGGACGTGGATGATTGCGCCCGACGGCGACACCCCATGGGAGGGGCGATCGCGCGAGGCCTTGGATGGGTTCACCCCACCGAAGATTGCCATCAACGAAATGGATGGCGCCACAATCCTGACCGCCGGACAGTTCCGCGTCACCCTCACCGGAGATCCGCTGCGCCTTGCCGTCGAACAGCATAAGGATGGCGCCTGGCACCCCTGGATCGCCGACCGCGGCACTGGCGGATTTGCCCTCGCCGACCACGGCCGGCGCCTGCGCCATTTCCAGATCCGCAACGCGGCCGATCGCCATTTCGGCCTCGGTGACAAGTCCGGTCCGCTGGATCGCACCGGCAGACGCTATCGCGTCCTCCAGCTCGATGCGCTGGGCTATGACGCGGAAATCGGCGATCCATTCTACAAGCACATCCCCTACATGGCCGTACAATCGGGCGGCATCACCGGCGGGCTCTTCTACGATAGTCTCGCCGAGCAGACCTTCGATCTTGGCGCTGAACGCTCGAATTATCACGGCATCTATCGGTACGTGGAGCTGGACGAACCGGGGATGGATCTCTGGCTGGTCGCCGGGCCGGACCTGGCCGCTGTCACACGCCGTTTCACGCTGCTCACCGGGCGTCCCGTATTGCCCCCGCGTTGGAGCTTCGGTTTCGCTTTCACCACCATGCATCATGCCGATGATACCAACGGCCAGGCCGTGATCGCCGCCTTTGCGGATCGCTGCCGCGCAGAAGGAATCCCGATCAGTTCGATTCATTTCGGCTCCGGTTATTCGAGTCGTGGCAAGCGACGCTATGTCTTCACCTGGAACAGGGCGAAGTTTCCCGAACCGCAAGCGCTCTTTGCCAAGCTGAAGGCCATGGATCTGCCGACCGTGGCCAACCTCAAGCCTGTGATGATTGATGACCACCCGGACTATGCCGAGGTTGCCGGCAACGGCGGCTACATCAAAGACAGCCGTGGTCGACCGGTCGTCGAGCAGTTCTGGGACGGCATGGGCTCCTATCTCGATTTCACGAACCCGGACACGATCCGTTGGTGGCAGCAGAGATTTGAAAAAAAGGTCCTCGATGTCGGCTTCACGGCAGGCTGGAATGATAACAACGAATACGAGGTGGGCCGCGAGGATTCGGTTGCGACCGGCTTCGGTTCGCCACTGGATGCCACCGCTATCCGGCCACTCCACGCCTTGTTGATGACCCGCGCCACCTTCGAGGCGAGCCAGCGCCGCGAACCCGGCCTCAGGCCCTACACCATCAGCCGCGCCGGCCCGATGGGCATCCAGCGCTATGGAGAAACCTGGACCGGCGACAATGCGACCTCTTGGCACACGCTGAAATGGAACCTGCAGAACGGACTCTCGCTCGCGCTCTCCGGTCAATCGAACGTCGGTCACGATATCGGCGGCTTTACCGGCCCGCGTCCAGGCCCCGAACTTCTGTGCCGCTTCATTGAAATGATGGTCCTGCACCCGCGCGCGCTGATGAACTCATGGAAGCCGGACGTTGCTCCGGACTGGACAGCAGCCACCGTTCCCTGGCTCTACCCCGACGTGCTGCCGGCGATCCGCACTGCGCTCAATCTCCGGACAACCTTCCTGCCGCTGATCTATACGCTGGCCCACCGCTATCACATCGCCGGCGAACCGATCATCCGCCCGCTTTGCCACGATTTTCCGGATGATCCCGCCACCTACGCCGATCAGGACGCCATGATGCTTGGCCCGAATGTCCTGTTTTCTCCCGTTGTGACGGAAGGCGCCCGCCAAAAGAGCCAGTATCTCCCCAAGACCGCCATGGGCTGGGTTGAATATCACACGGGAACGATCCATCGAGGCGGGCAATCTGTCACAGTCGCCGCTGACCTTGGCTATCCGCCGATATTCATTCGTGCCGGCACCGCGCTCGTACTCGCCAGCACGACGCCGGACATCAAACCGCACGATGCCCCCGCCCGTCGGCTTTATCTCGCGCTGCCTCCGGGCAGCGGTGTGGGTTCCGGCCAGCACTTCGAGGACGATGGTCAAAGCTGGAACTTCCGGAATGGCGATGCGGTGAACCTCGCGATCAGCCTCAAATGGACCGATACGACCGTCGATATCACCTTCGTCCAGAGCTCGACCGATCGATCCCGGCCCGGCAGCGCGAAGGATTGGCACGCCGAGGTGAACGGATCGGCCCACCGCACAATCCGTTTTCACGGTATCGCCTAACGGAACCCGATAGCCGCCGCTGACAGTCTAGCGAACAGCACAAATCCACGCGTTGGCCGAAGCAGATCCAGGGCGTTGGCTCTGGACTCCTCAGGTCTGGCCACGCAGGCGTCGACACAATCCGTCAAGCTGTTCGAGCGTCCGGTAGCGGATGCTCAGCGCGCCGCCCTGCCCCTTGTGGTCGATCACAACATGCATCCCAAGGACATCGGCAAGGGCTTTTTCAAGCGCTCGCGTATCCGCGTCCTTTTCCGGTTTCACCCGAGCCGGTTGGGCTTCGTTCGTCTCCGCTTCGACTTGCGCGATGCGCTCGACATCGCGAACGGTCAGTCCCTGCGCCACAATCCGTTTCGCAACCGATTCAGGATCGGCGACGGACAGCAGGGCGCGGGCATGCCCCGGAGAAACCCGCCCATCCGTCACCATCGACTTCACAGGTTCCGGCAAACGCGTCAGCCTCAGGGTATTTGCAATGTGGCTGCGACTCTTGCCAACCACACGGGACAAGTCCTGCTGGGTATAGCCAAACTGCGCGATCAGATTTTCGTATCCCCGCGCCTCTTCGAGCGCATTGAGATCGGCACGCTGCACATTCTCGATGATCGCAAGTTCCAGCGCCTGACGGTCGTCCGCAACAACAACAACAACCGGGACATCATGCAGCCCGGCGCGCTGCGCGGCACGCCAGCGCCGCTCACCCGCAATGATCTCATATTGATCAGTCGCGCCTGCGACCTGCCGGACGATGATCGGTTGGAGGATATCCTTCTCACGGATCGAGGCCGTCAATTCCTCAAGCTCGACCTCCGTAAAGACGCGGCGCGGGTTGTTGGGATTGGCCCGCAGCAGATCGATCGGAACCCGCCTTTGCCGATGCGACCGGTCCGGCGCGGCTTCCGTGCCACCCGCTTCCCCGATCAATGCAGCCAGTCCACGCCCCAATCTCTGTCGTTGTGTATCATCAGCCATGGTTTCGGTCCTGAATCGAAAGATGGGTTTCAGGCCGCCCGGAGGCGACGTTCACGTTGAATGACTTCCGAGGCCAGTCGAAGATAGGCCTGGCTTCCGGCGCATTTGAGATCATAAAGCAGCACGGGCTTGCCGTGTGAAGGCGCCTCGGAGACCCGCACATTGCGCGGAATGACCGTCTGATAGACCTTCTCACCGAGAATCTGCCGGACATCGGAGATGACCTGATTGGCAAGATTGTTTCGCGGATCGAACATCGTCAGCACGATGCCATGGATAATCAGGCTGGGATTGAGACCTGCTCGAACCTGTTCGACCGTCTTGAGCAACTGGCTGAGGCCTTCGAGCGCAAAGAATTCGCATTGCAGTGGCACAAGGACAGCATCTGCAGACGCCATCGCATTGATCGTCAGCAGGTTGAACGAGGGCGGACAATCAATAAGAATGTAAGTGAAGGGCTCGGCTTCAGCATCCTGGTAGGCCCGGATCGCGGACTTCAACCGCAGCGCGCGATCTTTCTGGGACGCAAGCTCAAGTTCTGCCCCCAGAAGATCCAGCGTGGACGGGGCCAGATAAACACGCGGCACTGCTGTTCCTTGAATGGCTTCGGCAAGTCGCGCATCACCTGACAGAACATCATAGGTCGAGCAGTTGCGCGCATTCTGGGGAATACCGAGCCCGGTGGAAGCATTGCCCTGAGGGTCGAGATCGACAATCAGAACCTTCTCGCCGATCGCAGCCAGCGCGGTTCCAAGATTGATCGTCGTCGTTGTCTTACCCACCCCGCCCTTTTGATTGGCGATCGCAAGAATTCTGGCGTCGGTCATATCAATCTCTTCGTTGGCATTTCGAATTTCACCGTGGCGCCAGATCCATGACCTGAACAATCCACGATTCCTGTTCCACAATGCTCGGCTGGCGTAGCGCAGTGAAGCGCCAGGATATTGCCGCTTCCACGATCTCTTTGTCCAGATCACGCCCCTTGTGAAATAGGCCGACTGACCCTGTTTTCAACAGCGGAGCGCACCACGACAAGAGCTGTTCAAGCCCCGCCAGCGCCCGGGCCGTCACGACATCGGTGGGGCCAAGTGTCGAAACCGCCGTCTCGATGCGTTGCTGACATACGGTTGCGGGTAGGTCCAGAGACTGAATCACAATCCGGAGAAAGCTCGCCTTCTTTCCATTGCTTTCAACGAGAGTCACGCGGCCGCGTCCCCGTGCCTTCATAGCAATGGCCACGATCAGGCCAGGAAGCCCCCCGCCTGAGCCAAGATCAACAATTCGCGTCGCAGAATCCGGAATCAGTGAGATGAGCTGGTAGGAGTCGAGTATGTGCCGCGACCAAAGCGTATCCAAAGTAGCGGGGCCGACAAGGTTGATGCGCGCCTGCCACTTGATCAGCAGTCGGACATAGGCATCGATATCCTGCATTGTTTCATGTGAAACATCGCAAACTGCGAAAAATCGGGCGCGGTCATCCATGCCCGGCAATACCTTCTTCCATACCGGATTCCAACGCGTTCCCAGTCCGGAGGCGCCGCGCATGCGCAGCGATCAGGGCCAGTGCTGCGGGTGTCATGCCTTCGATCCGATGTGCCTGATCAATAGTTCGGGGGCGAATCGAAATTAGCTTGAGTTGGAGCTCGCGCGAAAGCCCGGCAACAGAGTCGTAATCAAGCGTCGCGGGAATATCCAGCGCGCGATCCCGCTCTGCGCGCGCAATATCATCCTCAAGTCGGGCAAGATAAACTGCGTATTTCGCTTCCGTAGTCACGGCCTCACGCACTCGATTCGACCACCCCAAAATCCCCGGGTGGAACACGGCAAGGCGGGGCAGGTCCACGGAGGGAAGCGACAGCAGATCGAAAATCGACCGTCGCTGCCCGTCGAGATTGACGTCGATCCCATGTGAACGAATCTCTGTCGGGGTCAATTCGATCGCCTTCAGACACGCGATGGCCCCATGAAGATTGTCCATCCATTTCCGATGAAAGCCGACCCTCCGTTCGCCAACGCACCCAAGCTGGATACCGAAATCCGTCAGTCGCTGATCCGCATTGTCTGCGCGTAGAATGAGGCGATACTCGGCGCGGGAGGTAAACATCCGGTAGGGCTCACTCACCCCCCGCGTCACAAGGTCATCAACCATGACGCCGATATAAGATGTACTGCGCTCGAATGTCACGGGCTCCTCACCCCCTGAACGTCGCGCCGCATTGATCCCGGCCAACACACCCTGGGCCGCCGCCTCCTCATATCCCGTGGTTCCATTGATCTGGCCAGCAAGAAACAATCCCTGAATCCGCTTGGTTTCCAGCGTCGCAAACAAGGCCCTTGGGTCAAGATAGTCATACTCGATCGCATAGCCGGGTTGCAGGATTCCCGCTCTCTCCAAGCCCGGAATGGTCGCGATAAAGGCAGCCTGCACCTCCGCGGGCAAAGATGTGGAGATGCCATTCGGATAAACGGATATGCTATCGATGCCTTCAGGCTCCAGAAAAATCTGATGCCCATCCCGTTCGCCGAAACGCACGATTTTGTCCTCAATCGACGGACAATAGCGCGGGCCGCGCCCTACAATATGGCCGCCATACATCGCTGATCGATGAAGGTTCTGTTCAATCAAACGATGTCCAGCACCGGTGGTTCGGGTGATACCACAGGCAATCTGCGAAGACAGGGTTGCATCCGACAGAACAGAAAACGGTTCCGGATCCGAATCTCCGTACTGGAGCTCCAACTCGTCCCAGGCAATTGTTCGCCCGTCCAAGCGCGGTGGCGTTCCCGTCTTGAGCCGACCCAGCGAGAACCCGGCTTCACGAAATCGGGCCGCCAACGCAATGCTCGGGCTTTCGCCCATTCGGCCCGCCGGAATCCGCTGATCTCCGATATGAATTTCACCTCCCAGAAACGTACCGGTGGTGATCACAACCGCGCCGGCCTTCACCCGCTGACCATCAGCCAGAACCACCCCATGCACACGGTCACGCGCGAGGTCGAGGTCGATAACCTCGCCTTCAATCAGCGTAAGACCTTCCTGAGCGGCCACGGCATCGCACATCGCCCGGCGATAGCGGACCCGATCAGCCTGGGCGCGCGGGCCACGCACGGCCGGCCCCTTCCGACGGTTCAACACCCGGAACTGAATACCGCCAAGGTCGGCGACACGTCCCATCAGGCCATCCAGTGCATCGACTTCCCGAACAAGATGACCTTTGCCAAGCCCTCCAATCGCAGGATTGCAGGACATCATGCCGAGATTGGAGACCGACAGTGTGATCAGCGCAACCCGCGCGCCAATTCGTGCGGCAGCAGCTGCTGCCTCGACACCTGCGTGACCAGCGCCGATCACAACCACATCATAATTTCTAACTGTGCCGGCAATCATGCTCGATCCATACCGCATGGCAGAAGCCGCGTCGTCTAAGGTGAAATTGCGCCTGCGTCAAATGGCGAGCACGCGACTAGTCGTATCGTCAATGAATCGACCTCATGTTTCACGTGAAACATACGGTCCAGTCATTTCCCAATGCAAAATCGCGAGAAGATTGCACCGAGAACATCCTCGACATCCAGGCGTCCAAGCAAGCGCTCAAGCGCCACCGATGCGCGCCTGACACTCTCGGCACACAACTCTGGCTCACCGCCATCGCTTAAGGCGCAGCGCAGCGCCGTCAATGCCATCGCGACACCGTGACGTTGGCGTTCACGCGTGATTAACGCCGGCTCTCCAAGACGTCCAATTCGGGCAATCTCAGCAGTCATTTTCTCGATCAACCGATCAATGCTGCCCCTGTCCAGTACCGAAGTCGTCGCCCAAATGTCAGCGCGCACCGAACAATCGTTAGCAAGATCGCCCTTCGTTTCAACAATCCGAACTGCTGGCCCGATCGTTTCCGGAAGAACCAGACTGCCGCCATCCCGAGCGTGAAGCCACAGTATCAAATCAGCTTCGCTCGCCGCAACAAAGGACCGCCGGATCCCTTCCCTTTCGATCTCATCACTGCTCTCCCGAACACCAGCGGTGTCACTCACTACGACGGGAAAACCTCCAAGATCGAGAAACACATCGATACGGTCCCGGGTCGTCCCGGCCTTGTCCGAGACAATGGCGACGTCCCGCCCGGCCAGCACATTCAGCAGCGATGACTTTCCGGAATTTGGCTCACCCATCAACGCAACCCGGTAGCCGTCCCGCATTCTCTCGCCCCGAGCCGCGGTAGACAGAACGCGGCGCATGTCCTCAATGAGCGCTTCAAGCAACCCGTTCACGCCCGACACAAAACCACGGGCCACATCATCTTCATCAGAAAAGTCGATGGCAGCCTCAAGATCAGCGCGAATATCAAGCAGCGACTGCCGCCATCGCTCGGCAACCTCGCGCAGGAGCAAACCGCTACCCGTCGCCTGCTGACGTTGAAATTCCGTTTCCGAATCGATGAGATCAGCTAAAGCCTCAAGATCGAGCAGATCCATTCGACCGTTCAGCAGAGCGCGTTGCGCGAATTCTCCTGGCTCTGCTGCTCTCAAGCCGGGCAGATCACCCAGTGCTTTCACCAGGGCCGCAACAACCGCGCGCCCGCCATGGACCTGAAACTCCGCGCAATCTTCGCCGGTTTGACTGGCGGGTGCGGGAAAGAACAAGACAATCCCGCGATCGATGAGATCACCGGACGGTCCTGACCGGATCGCCCGCAGCGACGCCCGCCGCGCCTCCGGCACTGATCCTGCGAGTGTTTCGAGCGCGAATCGAACCTGTGGCCCCGACAGACGGACGATGGCGAGAGCCGCGCGGCCCGGCGCTGTTGCAGGCGCAAAAATGGTATCGCCGGACATCAGCGCCATGTCACCATTCCCGAACTCACGCCGCGAACCGTTGCGGAGACGACTCGAATCGGGCGCTGCCTCATCAATCCCGTGTGTTCATGGAATCGAAGAACTCCGAGTTCTGCTTGGTCTTGCTCAGCTTGTCGATCAGGAACTCGATGGCATCGACCGTCCCCATCGGATTGAGAATGCGCCGCAGCACATACATCCGCTTGAGAATGTCCGGCGCCACCAGCAACTCCTCCTTGCGGGTGCCCGAACGCGTGATGTCGATGGCCGGGAACACACGCTTATCGGAAACCTTCCGATCAAGAATGATCTCCGAGTTGCCGGTGCCCTTGAACTCTTCAAAGATCACTTCATCCATGCGGCTGCCGGTATCGATCAGAGCGGTCGAGATGATGGTCAGCGAACCACCCTCCTCGATATTGCGGGCGGCGCCGAAGAACCGCTTTGGCCGCTGCAGCGCATTGGCGTCGACACCACCGGTCAGCACCTTCCCGGAAGACGGCACCACCGTGTTGTAAGCGCGGCCAAGACGGGTGATGTTGTCGAGCAGGATCACAACATCGCGGCCATGTTCAACCAAGCGTTTGGCTTTTTCGATAACCATCTCTGCCACGGCCACATGGCGCGTTGCCGGCTCGTCGAAGGTCGATGACACGACCTCGCCCTTGACCGAGCGCTGCATGTCCGTGACTTCTTCCGGTCGCTCGTCGATCAGCAGCACAATGAGAAAACACTCAGGATGATTCGTCGTGATCGCCCGCGCGATATTCTGCAGCATGATCGTTTTGCCAACGCGGGGCGGCGCCACGATCAGACAGCGTTGCCCCTTGCCAAGCGGCGCTGCTATGTCGATCACACGCCCGGTCAGATCCTTGCGTGTCGGATCCTCGATTTCAAGCCGGATCCGCTCGTTGGGATAGAGCGGCGTCAGGTTGTCAAAATGAACCTTGTGCCGGGCCTTCTCCGGATCCTCGAAGTTGATCTTGTTGACCTTGAGCAGTGCAAAATACCGTTCCCCTTCCCGTGGGCTGCGGATCTGCCCCTCGACGGTATCTCCGGTTCGAAGCGCGAAACGCCGAATCTGCGACGGCGAGATGTAGATGTCGTCCGGCCCGGCGAGATAATTCGCATCCGGCGAACGCAAATACCCGAACCCGTCCTGAAGCACCTCCACAACGCCCTCGCCGATGATCTCAACTTCACGGGAGGCGAGTTGCTTGAGAATGGCGAACATCAGCTCCTGCTTGCGCATGGTGCTGGCGCCTTCCACCTCGACCTCCTCGGCAAAGCCGAGCAATTCGGTGGGAGACTTCGCCTTGAGGTCCTGGAGCTTGATTTCCCGCATCGTGCGAGATCCTTCACAACTAGGTCCCGTGGCCGTCTTGTCGCAGCCAGTCGGGGAGGGGGGAGGAAAAAGAACGATCCGCCAGGGGGAACAGACAGGGGCTGATCGTTCGACAATACGCCGCAGAAAGGGGGCACACCGTCACTTGAACGCCCTGCCCATACTCCTGATTCCGAAATGCGACAAGCGCGATTTCAGCGACTCATGATCAGAACGGCTTGACGATCACCAGAATGACCACGATCACCATGATCACTGTCGGAACCTCATTCGCAATCCGGTAGAATCGCGCGCTGCGAACATTCCGGTCCGCCGCAAAGTCCTTGCGCCACCGCGCCAGCAATCCGTGAAAGCCTGACAGGAAGATGAAAACGATGAAGAGCTTGGCGTGCAGCCAGCCCCCCTTCATGTGGAACACATACCAGGCCATCCAGAGTCCGGTGAGCCAGGCCACGATCATCGCCGGATTGATAATGGCCCGCAGAAGCCGCCGCTCCATCACCTTGAAGGTCTCGGACTGAACCGAGCCGTTCGGGGCATCGACATGATAGACGAAAAGACGCGGCAGATAGAACATGCCGGCCATCCATGAAATGACCGCCATGACATGCAGGCTCTTCACCCAGAGATGTACAGCATCCACCGTCATCATATCCCCCGCACCCGTCTGACCAGTTGTTCGACATGGGCAATCGGTGTTTCAGGCAGAATCCCATGTCCAAGATTGAAGATATGCGGACGCCTGTCAGCAGCTTCGAGAATGCGGTCAACTGCTGCATCGAGCGCCGCCCCGCCATTGATCAATACGAGCGGATCGAGATTTCCCTGGATCGTGACGCTGCGATCAACCGTCTTTGCCGCAAAGCCAAGGTCAACCGCTGTATCGATCCCGATTCCATCCACACCCGTCTTGGTCGCGTACTCTGAAAGTGATGTCGAGGCGCCGCGCGGAAAACCAATGATCGGCGCGCCGGGCACGATGGCGCGAACCCTCCGGACAATCTCAACCGCCGGCGCAACGCACCAGGAATCAAATTCAGCGCGCGGCAAAACACCGGCCCAGCTGTCGAAAATCTGGACGCAATCCACACCTGCCTCGAACTGCGCCACAAGATACCGCACACTTGCATCGACAAGCCGGTCGATCAGCCGCTGAAAGGCCTCAGGATGGGCGTAGGCGAACATTCGCGCTGGTCGTTGATCGGGCGTCCCCCGCCCTGCGATCATGTAGGTCGCAACGGTCCAGGGCGCACCACAAAAGCCGATCAGGGTCTTGTCATCAGAAAGCTCTGCCCGAACGCCACGCACGGTCTCGAACACCGGAGCCAACCGCTCAAGATCAATCTCATCGTTGAGGAAACCACAATCCTCCGGGCTGACGAGCGGGGAGAGCCTTGGCCCTTCACCTTCAGCAAAGCGCACTGTCTGGCCCAGCGCATCGGGAACGACGAGAATATCTGAAAAAAGGATCGCGGCATCGAAATCAAACCGTCGGATCGGTTGAAGCGTCGCTTCCGTCGCAAGATCAGGATTATAGCAAAAATCGATGAAGGAAGACGCCGTTGCCCGGATCGCCTTGTACTCCGGCAGATAGCGCCCGGCCTGCCGCATCAGCCACATTGGTGGTTGGGGAGCGACGTCGCCTTTCAGCGTATCGATGAACAATCCACGGCGCTTTGGTTTTCCGGTCATCTGGAAAGACAAGAGATTCTCTTTGTTTGTTATGACTCCTGGATGGAGGCGAATCCGTCGTGACTCGTTTTGCACCGGTTTTCAACAGCCAAACGAGCAGCCATAGAGTCGCATCTCCTGAATATCCTCGGAAATTCCGGTCTCTGCGCGGGCATTCGATGCGGAAAATCACGAGTGCCAGGTTATCCTCAATCAATCCTGAAATCCCCTCCCGGGGTGGTCTCCTGTTGATGGCAAAGAACTGTTTCCCACCTTTGCCAACACCGGACATGGCGCCAACAGGGCTTGACAGAGCCGGGCTCCACTGATTCCCAACGCTTGTCCACAACCCGCCGCTCTGGCAAAGGTGAACCATGGGCCGCAGTTTCTTCCATCTTCACCTTGTGTCTGATTCCACCGGCGAGACGCTCCTTGCGGTCAGTCGCGCTGCAAGCGCGCAGTATCAGGGCATTTCAGCGATCGAGCACATCTATCCGCTCGTGAGGAATTCCAACCAGCTCGACCGGGTGCTTCAGGAAATCGACCAGACGCCGGGTCTGGTCCTCTACACCCTTGTTGATCGCTCCATCGCTGACCGGCTCGAAATTGCCTGTCGCGAGTCGGGCTGTCCCTGCCTGTCTGTTCTGGAACCGGTGCATACGCTCTTTCAGTCCTATCTCGGCATTGCCACGACGCCCCGTCCCGGCGCCCAGCACATGCTCAACGCTGAGTATTTCCGCCGCATCGATGCGTTGAATTTCACGATGCTGCACGACGATGGCCAACTGACGGACGGTATCGATCAGGCTGATGTGATCCTCGTTGGTGTCAGCCGCACGTCGAAAACTCCGACCAGCATCTACCTCGCCAATCGCGGCATCAAGACCGCGAATGTTCCGATGGTGCCCGGCATTCCATTGCCCGACCTTCTCAAGACGCTGACGCGGCCGCTGATCGTCGGGCTGGTGGCGAGCCCCGAACGGATTGTCCAGATCCGGCAAAATCGGCTGCTCTCCCTTAACGCTGCGGATGACGACAGCGCCTATGTCGACAAGTCCTCGGTAGCCGAGGAAATCGCCCAGTCCCGCCGCATCTTCGAACGCAACAACTGGCCGGTCATTGACGTCGGGCGCAGGTCCATCGAGGAAACGGCCGCGGCGATCCTCGATCTTTACAAGCAGCATCGCCTGGCGATGATAGCCCAATGAGTGACGACGGCAGGCTCTGGTCCGGCGAGACCCCGCTGATCCTGGCCTCCGGCAGCGCCATCCGCCGTGCCCTCATCAAGGCCTGTGCGATTCCGGTCGAGGTCATGCCGGCCGATATCGACGAACGCGGACTGGAATATGCTCTTGGCCCGCGCGGCCCGCGCGAGGTTGCCGCCAATCTCGCAGCAGCAAAGGCG
>JAIUNP010000088.1 GCA_020161975.1 Pseudomonadota bacterium
AGAAAAGGAAAGACCCCCCGAAAGCGGTGCTTCCGAAGGGCCTCAATCAGTCTCGACACCTGATTGATACCCCCAAAACGAATCGAGTTCAACACCGCTAGCGGTGACCGGGGAAGCTTTTTCTTCCGAAACACTATGAGACATGTCACTCAAGCACGAACCGCCTTGGCGGACCAGGCAGCTATTGCCTGCCCTAACCCCTACGAGCTTCTGGGGCCGGTTCGGGTTCTTCGGAAAGACCTGAACCTTACGAGCAACGACGTCACCGTACTGGCAGCGCTCATCAGCTTTCTCCCGCGCGATCAGAGCCCCAACTCTGGTGAACTGACCGTTGTGTTCCCTTCCAACGCCTCTTTATCAGAGCGCGCAAACGGCATCGATGAGAGAACGCTTCGCCGCTGCCTGGGGCGCCTTGAGGTTGCGAGACTCATCCAGCGAAAGAGTTCAGCGAACGGGAAACGCTTCCCTCTCCGCTATGGAGGCATCATCAGGGATGCGTTTGGGATCGACTTAGGTCCGCTACTGCAGAGCCACGACGCTCTCGCAGCCAGAGCATCGAAGGTCACGGAAGAGCGTGAACGCCTGCGCTCCCTCAAGGCAGAAGCCCTAGCGCTGCGCGCGTCCCTCCTTCAGGACGAACAACTCAATGACGCTGGGTTGGCTTCACTGGAAACGATCCGAAACCTGCTTCGTCGAGCAACCCTGACTGCCGACACAGTCTTGCAGATCATCGCTGGTCTCCGCGAGCTCGGAGCCAACGCCAAGCCGAGCTACGGAGAGTGCCACGATTCAAGCGCCCATGCGGACCAAGTGCAATCGCAGGACCAAACCCTCAGCCGTGAGTGCGGGAGCGAAATGTCCGCCAAGAACGGACAAAATGACCGGCAGATAGAGTCAATAAAAAAAGAACATATAAAGAAAGACACGCACGTGAAGCAGACCATCGATTCCCAAAGCGTTGGGGCAGCGACCATGAACCGGGACCCTGCAAGAATGGCTTGGACGGACTTTTCACATGTCGCGGGCTTCTTCCCAGACCCGCCACGAACCGGCGAGGCCTTCAACCGCATCCTCTTCGACATCGGTCGATTGCTTAGAATACACCAAGAAAAGCTGATGCGTGGTCTCCAGAAGGCCGGGGCCGGACGGCTTCTCCTGATCTTGGACTATCTGTTGGGAAAAGGTGAAATGATCAGGCAGCCCGAGGCATACTTCGAAAAGATCCTCCGCACGTAAGGCATGCCACTTGCACTACTTGACCGCGGTCAAGATCGACGAAGAGAGGGAAAGATTGGGGATTTGAGGGGTGACGGGAGTTGAGATCGGGAGAGTGGCTTCCGGCGCCCGTCGTGGAGAAGATCTGATGGCGAACGTTGCCCAGAAAATCACCCTGTCCCCCTCGCGGGACGTCCCCTTCAACAAGCTCGTGCTGAGCCAGTCCAACGTGCGTCGCATCAAGGCAGGCGTCTCCGTCGAGGAACTGGCCGAAGACATCGCCCGCCGTGGGCTTCTGCAGAGCCTGAACGTCCGACCTGTGCTCGATGCCGATGGGGTCGAGACCGGCACGTTCGAAATCCCGGCCGGTGGCCGCCGCTTCCAGGCACTGTCGCTGCTGGTGAAGCAGAAGCGGCTGGCGAAGATCGCGCCGATCCCCTGCATCGTGCGGGACGCTGCGTCGGAGATCCTCGCCGAGGATGACTCGCTGGCGGAGAACATGCAGCGCGTCGCCCTGCACCCGCTGGATCAATTCCGCGCCTTCGTAGCTTTGCGCGAAAAGGGTCAGGGCGAAGAGGCGATTGCTGCGGCGTTCTTCGTGACGCCGCAGATCGTCAAGCAGCGGCTGAAGCTCGCCTCCGTGGCCCCTGCCCTGCTCGAGGTCTATGCCGAGGACGGCATGACGCTGGAACAGCTGATGGCCTTCACGGTGAACCCGGATCATGCGCGTCAGGTGCAGGTCTGGGACGCGGTGAAAAACTCCTGGAACAAGGAGCCCTACGCCATCCGCCGGATGTTGACCGAGTCCTCGGTGCGGGCGTTGGATCGTCGCGCGGTCTTCGTCGGTGTCGACGCCTATGAGACGGCGGGCGGTGTCGTGCTGCGTGATCTCTTCCAGGGCGATGACGGTGGCTGGCTCGAGGACCCTGCACTTCTGGACCGGCTGGTCGCCGAAAAGCTCAAGTCCGAAGCCGAAGCTCTTGCTTCCGAGGGCTGGAAGTGGATCGAGGTGGCGACGGACCTGCCCTATGGCTACAGCCACGGTCTGCGGCGTCTGGCCGGTGATCCCTCTCCGATGACCGACGAGGAAAGCGCGGCCCATGCGGTGCTCCTCGCCGAATATCGCGCTCTGGAGGAGGAGTATTCCGGTCAGGACGAATGCCCCGAGGAGATCGATGAGCGGCTTGGTCAGCTCGAGACCGCGATGGAGACGCTCGAGCAGCGGCCGCTGATCTACGACCCGGCCGAGGTCGGGCGCGCGGGCGTCTTCGTGACGCTGGATCGAGATGGCAGCCTTGCGGTCTATCGCGGCTATGTCCGGCCCGAGGACGATTCGCGCGAGGAGACCGCGGTCCAGGGTGGCGATGGCGCAGATGTAATGGGGCAGGGGACTGAAGTGGGTGGTTCCAGCTGGAACCCCTCGGGGACCTCTGTCGGCGGCACCATCATCACTTCGGGTGGTCAGCCGATCGGCACGGAGCTTTCCGAGGATGAGGACGACGGCGCGCTGAAGCCCCTGCCCGAGCGGCTGGTCATGGAACTGACGGCCCATCGGACACTGGCGCTGCGCGAGGCCATCGGGCGTTCGCCCGACGTGGCGCTGACGCTGCTGCTTCTGAAACTGGTGGCGGACACCTTCCGCACCTCCTCTGCTTCGGGCAGCTGTCTCGAGGCCTCCGTGCGTCACGTCTACATGTCCGCGCAGGCGCCCGATCTCAAGGACAGCGTCGTGGCGAAGCTGGTCGACGAGCGGCACGCGGCCTGGGAGGCAGATCTGCCTCTCGGCGATGATGCCGCGCTCTGGGACTATCTGGCCGTGCTCGACCAGGGCAGCCGTCTGGCCCTTCTGGCGCATTGCCTCGGCTTCGGCATCAACGCGCTCCATGAGAAGGTGAACCCCTATGGAGCGGGTATCTCCGCCAGCGGTCTGACCCGTCGCATGGCGCATGCCGATCTCGTGGCCCGCGCAGTCGAACTCGACATGGTGGAGGCAGGTTGGGAGCCGACGGTCGATGGCTATCTCAACCGCGTGCCCAAGGCCCGGATCCTCGAGGCTGTGCGCGAGGCGAAGGGCGAGGGGACCGCGCAGCTGCTCGATCACCTGAAGAAGGGCGAGATGGCCACTGAAGCCGAGCGGCTCCTCAAGGGAAGCGGGTGGTTGCCCGAGGTCCTGCGCCGGGCCGATCTGGTCGCACTGGACGGTGGGGCGATCGCAGAAGGGCAGGAAGAGGACGCGGGCCAGCCCGAAGATGCCGATCTCCCAGCCTTCCTGACTGCCGATTTGCCGGACAGCGCCGCAGCGATGATGGCAGCGGAGTGATCTGAGCCATCGGGGGGCGGGAAAACCCGCCCCTTCCTCTAGCAAAATACAGCAATATCAATATGATGAATGCGAATCCTCGCATTCAGGATGAGGAATCATGTCTGCAACGACCATAATCGAAACAGCCCCCCTCGGAGCTCTGATCCGCTACACCGACGGCAGTCCCAAGCCGCCGGCGCGTTTCACCAAGAAGCTCGCTGCCTGGGAGCGTTCGAACGGCGTCGGCCGTCTAGTAAAGAAGGAGCCGCCTCGGGCCTATCCGACATGGACGGCGCCAGCCACCTTCACGCTGCATGAGGGGAACTTTTCCTCAGACGGGGTGATCCTAGTCACCATCATGCGAAGCCATTCGGCCGACAGTCGGCTGATCTTCGAGGTGGCCGAGGAACCGAAGCCCGGGCAGGTGCGCGTGCTTCTGGACTTCGGTGGCAACACCGAGCTGCTGCATCTGGCGGAGTCCGTCACCGCGGCCGAGCTTTGGATCGCACGGGAGGGCTATCGCAATGCCCGTCTCGAAATCGTCGGCGCCGAGAACGGAGATAGGGCAGGGGGCGCGGACCTGGCTGCCTGAGCCCGGACAATGCGTGAGGGGCCTGCTCACCGGCCGGCCTCTCACCGACCACTTGAACCTCGTCCTGCGAAATCGCGGGGCGCCAAGGGGTCCATCCCTCAAGACGGAGGCCATCAACCAAGAGCCTGCCCGGGAGGCTGGCGGCGTTCTAAGCATCAGTAGGACAATCGGCTCCTGACGTTGGGGCACCATCCCCCGCTCGCCATTCCCTTCCTTGCCCCGAATCCCGTCTTCGAGATCAACCCGCGAGGGGTCGGACTACGGGCGAGCCCGTGCCGCCGGGTGGATTCGAGGCATGCCCGAACGCACCCGGTGATGTCAGCCAGTCTTCGGGCCTGCGGGGTCCTGTCGCGCGGGGGATGGTCCCCCGCCTCCCAGACAGGAGCCAAACAGATGTCCCGCAAAGATGCTCACGCCTTCGCTGCCTCCCTCGCTGCTACCCTCATGGTCTCGATCGTCGTCTTCCAGGCAGGGGATGGAACCTTCGGCGCCGTCCCCGCCAATGAAATCGACGGGGACGAGGTTCAAGTGATCGCTGAGGTTGACCCGTGGGCATGATGCCCACGGCTCTCTGACGGCTCAGGTCCGGAGCGGGGGCTCCGGGCCACGAGCCTTTTGCCAGTCCGCCGTTCCGGCCGACCGGCAGAATGAGCCGACGACGGTCGGCAAGCGAAATGGGCGATTACCGCTGCCCTTGGGGGGCTGCGATCACTTGACTGTCGCCGGCGAATTGGCCGTTCCCACTTCTCTGTCCTTAGACCGCGAGCTCACGCAGGTTTTTGCCCGCATTGATGTGATCCGCGAACCATTGCGGTCTCCGGCCACGGCCAGACCAGGTGAGAGCCGCATTCTCAGGGTGACGGTATTTCGCCACGGCGGGCGCACGGGTGGTTTTCGCCTCGACACCGATCAGGTCGGCGAGGGAGTAGCCCATTTCTTTGGCGATAGCATCCAGCTTGGCGCGGGCCTCGGCCTTCTGCCGGTCTTCGTAAGTGGAGATCGCCTTGGCCAGGTCCTTCTGCAATTGCCGCAGGTCCTTGAGCGACAGTGCCTCGAGATTGAAATCAGCCATGCGAACCTCGTGTCCTGAATGATCGATCCGGGATAGCCGTTCGGTCGCGATATCGCAACTACAGTGGAATTCACCGCGGGTAGGGCAGGGGGGAGATTTGGCGTCTGCCGCAGGGTCGTTTTGCTTGATCTGGCTTGAAACCTGTCACCTCGGCAAGGAAGGACGGGTTCTGCAAGAGCCCCAGGTTGCTCCCATCCCCGGCGCCATCCCTTCGACTGACAATCCCCTAAGCCTGTTCGGCCTCTGGCGCGCAACCCCGCGTCAGTCCGGGCCGTGTTGCCCTTTCAGGGCTGCCCGCTCCACCCCGGCCCTCTGGAGGTTTCCGGTCGACGTTCCGTCTCCCGTGCACGCCTCAGCCGACAGGCTTTTTCCGGGTCTTGTCGAAGGGACGGTCCCAGGGACAGGAACTACAGGAGCTTACCATGCAGAACATCGTCATCCTTGCCGGCAACATCGGTCAGAAGCCCGAAGTGCGCTCGACCCAAAGCGGCACGAAGATCACCAACTTCACCCTGGCCACCTCGCGGCCGCGCCTCTCGGAAGGTCGCGTGATGCGCGACGAGAACGGCTACCGGGTCATGGACACCGAATGGCACCGCATCACCTGCTTCAACGGTCTCGGCAAGACGGTCGCCGAGCACTGCGAAAAAGGCATGAAGGTCCTCGTCCACGGCCGTATCCACTACACCAAGTGGACCGACGCAACCGGCACCGACCGCTACGGCTGCGAGATTATCGCTGAGAAGGTCGACTTCCTCAGCCGCCCGAAGTCGGCAGAGAATGAAAATCCCGAGCTGGTCGACCGCGACGATGAGATCCCGTTCTGAAAAGAACGGGGTCTCCCCAAGGCCCGGCGGGGCAACCCGCCGGGTTTGCCCAATAGTGCATGACGCCGAGGCGCAAACTAGGATTGCCCGTCGTGCCAGTCTCGTATGGATCGGCACAAATTGCTCATCGCCAGACCTGTGAGCATTCCGCTCGTCAAGACCGGGACGCTCTCGGAGAACGTCGGTTCCACTTCACCGTCAGCGGTAAAATGAAAAATGCCCGTCTCCTCGGCTTCGTTCTTCTCGAAGGACCATGCTCCAAGAAATTCACCGTCACGTGTCACGACATCGCCCTTTTCGCCGCCGCCTTCTGCCCCCATCAGGTTGATCGGATATTTGAGTTCCACGGTGTCCAAATGCCTCTCATCATTCATTTTAGTGGTCTGGTACTAATCTGCAGGCCCCGACAATAATTTGGAGGCACGCGGACACTGGCGCCCGCTGTAGGCGTTGGCTATTCGCCCTCACCCGTGGTCGCAAGCCGCTCCTTCGTTGCCAGTCGATCTGCGACATGTGGCAATTCAACTCGGCGCGTTTGCGGGATCACGGGACCTGCGCCACGGACATGCGGCATGCGGAAGACCTTCTCAGGCCTCGCGATGTGCCGCATGTAGTGGCCCGCTACCCAGTGCGCGCGCCTTTTTTCCGAAGGTTCATCCAGATCCTTCTCTACTTGCGTTGCCTTCAGCTGGACCTTGCCGGCGGAACCAAGTCGAACACGCGTTACAAGCGTGTCCAGAAGCGGCTTCCCGGCCTTTTCGGCACGCCGACGCTCAGGTCGACTGAACGCCTGGACTTCATCGGTTTCGATCATGCCCTTGTATTTGAGCATCGAACACATCGTGGCCACGATCGCGACGAAGTGGCTGCAGACCTCACTTTCGGCTTTAACGGCGGCGTCACCATCCGGATTCTTTGGCCCCAACATCGCCGCCTCATAGGTTGGTGTCCAGATCAGTTCGCCCTTTAGGCCTGAGGACTTTAGAACCAGCAGACTTGGGACAATCCCATTGGCGGAAACGAGCATGCGTTGGGTGTACATGCAATCGTCCACTACCGTCGTCAGGGCAACGTAAGACCCTTCACCGGTCGTGTCCGGGCACTCGACAAGTAATGCAGGAAAGGGAAACTGGGCTTCCCGGTAGATTTCCTCACGGCCAGCGGGCTTCGTTCCGTAGGCGAGGTCGGTCAACATTTGGACCGTCTCTTGGTCGATCCGATAGTGCTGCGCATAGGACAGAATGTGCAGCTGCCTGTCGCGAAAATCCAGCATCCGGGACATTAGTTCGGGCGAGATCCCGCCCTCGAAAGGGCCGTTCGTGTCTAGGAAACTCCTCGGGTAGCTTTCAAAGAACTTTGTCAATACGTCGATCATCAATCTGCCTTGGCTAAGCCGTCCGATTGCTTCGAATTGGGTATTCATCGGCGAGGGTGCAAGCCCCACAAATGCTTCAAACGGCTGACCACTTGTGGCCCAAAGGCAGACCGTCCGGCCCACTTGTCTGGCTGGGCTTTAGAGTTCGAGTTTGGATGAGTTTCCAGTGACAGGTTGAGGGTTGGGAGAGTGGCTCCCGGCTCCTGTCGAGGGAGATTGCCGATGGGCGTTGTGGAAGTTCTGGATCCGGTCGCACCGACGCGGGCTGGTGGCTGGAAGGTGGATGTGAGCCGGGGTGAACGGAACGGGCGGGTATCGTCCGAATGGTTCAATCGGCCTGATGACGAGCGGTATCTGTCGCTCGATGATCTATGGGCATCGGTGAAGGGCCGATCTGAGCGCAGCCGTAGCCGTGTGGTGCAGACGGCGGACATCCGCGTCGAAGCCGCGCGCGACAGCGCTGAGCGGCTGCACCTGGTCCTGCCGAAGGCCGAGACGCCCGTCGCGCCCACGCACTGGGCCTTTGGCCAGCTTGCCAGCATTGTCGGCGCCCCGGCTTCCTACCTTCGGCAGCTGCCCGCGCCGCTGGCGGGGATCAACCTGCAATACGGTCTGACCAACCATCGCGCCGAGCAGGTGAAAACCTTCGAGACGGAAGACGGCCGCACAGAACTGCGTGCCGTGACTGGCCCGGACTATGGCCGCATCTACGACCATGAGCTGGTCGAGGCGGTGCAGCGCATCGCAGGCAACGGCACGGGCGATACACGGTGGAAAGTCCCCGGCGTGCTCGACTGGTCGACCGGGGTCTACAACCCCGATGTCGAGATCAGCCGCGACACGACCACGCTCTATGCCTCGGACCGCGATGTCTTCCTGTTCCTGGTCGATGATCACAACCCGATCGAGGCGGGCCGGCTGCCGGACGGCTCCCCCGATCTCTACTTCCGGGGCTTCTACTGTTGGAACTCGGAGGTGGGAGCCAAGACCCTCGGCATGGCCAGCTTCTACCTGCGGGCAGTTTGCCAGAACCGCAACCTCTGGGGCGTCGAGGATTTTCAGGAAATCACCATCCGTCACTCGAAGTATGCCGCCTCGCGCTTTGCCCAAGAGGCGGCACCAGCACTGACACGGTTTGCCAATTCCTCGCCGCAGGGATTTGTGAACGGCATCAAGGCTGCGCGGCAGCAGATCGTCGCGCGCACGGATGAAGACCGCGATGACTTCCTGAGGAAACGCGGCTTCTCGAAGGCCGAGTCCGGCAAGATCATCGAGAAGGTGCTGATGGAAGAGGGCCGCCCGCCCGAAAGTATCTTCGACTTCGTCCAGGGCATCACGCGGCTTGCGCGCGATAAGACGCAGCAGGATGCCCGCCTCGATATGGAAGGGCGTGCCAAGAAGCTCCTAGACCGGGTCGGCTGACCGCAGGGCCGGAGGCTCTGGTGCCTCCGGCCTCTTTATTGCCAAAATGGATTGCTATCCACTTGCAAAACTTCAAGTTGGGCGAGCATAGATGGATGATACTGATTGGTCTGATCGCGCGTTTTATGATGATGGCGAATGGGTTACCTGGTCGGAAATTGACGAGCAGCTTCGCTACAAGGAGTGGGGGGCAAAGTACCCCAACGCCATTCGGTCAATGATACCCTACTTTGAAAACCTCATATCACTTGCGGAAAGCTACCACGCGGAGACTGGCCTTCATCTCGCCGTCTATGGCGATATCGGCGAACTTTTCGGTGCGATTACTTACGGAATCAGGTTGAACAAGACCTACGCCCAAGGCGCGGACGGAAGACTTGGCAACGACCATGTCGAGGTGAAAACTATTACGCCGTTCAAGACCAAAGACGTGGTGGTGGTCGACACTGCAGGAAATTTCAACAGGTTACTTGTGGTCAAGATCAACGGGGATTTTCAAGTATCGGGTCGAATGATCGACCGAAAGGCGTTGCCAAAACGGCAGGGTCGATACTTGCGTGTCCGATGGAGTGATTTGCCATCGGCAAGATAACTGGTTGGTGCCGTCCGTCCCCTCCGAGGAAGAGGGCGGCGGTTTGGTCTTTGACGGATGAGGCGGGGAGAGCGGCTCCCTGCGCCGTCGGAGATATTCCCGATGTTCGACCTGTCTCTGCCTATCCACTCGACCACTTGCCCGGCGAGGTTTGCGCCGGTCTTTGCGATTGGCGACGCTGATCCCAACCATCCCTTCGCCTTGACCCTATCGCACCGGACGCCTGCGGATCATATGTCGGGCCGGGCCACCCCACTGGTTCTCGCGCGTTTCGCGACGCTGGCAGAGGCCATGGAGGGCGCGATCAATCATGCCCACTCGATAATTTTGGGTCAACCTAGTGCATTGAAAAATAATGCGAAAATATTTTTTCGCATATCGAGATACCGTCTAGGCTACCGTCAGAAAAGTTCGATCTTGAAATTATTGAACTTTTTGGGCTGGCGATGAAGTTCGACATTTCGCCATCTATCGCTGGAAGCGGGAACTGCCGGCAGTTGGCATCGACTCGGTAAATGTGCTCGATGAAACAGGATTATACCGTCACGGTCCTTGGTTGGCCATCCTCAAGGTCGGCCTCTCCAATCTAACCAAAACCCGCGACAACGGTTTCGATGGGCAGGAACAGCGTCCGGCTGTCCTCGGGATATTCTATGAACTCCGCGCAGCGCAGATAGAAGCGTTTGGCCGCCCCATCCTTCGCTTGCACCATCACCGCCCCGATGCCGATGCTTTGCGAGGCCAGCGCGATCCGCCGCAGCGCGTCCGACAACAGGTCCGCGCCGAGGCCCTTGCCTGCATGGTCGAGGCTAACGGCGAGCCGCCCGATGATCGAAACCGGAATCAGGTCGGGTGCGTTGCGTCGCACCTTGCCGGGAGCTGCGCCCCGCTCAACCGATCCCGCCGAGATACAGAAATAGCCGACGACCCGATTTCCCGCGCACACGACGTAGGTGCGCGAGAACCGGCTTTCGTTCTTCAAGGCCCGGTGCCGCAGCCAGTCGTTCAGTGCAGGCTCGCCGCAGTCAAACGCGGAAAGATCATGCTCCGCCGTCAACGGAACGGGGGCAGACAGTCGCGGGTCGGGATGGTCCGGCGAGTCGTCTATTTCTGCCATGCCGGGGTCCGGCGCAGCAGCGCCTTGAGCTTCGGTCCCGGCGCGGGCGGATTGTCGAGCGCGTGCATGAAGGCGTCGTAGCGTTCGGAGTCCAGCGTGAACAAACGCTGATCGAGCAGCACATCCACCGCTTGCCGCCGTGCACTTTCCACCATGAACTCGGTGCGCGTCTTACCAAGGACCGCCGCCGCATCGTCGATAAGCTGGCGGGTGGTGGACTCTATGCGCAGGTTGATGCTGCCCTTGGTGTCGGCCGCTGAGGCGCGCGCCGCGACGGCAGCAGTCGCAGGACTGGAAGATTCGGAACGGGCGAGACGTGTTTTTGCCATGATCGGGATATAGGCGTTTGTATCCACACTGTCAATACAGGAGGTTGCCTTCGAGCCACTTCGGCTACGCTCGAACCAACCCTATCGCGCGTTCCGCCGCCGGGCTTCAATCCGCCAACGCATGGCTGTCGCCAGTTAGAAATGCTGTCCCTGCGCTAAAGCGTCGAGGGTTTTCTTACTGGCGGCCCTCCGGCTCCCTACAGTGCAATGTGGAAGCGCGCTCGCTTCGGGCCAGCACGCTGCCGCAGGTGAAGATGACATCTAGGCGATAACCCCTTCTGAACGGAGTTCGAATCCCGTCCGATCCGTCAGGTAGGCGCAGCCCGCACGTAGAAAGCGCTATCGCGCTCCGATGACCATGCTTGTGGAGGGCCGAAGCCGATGAAACCGAGAACTACACCTACGCTATAGCCCTCCAAAATGATTCATGAAGGTTGGCCATAACACACTGAAATTTCGTAAATTTCTGGCTTACTTCCTTCGATTTCGCGCATTCTGTGAAGTTCTGGCGATCCGACTACGCTCGCGCATCACGATGATGTAAGGTGATGCATGTCCCGCGAATCGGAAAGCATAGCCGAATTATGTCCACGCGCATTACCGTGAGCCTGCCCGAGAAAGAGCACGCTGCGCTTGCGGCGCTGGCGCGCAAGCATGATGTCTCGCTGTCATGGCTTACGCGCAAGGCAATCATTGAGTTTCTCGATCAGCACAGGGCTGGAAGCCCGCTGCTGGCTGCGTTGATTCTGCCATCCCAGAACAAAGCGGAGGACAAATGAGCCAAGCCGCTTTTGCCGACACGGCGGAATGCTACCGTGTCGATGCCGTGCTTAAGCTCGATCCGGGCAGGCGTTCGGACCTCGGCCAGTATATGACGCCAGCGCCCATTGCACGGTTCATGGTGAGCCTTTTTGCAGACGTGTCGGGCGATATCCGCCTGCTTGATCCCGGTGCGGGTGTCGGCTCGTTGACGGCGGCCTTCGTGGAGCGGATTTGTGCTGGGACAGCGAAGCCTCGTTCCCTATCCCTTCTGGCCTACGAGATCGAACCTGTTCTGAGCGCCTATTTGCGCAACACGCTGGACGAAGCCGTTGGACAGTGCCGCCTTACGCAGATCAAGGCTAGCAGCGCGCTGCACGAGGAAGATTTCATCCTCGGTCATTCGTGGGGTGCTCAACCGGATATCTTCGGCCGGGGAAATGGCGACGATAGTGGCTTCTCGCACGTCATCCTGAATCCTCCCTACAAAAAGATCAATTCGGCTTCTGCCCACCGTGCCGCATTGCGCAAGGCGGGCATCGAAACATCAAACCTCTATACCGCCTTCATGTTCTTGGCCGCGCAACGCCTCCTCGAGACCGTCGACGTGCCGGTCCCCGACGGGATCGTCGAGGCCGAGGTGCACTCCCACCTCGAGGGCGAGAACCGCCTCGAGGACGACGAGCACCGCGCCGAGGTCGACGAGTCGACGCGCAAGGCGCTCAAGGCCCAGTTCCTCCTCGACGCCATCGCCGAGAAGCTCGAGGTCAAGGTCGAGCAGCCCGAGCTCATCGAGTACCTCATCATGAGCGCCCAGCAGTACGGCATGGACCCCAACCAGTTCGCCCAGGCCATCGACCAGCAGGGCCAGATCCCCTCGATGGTCCAGGAGGTC
>JAIUNP010000089.1 GCA_020161975.1 Pseudomonadota bacterium
GCTGCTTCCTCGGGGGTTGCGAACAGGGGTCCGATGTCCACGTCAAAGCCGAGATCGGCAAAGGCGCTGGCGATCACCTTCTGGCCGCGATCATGGCCGTCCTGCCCCAGCTTGGCGACGAGAATGCGCGGACGGCGGCCATCGGCCTCCTCGAAAGCCGCCACCTTGTCATGAACGCGGGTGATCATCTCGGAGTTCACGCCCACCTCCCGCTTGTAAACGCCGGAAATCGCCTTGATTTCGGCGACATGCCGGCCCCAGGCCTTTTCGAGCGCCAGCGAAATCTCGCCCACCGTCGCCTTGGCCCGCGCCGCTTCCACGCCGAGGGCGAGCAGGTTGCCGGTGCCCGACTTCGCCGCATGTTCGAGCGCGGCGAGCGCGTTATCCACAGCGCTCTGGTCACGTTCGGCCTTGAGGCGATGAAGCTTGGCGATCTGGCTTGCGCGCACGGCGGCGTTGTCCACCTTCAGCACATCCACCGGCGGTTCGTTGTCGAGCTTGTACTTGTTGACGCCGACGATGGTCTGATGCCCGGAATCGATCCGCGCCTGCGTGCGGGCGGCGGCCTCCTCGATGCGCAGCTTCGGAATGCCCGCCTCGATGGCCTTTGCCATGCCGCCCAGCTTTTCCACCTCCTGGATATGCTCCCAGGCGCGCGCAGCGAGATCGCCGGTCAGCTTCTCGACGAAGGCCGAGCCGCCCCAGGGGTCGATGAAGCGGTTGGTGCCTGCCTCCTGTTGCAGGAAAATCTGCGTGTTTCGGGCGATGCGGGCGGAAAAATCGGTCGGCAGCGCCAGCGCCTCGTCGAGCGCGTTGGTGTGCAGGGACTGGGTGCCGCCCAGCGCCGCCGCCATCGCCTCATAGGCGGTGCGCACGACATTGTTGTAGGGATCCTGTTCCTGCAGCGACACGCCAGAGGTCTGGCAATGCGTGCGCAGGGAGAGCGAGCGCACGTCCTTCGGGTTGAACTGCTTCACGAGCTTGGCCCAGAGCAGGCGCGCGGCCCGCATCTTGGCCACTTCCATGAAGAAGTTCATGCCGATGGCCCAGAAGAACGAGAGGCGCGGCGCGAACTTGTCCACGTCAAGCCCGGCCTTCATGCCGGCGCGGATGTATTCGACACCATCGGCCAGCGTATAGGCGAGTTCGAGATCCTGCGTCGCTCCGGCTTCCTGCATGTGATAGCCGGAAATCGAGATCGAATTGAACTTCGGCATGTTCTGCGCCGTATAGGCGAAAATGTCCGAAATGATCCGCATCGACCCCTTCGGTGGGTATATGTAGGTGTTGCGGACCATGAACTCCTTCAGGATGTCGTTCTGGATCGTGCCCGACAGTTTCGCCGGCGCCACGCCCTGTTCCTCCGCTGCGACAATGTAGAGCGAAAGGATCGGCAGCACGGCGCCGTTCATGGTCATCGAAACGGACATCTGGTCGAGCGGGATTCCGTCGAACAGCGTGCGCATGTCGTAGATCGAGTCGATTGCGACCCCGGCCATGCCGACATCGCCCGAGACGCGCGGATGGTCTGAATCATAGCCCCGGTGGGTCGCAAGATCGAAGGCGACCGAGAGCCCCTTCTGCCCCGCCGCGAGATTGCGCCGGTAGAAGGCGTTGGAATCCTCAGCCGTGGAGAAGCCCGCATACTGGCGCACCGTCCACGGATTGGTCACATACATCGTCGGGTAGGGGCCGCGCAGATAGGGCGCGATACCGGGGTAGGTGTCGAGAAAGTCGAGCCCGGCGAGGTCCGCATCCGAATAGCGCGCCTTGATCGGGATGCCTTCGGGCGTCATCCACGCCTCGCCCGTAACCGCTGTATCGGCGGTGAGTGGGGCGGGTTCATAAGCGATCTTGGAAAAATCCGGGATCTTCGACATGAATGCACTCCAGCGGGCCATGACGCCTATCGATACCGGGGATCGATGCGGCGTAATATAGGACCAAAGATTATTGCAATGGCGCGGCCGGAGCCACGCGCACCCGCGCTTATGCGGAAGTCTCGTTCACCGCGCTCGCTTCGCCCTCGATGACGCGCGGTTCTGTCGGCTTGCGCCGCGCCAACCGCTCGAACAGAAACCCCGCCACCATGCCCAGCGCCGTCGCCGACAGCACCATCAGCGGCACGGCAATGAAGCTGATGCCGGTGTTCGGAAACATGATCGCCCGGAAGCGGAACACGCAATAACCGGAAATCGCCGCGCCGCAGACCCCGCCAATGGCCGCAAACACCTTGCCGAGCGGCGTGCCATGCTGGCCGATGACCAGATGGATCAGCGGAAACAGGATAAGGCAGACGGGCGTGACGCCGATCAGGCTGATGGGAAACCACAGCAGCACGCGATGCACCGCCTCGCCGCTCGAATAGCCGGCATAGAGTTCACCGAACCAGACGAGCGCCGCCGTCGCCAGAATGGAAATCAGCAGCGTGGTGATGCCGCCCGCGCGAATGTAGCTCATGAAATCCTCACTGCCTCTGTCCTAAAGCATATCGCGATCATGTGAAATCCGGGCAATCGCAAAACACCAGGCACTGAACGCTTGAAACCGACCAAAGGATCCGCGTCTCCGAAATCGTGCAAGGCAAAAACAAAAACGCCGCCCGAGTGAGGGGCGGCGGTTTGATTGGCTGCGGGCTGAAAAATCAGCCGCGGTACTTTTGAACCAGCGCCCACAGCGCCGGAACAAGCCCGGCGGCCAGCAGCGTCTTGAACACGGTGGCCCATACGAAGGGCAGTACGCCTGCCGCCCAGGCCTTCTCCGGGCCGATCAGGGTGGAAAGCCAGAGATAGCCGAGACCGAGAATGACAAGGTGGCCGATCGTCATCAGCGCGAAGCTGCCCGCAAGGCTGCGGTCAAGCCCGCGCGCGGCGCCAAGACCCATCAAACCGACGGCGGCGACGAAACCGGCGAGATAACCGCCCGTCGGACCCATCATATAGGCGGGCCCGGCACCGGAAGCGAACACCGGCAGGCCGGCGAGCCCTTCGAGAAGGTAAAGCCCGATGGTGGCAAGGCCGAGACGGAAGCCGAAGGTCGCGCCGATCACCAGCACCACCAGCGTCTGCATGGTCATCGGCACCGGATAGAACGGCACCTGCGCCTTGGCGGAGAGCGCGAGCGCCAGCGAGCCCGCCAGCACCAGCAGCGCCTGGCGCGGCAGGGCCAGCTTCGGCAGGGCGGTTTCGATCATGGTCGGATGCGTCGTCAACTGCATCGTCAGGTCCTCTTCAAATCACTTCTTCAGGTCGTATTGGCAAATGGCCCGGAACACAAGCCTCAGGAAACGCCCGCGAGTTTCTGCGCTTCGGATAACGTTTCGATGACATCGCAGCCCGCAAAGACAAAACGCGTCACGCCGGCAGTCTTCAGTATGCGTTCCATTTCGCCGGGGCGCCCGGCGAGGTAGAGAACAGCCCCTGCATCCGCGAGCGCGCGGGCGGCAGCCTCGGCCTCCGTGGCATAGATCGCATCGGTCGAGCAAAGGCAGGCAAGTCGCGCGCCCGATGTCTTGAACGCCGCAACCATCGCTTCCAGCGAGGCAAAGCCGTTGTTGGTCGGCGCCGCGATGCCGCCGGCCTCAAAGAAGTTCTTGGCAAAGATCGTGCGGGCGGTGAAGTCCGCCACCGTGCCGAGATTGGCAAGAAACACGACAGGGCGTTGCGCCGTCTGTGCGGCCCGGTCGCGCAAGGCTTCGTAGGGTTCGGCAAGGCGCCAGGGGGCAAACGGGCCGGTTCCCAATGCCGGCAGGGGCGCGAGCACCGCCACGGGCGCCTCGGCGACATTGGGAAATTCCGAAACGCCGGTGATCGGATCCTTGCGCGTCGAGATCGCCCTCAACCGGGCGGCACGGGTTGCCGCAACCGTATCCGAGAACGATCCGCTTTCGAGTGCAGCAACGATGCCGCCTGCCGTCTCGATGCCCTGGAACAGCGCCCAGGCCGCTTCGAGCAGGCCGTCGGTCAGGGCTTCCACCGCGCCGGCCCCGGCGGCAGGGTCCGCCATGCGGAAGAGGTTCGATTCTTCAGCCAACACTACCTGTGTGTTGCGGGCAAGGCGTCGGGCCGCAGCATCGGGCAGGCCAAGCGCGGCGGTGAAGGGCAGGCTGGAGATGACATCCGCCCCGCCCACGGCAGCGGCAAACACCGCCACGGAATTCCTCAGAATGTTCACATGCGGATCGTTGCGCGACAGCATTCGCCACGCGGTTTCCGCGACCAGATGCACCGGCTTCGGCGGAAGGCCACAGGCGGCTTCCACCCGCGCCCACAGCTTGCGCAGTGCGCGCAGCTTGGCAATCGACTGGAACTGGTCGGCATCGCTGGCAAGCCGCACATAGATCGCATCGCGTGCCGCCTCCAGCGACAGCCCACCGGCTTCGAGCGCGCGAAGATAGGCAACGCCGCAGGCGAGCACATAGGCCAGTTCCTGCGCTTCCGAACCACCGGCGGCATGGACCAACCGCCCGTCCGCCGCCATGAATGGCCCCGTAAAGCCCGCAGCGATGTGTTCGCCCACCATGCTGGCGACCATCGGTGCGAGAGCGGCCCATTCGGCTGGCGCCCCGCGCCCGGCAGCGATCATGCCGATGGGGTTGTAACCGAAGCTCATCGTCAGTTGGCCGGGTGTCAGCCCCTTTTGCCGGGCAATCTCGCCGATCACCGCGCCGGCATCTTTACTCGTCCGGCCAATGTCGAGATCAAGCGCAACGCCCATGTCGAGGTGCACTTCGGCGAGCGCCTTGGTCAGCGTCTCGCGGCTCGCATCCTTGAGGCCGGATCCGTTGGCAGCGGGAGAATCGGCAAATACCAGCGTCAGCGCGCTTGCTCCGCCCATCAGGTCGTCGAGCACCTGCGCATTGGCCTGCCGGGCCTCGGGCAGATCGATCCGCTGGGCGATCAGCCACGGCGCGGCGCCCTTGCGGCGCGATACCGGCACCGCGCAGGGCACCCGCGCGCCGAGCGGTGCAATCGCGATTCCGTCGTAGGTGCGGCTCACCAGCCGCTTGTCGAAATCCGCGCCTTTAAGGACGCCATCGACCAGCTTGCGCCATTGATCATGGGTGGCGGCGGGAAATTCGGAGGCGAGAGATAAAGTGCTCATGCCACAATGAATAAGCCCCCGCCCGTATCAAGGAAAGGCGGGGGCCTTCAATCTTTGGTAGCGGTGCCGGGAAGCTCAGGCCGCCAGCGTCATCGCCGCCATGGCCACGCGCTGGCCGGCAAAGGTCGCCGGACCGCTGGTGATGTCGGCATGGGTCGCAGCGCGCGCCATAATCGCGACATCGTCGGCGGAGGCCGGCTGGGCCTTCAGAATGGCGACGAGCCGATCATAGCGCGCATTGCCAAGATCATTGGCCTCGCCCGAAACATACATCCAGCCCGGCAGGCCTGTGCCCCGGTCCGCCGCCGTCAGGGCCGGCGCATGACTGGACAGGCGAATCGAAAGATCGATCACCTCGTCCCACAGCGCACGGATGGTGCCCGAGGTGGCGGGAGCGGCGGCGGCAGGCGCCGGCGTGGCCGAGGGCGCGGCCACGGCAATGGCGGAGACCGGTGCGGCGGCAAGGGCGGCGGTGGCGCCCAGAAGCGTACGGCGAGTGGTATTCATCTCAACTCTCCAGGGGTCAGGGCCGGGCAGGCCGCCCGGAACATGCGCAGTATGCGCGAGAACCGCTTATGCTCAAAGTGTTTTGAACAAAAAATGAATAAATGATGTGGGCGAGGTTTGACGTGAGTCCTCTTGCCATTTCCGGTCATCTTCGCTCCTCTCGTCGCGGGAGAGAAAATCATGACGATCCGCGCCTATGCCTTCGATGCCTATGGCACGCTGTTTGATGTACACGCCGCCATGGCGCGGCACCGCGCCGCGATGGGCGCGGAGGCGGACGCCTTCTCTGCCCTTTGGCGCGTGAAGCAGCTCGAATACACCTGGACGCGCACGCTGATGGGCCGTTACGCCGATTTCTGGCAACTCACCGCCGAGGCGCTGGATTATTGCTTTGCGCGGTTTCCTTCTGTGCCCGCCGCCCTGCGCCAGCCTCTGCTCGATGCCTATCACGAACTCGGCGCATTCGCCGATGTCCACCCCGCGCTGGCCCGGCTGAAAGGGCAGGGCACCCGCATGGTGATCTTCACCAACGGCACGCGGACGATGGCGGGCGCGGCGGCCAGAAGCGCTGGAATTGACGGGCTGATCGAGGGCATCGCCTCGGTTGAGGACGTCGGGCGGTTCAAGACCGTGCCGGAGGTCTACGCCCTGCCGGGGCGGATGCTGGGCCTTGCGTTGGGCGAGGTGGCGCTGGTCTCGTCAAACCGCTGGGATGTCGCGGGCGCGACGGCAGCGGGAATGCCGGCAATCTGGCTCAACCGCGCGGGACTGCCGGAAGAATATCCGGACCTGTGTCCTGTGAAGATCATCACGACGCTGGCGGAGCTTTGAGGCGGGCGCCGCAGAACCAGCGCCCCTTCGTCATTTGCCGATCAGCGTTTCCCCGCGCCGCGCCAGAATTTCCGGTCGGGCACTGTCCGGCCCCACTTCCTCGGCAATGATATAGAGCGGGCGGCGCTTCACCTCGGCGAAGATGCGACCGACGTATTCACCGATGATTCCGAGAAACACGAGCTGGATGCCGGAAAAGAACATCACCGAGACGATGAGGGACGGAAAACCCGGCACATCCGCGCCATAGAACAGCGTTTTTACCGCGAAGATCAGCGCATAAATGATCGCAAAGCTTGAAATGATCGTGCCGATGTAGGTCGAAACCTTGAGCGGCAGGGTGGAGAAGGAGGCAAGACCGTCAAAGGCGAAGGAGGTCAGCTTGCGATAGCTGAACTTCGACTGACCATGCACCCGGTCCTGCACCTCGAAGGGAATGCCGATCGACTTGAAGCCGACCCAGGCATAGAGCCCCTTGGAAAAGCGCGCTCGCTCGCCCATCCGGCGCAGGTTCTCCACCACCTTGGCATCCATCAGGCGGTAATCGCCGGCGCCAGCGGGCAGGGCCGTTTCGCCAAACCGCTCGAACAGCGAATAGAAGCGCTCGGTCAGCCAGCGCCGCGCTGGCCCGTCGGTGGAACGGTCGACACGCTGGCCATAAACCATATCGTAACCCTCGCGCCATTTGGCGACGAAGGTTGCGATCGTCTCCGGCGGATGCTGGAGATCGGCGTCGATGATGACGACGGCACGGCCCCGCACATGGTCCAGCCCGGCGGCAATGGCGATTTCCTTGCCGAAATTGCGCGAGAAGGACACGGCGCGCACGTTGGGATTCTGCAACGCCAGCGCGCGGATGCGGCTCAGCGTATCATCGCGGCTGCCGTCATCCACGAACAGCACCTCCCAGGAGGACACGCAGCCCGCGAGCACCGGCGCAAGTTTCTCAACCAGCAGGTTGATATTCTCGCCCTCGTTGAACACCGGCACGATCACCGAAAGTTCCGGTATCGGGGTGTAGATTGCGGCGGGCGATTGGGCGTTCATGGACATCCCTTTTCAAAGCGGACGAAGGCCGTGAAGGTCAAGCAATTTGAACTCGCGCCCACCCTCACGCTTGTGCAACGCGGCAACTGAACGCTAGATGAGCGCATGCATACGTCAGCTTCCGCCGGATTCGTCCTCTGCGCCGATGATTTTGCCATGACGGCGGGCATCAGCCGCGGCATCGTCGAGCTTCTGGAGCGGGGGCGGCTGTCCGCCACGGGTGCGATGACCAATCGCCCGCATTGGGCCACTTGGTCCGCCGCGCTGCGCGCCTTCGATGGGCAGGCCGATCTCGGCGTTCACGTCAACCTGACCTGCGGCGCCCCGCTCACCTCGATGCCCCGGCTTGCGCCAGCCGGCGTGCTGCCCAGGCTGCCCGACCTTTTGAAGGCTGCGATGCTGGGCCAGATGCCGGAGGCGGAACTCGCCAGTGAGATCGAGGCGCAGTTGCAGGCTTTCGAGGACCGGATGGGTCGCGCGCCAGACTTCATTGACGGGCACCAGCACGTCCATGGCCTTCGGCGCATTCAGGATGTTTTTGTCCGCGTCATCGCCCGTCGCTATCCGAAAGGGCCGCGCCCCTATATCCGCCGTTCGGCGGATCGGTTGCCGCGCATCATCCGCCGGGGGGATTTTGCGATCAAGGCGATGAAGGTTGCCTGGCTGTCGCTGGGGCTGGGCCGCAAGGTGGAGGCCGCCGGCTTTGTCGCGAATGACGGATTCGCCGGCTTCTCGAACTTTGCGCCGGACGCTGATTATGCCGCCCAGTTCGCGCGTTATCTCGTTGCGCCCGGCCCGCGCCACCTCGTGATGTGCCATCCCGGTTATGTCGATGCGGAATTACCGCTGCTCGATCCGGTCCTGGAAAGCCGCGAGCGGGAACTGGCCTTTTTGGCCGGCCCCGGCCTTGCGGAGGCCTGCACGGCGGCAGGCCTGACAATGCGGCGTTTGTCGCAGCCGTGATCAGACCGACCGCATCAGGCCGCCATCGACCCGGATGTTCTGGCCGGTGATGTATCCCGCCCCTTCTGACGCAAGAAAAGCGACCGTGGCGGCAATCTCCTGACTGGTGCCATACCGTTGCATCGGCACGCCCGCGCGGCGCTCGTCGGTCTGCGGCAGGCTGTCGATCCAGCCCGGCAGAACGTTGTTCATGCGCACGTTGCTCGCGGCATACTCGTCAGCGAACAGTTTGGTGAAGGCAGCCAGACCCGCCCGGAATACGGCAGAGGTGGGGAACATCGCGCTCGGCTCAAACGCCCAGGCGGAGGAAATGTTGATAATGGCGCCACCCTTTTGCGCTGCCATGATCGGTGCAACAAGCCGCGCCATGCGGACCACATTGAGCAGGTAGACATCCAGCCCCGTATGCCATTGTTCGTCGGTGATCGCGAGAATCCGGTCCCGCGGACCATGGCCGGCACTGTTGACGAGCACATCAACCCGGCCCCATTCGGCCATGGTGGTGTCCACCAGCCGTTTGAGATCGTCGTTGGACTGGTTGGAACCGGTGATGGCGATGCCGCCGATCTCCTTTGCCACGGTCTCGGCCTTGCCGGAGGAGGAGAGGACGGCGACCTTGAACCCCTCCGCCGCGAGTTTCCGCGCCGCTGCCGCGCCCATGCCACTGCCGCCTGCCGTGACGATTGCTGTTTTCAAGTTCGCTCCCTCACATCATTTCTGCCCGTCATGGTCCGCGAAGGCGGACCATCCACGTATTGAGATCACCTCGACGATCAAAACCGCTGCTCTTCCGAAGCGATGCAAAGGCGTGGATGGTCGGGCTGAACCCGACCATGACGGCGCGGGGGGGGGGCAGGTCGCGCGCCGTCCGGTTTATTCGCTATTGGCTATTCGCCATTCGCTCACTTCACCGCAGCCTGGTACATCTGGTCGACGTAATCCCAGTTCACGAGGTGGTCGACGAAGGCCTTCAGATAGTCGGGCCGGCGATTGCGGTAGTCGATATAGTAGCTGTGTTCCCACACGTCGCAGCCGAGGATCGGCGAGGCGCCGTGCACGAGAGGGCTCTCGCCATTGGCGGATTTCATGACGATGATCTTGCCATCCTTGACCGCAAGCCACGACCAGCCCGAGCCGAACTGCGTCACACCGGCCTGAATGAAGTCTTCCTTCATCTTGGCGACGGAGCCGAGGCTCTCGACAATGGCCTTCTCAAGCTTGCCCGGAATCTTGTCGCCGCCACCGTTCGGTTTCATCCAGTTCCAGAAGTGGAGGTGGTTGTAATGCTGACCGGCGTTGTTGAAGAGGCCGGCGTTCTTGCCGAATGAACCCTTCACGATGTCTTCGAGGCTCTTGCCTTCCCACTCGGTGCCCTTGAGCAGGTTGTTGCCGTTGTTCACATAGGCAAGATGGTGCTTGTCGTGATGGTACTCCAGCGTTTCCTTGGACATGTAGGGCTGGAGCGCATCATGCGCGTAAGGCAGTTCCGGCAGGGTGAAGGTCATGGTCTTTCCTCTTGCGGTTGGTCTTGTAACGTCTGAAATCTGATCCGGTTCCACAGATAGGCCGCGCACCGCGCGCCGGCAACCCCGCGAACACGAGGAGTTGATTGGCCATGAATCCTGCCACTTTTGGTCATTAACTATCGATCGTCCTGAATCTGTTGATCTTTTCTTTGCTTTTTTCCGGCCCCATGGACGAATCAGGAAGTTTGCGCGCCGGTTTTGCGCGTTCACGGGGGGGCTGCCATGGCCATCGTCGTTCAGTGTCTGGGTGTTGTGATGGCCCTCGGTGGGCTCATCGGGCTTGTTTATGGTGTCGACATGTTGCCGACCGAGCGCGGCATCGCCGGCACCATCGGTTCGATGGTCGCACTGGCCGGCGGCACCGTCACGGCGGCGCTTGGGGTGCTCATCCAGCGGATTGACGGGCTGAAATCTGCGCTGGCTGCCGCGCCGCGCACGGTTGCGCCGCGCATTGCCGTCGAGGAGGCGCGCGCAAGAGTCGAGCCGCCAGTGGTAGAGCCGATCCCGCCGCCGCCGGTCGTTGCGGACGTGGCCGAACCGCCGCCGCCGCCGAGGGTCGAACCGCGACTGCCGGATTCCGCCCCCGTGGTCCAGACCGGACAGCCGAAGTTCAAGCTGCCGTCTTTCAAGATCGGTGCGGGCGCGGTGGCCGCCGGGGCAGCGACCGGGGCGGCTGCGACAGGTGCCGCGCTGGCCCGGGCCGGAACCGAGGCGACCGCAGCGACCGATGCCGCCGTCGCGCGGATCGATGCGGCGGTGGACCGCATTGTTCAAGCCGAACCGGTTGAGCCGCCGGTGGAGATCCTGACGCCCGTGCCGCTTGATCCGCCGGTCGAGGCGGTGGCCGATGACTTGCCCCGCCTCCTTCCTGAGGTGGACGCCGGGGCTTACGCGCCGATGCCCCTGCCGGAGGAGACGGCGGTGGTCGTAAACACGGCGGTGGAAGATGGTGCTGCCGAAATCGTCACGGACGCAACGCCCCAGGTGCCGTCAGCACCGGCAAAGGCGGCTGAGGAAGATCCGTTCGCTGCTTTCGACGCCGAACTCGACAAACTCATTCCGCTGAAAACGGGGCGCAAGGGCAAAGGCCGCAAGGAGCCCGCGCCGGATTTGCCAGCCGCCAAGGCAATGGTCGCCCCGACGCCTGAAGCGACGGCCGCAGAAGAACCCGCGGCTGCGGAAAGCCCCGCCCTGCCGGTTCCCGCCGACATCATCGCCGAACCCGCTGACATCGAACCGGTGCTCGCGCCTTCTCCGGATGCCGAGATCGTCGGCGCCTATGAATCGGGTGGCGCGAAATACACGATGTATTCCGACGGGTCCGTGGTGGCGGAAGCCGACGGGCAGTCCGTGTTCTTCAAGAGCCTTGAGGAACTGCGCAGCTTCATCGACGGCGGCGCGAAGGGTTAGCAACAGCACCCGCGCGATGGGGCGGGGAGGGGCGTCATGCCTTCCCCACCACATTAAGCGCAAACGCGTATACCCGCGCTTCATCGGCAAGGCGTTTCAGCCGGCCCGAAACGCCGCCGTGGCCGGCATCCATGTTGGTGAGAAACAGGATCGGCCCGCCCCCCGTCGCTACCTCGCGCAGGCGGGCAACCCATTTCGCCGGTTCCCAGTAGGTGACGCGCGGATCGGTCAGCCCGCCCTCGATCAGCATCGCCGGATAGCGTTGCGGCTTCACGTTGTCATAGGGCGAATAGGCGCGGATGGTGTTGAAATCCGTGCGACTCTTGATGGGATTGCCCCATTCGGGCCACTCGGGCGGGGTGAGCGGCAGGTCCTTGTCGAGCATGGTGTTGAGCACATCGACGAAGGGCACCTGCGCCACGATGCCGGCGAAAAGGTCGGGCCGCATGTTGGCGACCGCCCCCATCAGCATCCCGCCCGCCGAACCGCCTTCCGCGATCAGCCGGTCAGCCGAGGTGTACCGATCCCGGACCAGCGCTTCGGCAGCTGAGATGAAATCGCGGAACGTATTGGTCTTTTTCTTCCGCTTCCCGTTCTGATACCAGCCATAGCCCTTGTCCACCCCACCCCGGATATGGGCGATGGCAAAGACAAAGCCGCGATCAACCAGCGACAGGATGTTGGCGCGGAAGCCGGCGGTCATCGGGATGCCATAGGCGCCGTAGCCGTAGAGCAGGCACGGCGCTGCGCCGTCGCGCGCAAGGTCCGCCCGGTGCAGCAGGGAAATCGGCAGCATCTTGCCATCATACGTCGGCACATCGAGACGGGCAGCGGTATAGGCGTCAGGATCATGCCCTGAAGGAATTTCGCGCTGTTTCAGCAGCGTTTTGCCCCCCGTCGCCATGTCATAGGCGAAGGTCTGCTGTGGCGTGGTGAGCGAGGAATAGGTGATGCGCAGCGTGGCCGTGTCGAACTCGTAGCCTTCCTGAAAGGAGAGGGCATAGCTCGGCGCGTCAAAGGCAATGGGGTTGAGCGCGCCGCTCG
>JAIUNP010000090.1 GCA_020161975.1 Pseudomonadota bacterium
TGTGCATGGTGTCGAGCGTCGGCTGGTCACCCGTATAGGCGTGCACCGTGGTCATGAAACCATGGACGATGCCGAAGGTGTCGTTCAGCACCTTGGCCACCGGCGCAAGGCAGTTGGTGGTGCAGGAGCCATTCGAGACGACAAGGTGATCCTTCGTCAACCCTGCGTCATTGACGCCGAACACCACCGTGTAATCAGCGTTGTCCGCCGGGGCGGAGACGAGGACGCGCTTGGCGCCGGCCTTCAGATGCGCCGAAGCCTTGTCCTTCGAGGTGAAGATGCCGGTGCATTCCAGCGCGACGTCGACGCCCATTTCCCTGTGCGGCAGGGTCGCCGGATCCTTGATCGCGGTGACGCGGATCTTCTGGCCGTTGATGACGAGGTTCTCGCCCTCGACCTTCACATCTGCCGGGAAACGGCCATGCACGGAATCAAAGCGCAGCAGATGCGCGTTGGTCTCGACCGGGCCGAGATCGTTGATCGCCACGACCTCGATGTCCTTGCGCTTGCTCTCGACAATCGCGCGCAGCACGTTGCGGCCAATCCGCCCGAACCCGTTGATAGCAACCTTGACAGCCATGGTATCCGCTCCTTTTCGTTACCGATCCGGCCCGGGCCCCCATGGGCCCACCGGTAAAAATCCGTCAGCGCTTCAGCGCGCGCATTGCTGCTTCCGCTACTGCCGCTGCCGTAATGCCGAAATGCTGATAAACCTTTGATGCCGGGCCGGATGCACCAAAACCTGTCATCCCGATAAATAACCCGTCACTGCCGATGATAGAATCCCAAGTAAGCCGGATTCCCGCCTCGACACCGATACGGACCTTCGCCCGACCGATCACTTTCTTGCGGTATGCCTCGGGCTGCTGGCTGAATAGGTCGTGGCAGGGCACCGAGACGACGCGCGCCTGAATGCCCTTCTCTGCGAGCAGCTTGCGGGCTTCCACCGCCAGCGACACCTCCGAGCCCGACGCGAAGATCGACACCTCGGCCTTGCCGTCCGCCGGAATGAGCTCGTAAGCGCCCAGAGAGACGAGGTTCTTCGTGGTGTAGGCTTTGCGCAGTTGCGGCAGGTTCTGGCGCGACAGCGCGAAGACCGAAGGCGTCTTCCGCGCATTCAGCGCAACCTCATAGGCCTCGATCGTCTCGGTCAGGTCGCAGGGGCGCAGCACGTTGACGTTGGGGATCGCCCGGAGCGAAGCCAGATGCTCGACCGGCTGATGTGTCGGCCCATCCTCACCCACGCCGATCGAATCATGCGTCATCACATGCAGGACGCGCAGGTCCATCAGCGCCGCGAGCCGAATCGACGGGCGGCAGTAATCGGAAAAGACAAAGAACGTGCCCGAAGCCGGCACCAGCCCGCCATGCAGCGTGATGCCGTTCATCGCCGCCGCCATCGCATGTTCGCGAATGCCGTAATGGATGTAACCGCCCGAAAAATCGCCTGGCTTCACCGCTTTCAGCAATTTGCCTTGCGTGAAGTTGGAATGAGTCAGGTCCGCCGAACCGGAGACGAATTCGGGCAGCGCGCCGGCGATCGCGTCGATCACCATCTCGCTCGTCTTGCGGGTGGCAATGTCGGCGGTCTCGCTCGCCGCCTTCTGCTTGAAGGCCTTCAGCGCGCGCCCAAGCGCCTGCGGCAGGTTACCGGCGAAAGACCGCTCGAACTCGGCGCGCTTCTTGGCACCGGTGGCAGCCAGCCGCCCGGACCATGCTGCACGCGCCGCAGCGCCCCGGTTGCCGGTCGCCTTCCAGAGATCATAGACCTCCTTCGGCACCACGAACGGCCCGTGCGGCCAGTTCAGCGCCTTCTTGGCGCCGGCAAGCTCATCCGCACCAAGCGGCGCACCATGCACCTTTTCGGAACCCGCCTTGGTCGGTGCGCCATAACCGATGGTGGTCTTGCAGGCGATCAGCGACGGACGATCCGCCTTCTTTGCGCGCTCGATGGCAGCGGAAATTGCAACGGGATCATGCCCGTCCACTCGCTCGGCGCGCCAGCCGGAAGCCTCGAACCGGGCAAGCTGGTCCGTCGAATCGGCCAACGAAACCTTGCCATCGATGGTGATGTTGTTGTCGTCCCACAGCACGATCAGCCGATTGAGCTTCAGATGCCCGGCCAGCGACAGCGCTTCCTGCGAAATGCCTTCCATGAGGCAGCCATCGCCCACCAGCGCATAGGTGCGATGGTCCATCAGTTTGCCACCGTGGCGGGCCGCCAGCAATCGTTCGGCGAGCGCCATGCCGACCGCATTGGCGATGCCCTGCCCAAGCGGTCCGGTCGTCGTCTCGACCCCCGGCGTATGGCCGAATTCCGGATGGCCCGGCGTTTTCGAGCCAAGCTGGCGGAAGGCCTTGAGATCGTCGATACCGACGCCTTGAACGCCGATCAGATGCAGCAGCGAATAGATCAGCATCGAGCCATGACCGGCCGACAGCACGAAACGGTCGCGGTCCGGCCAGGCCGGATCGGCGGGATCATAGACAAGATGATCGCGGAACAGCACGGTTGCGATGTCCGCCGCCCCCATCGGCAGGCCGGGATGGCCGGATTTTGCAGCCTCGACAGCATCCATTGACAGGGCACGAATGGCGTTGGCCATCAGGTCGTGCTGGGCGCGATCCATCATCACTCAAACCTCGGAACCGAAACTAGGGGCAGGGCCGGCAAAAGGGCCGGCGGACGCTGCCGTGTCGTAGCGGATCATGATATCCTGTCAACGAAACAGCGACATAACGGCTCGGGATTCTTGGGTTCTCCGCCAAAAATCACGCCACAGCATCCCTTGAACGTGCAAAACCCGGCAGGAGCGCTGCCGGGCTTTACAGAATCCGTCCCAATACGCGGGAAAGCCAGACTGGCTAGTGCAGCCCGGACTTGCCTTTCACCGGGCGGAGCTTGGCGATTTCGTCTTTCAGGAGAAGTTTCTTGCGCTTCATGGCCGCGACCTTCGAATCGTCGTGATGCGGATGCGCAAGCTCCGCAGCGATCGCCTGTTCAAGGGCCTGATGTTTCCGTTCCAACTGAGCGAGATGCGATTCCACCGACATACGGCGTTCTCCTTGTTGATTGGACGACGCAACCAGAATGACACGTTCCGGCCCGACCGCAAGAGGGTTGTCGGCTAAGTGTGAGCAACTTCTTAACGATCTCTTGAACAGTGTAGGAACCGCAGACATACTCTTTCAAAATGCCGAATCGGGACCGGTTTGGCGGGTTTCGGGGCGACAGTGGCATGATGCGTCAGGCGATGAGCGAGGCGGAGCGGCAGGCGTTGTCCGACCAGATGGCCGCAATGCGGCAGGAACATCGCGACCTTGACGATGCCATCATGGCGCTGGAAGGGCTGGGCGCACCGGATAAGCTTCAGGTGCAGCGGCTGAAGAAGCGCAAACTGATGCTGAAAGACGAAATCACGCGCCTCTCGGATCGCCTGACGCCCGATATCATCGCCTGAGGCAGCTTGCCTTTCGGGGACATTTGCCGTTTACGCTCCGATTCCGATCTACCGACACCGGAGCGCGTCATGGCCAGCACACCACCGCCCGTCGCCATCATCATGGGCAGCCAGTCCGACTGGCCCACCATGAAGAATGCCGCCGATACGCTGGATGAACTGGGAATCGCCTACGATGCGCGCATCGTCTCGGCTCACCGCACCCCGCACCGCATGGTCGAATTCGCAGCAGGCGCGCGCGATGCCGGCTTCAAGGTCATCATTGCGGGGGCGGGCGGCGCCGCGCATCTCCCCGGCATGACGGCCGCCCTCACCCCGCTGCCTGTCTTCGGCGTGCCCGTCGAAACCAAGGCGCTCTCGGGGCAGGACAGCCTCTACTCCATCGTACAGATGCCCGCCGGCATCCCGGTTGGTACGCTCGCGATTGGCCGTGCCGGCGCGGTGAATGCGGCGCTTCTGGCCGCTGCCGTGCTGGCGCTCAATGATCCCGCGCTGGCCGCCCGGCTCGATGCCTACCGCAAGGCGCGCACGGATGGCGTCACCCTCCGCCCCTCCAGCGAAGGGTAATGGCGATGCCGAAGGTTCTGGCCCCGCGCGATACCATCGGCATTCTCGGCGGTGGCCAGCTTGGCCGCATGACGGCCCTCGCCGCCGCCGAACTCGGCCTTCGCACCCTCATCTACCAGCCCGAGCGTGACGGGCCGGGCTTTGATGTTGCCACCGAGACGATGAGCGGCGCCTATGAGGACGAGGCCCGCCTCGCCGAATTCGCCGCCCGCTGCGATGTCATCACGTATGAATTCGAGAATGTGCCGGCGGCAACGGTTGCGTTTCTGGATGCCCTGAAGCCCGTCCGCCCCGGCGCCCGGATGCTGTCGGTCAGCCAGGACCGGCTCGCCGAGAAGGATTTCATCACCGGCCTCGGCATTGCCTGCGCACCCTACCGCGCCATCGATTCGCTGTCTGACCTTGAGGCAGCGGTTGCGGCGATGGGGCGCCCCTCCGTGCTGAAAACCCGCCGCTTTGGCTATGACGGCAAGGGACAGGTGCTGATCCGCGCCGAAACCGTGCTGGCCGAGGCCTGGTCGACCATCGGCGGCCAGCCTGCCGTGCTGGAAGGGTTCGTGCCCTTCATCGCCGAGGTCTCCGTGATCGCCGCGCGCGGCGTCGATGGCAGCTTTGCCGCCTATGATCTCTGCGAGAACGAGCATCGCAACCACATCCTATGGCAAACCTCGGTGCCGGCCCGCGTCGCCCCAGAAACCGCGGACGCCGCGCTGGAGATCGCCCGCAAGATCGGCGCAGGTCTGGAAACAACCGGCGTTTTTGCGGTGGAACTGTTCCTTGTGCGGGAAAACACGGGCGAACGCCTTGTGGTCAACGAGATCGCGCCCCGTGTCCATAACTCCGGCCACTGGACCATCGAGGGCGCCGAATGCTCGCAGTTCGAGCAGCATGTGCGGGCGGTCGCGGGCTGGCCGCTGGGCTCGACCGCCCGCACGGGCCGTGCGATAACCATGCAGAACCTGATTGGCTATGAGGCAGGCGATTGGCTCACGCTCGCCTCCGAACCGGGCGCGCATCTGCATCTTTACGGCAAATCCGAAGCGCGTCCGGGCCGCAAGATGGGCCATGTGACGCGCGTTCGGCGTTGAGGGCACAATAACCGGCATTTTGGCGGATTGGCGGCTGGACAACCCCCGGTAACCCTGCTATCGAGCCGCTTCCGAATTCAGGCGCCCCTTGCGGGATGCCGGTCTTTGTTCACTCCAATCGTACTGACGGAACTTAACGTGCAGGTACTCGTTCGCGACAACAACGTCGACCAGGCTCTCCGCGCTCTCAAGAAGAAGATGCAGCGTGAGGGCATCTTCCGCGAAATGAAGCTTCGCGGCCATTATGAGAAGCCGTCGGAGAAGAAGGCGCGCGAGAAGGCGGAAGCCGTGCGCCGCGCCCGCAAGCTCGCCCGCAAGCGGATGCAGCGCGAAGGGCTGATCGCAGCGCCCAAGCCCAAGGTCAAGAAGTTCTGATCATCCGGCGCTGATGTGCGGCCCCCTGCCAGGGCCGGCATCCGGTTGTGCTGCATCAGCCAAAGCGTCCGTTCGCGCGGGCGCTTTTACGTTTTGTGGTATCTTTCGTCTTAAGGTCTTCGGCAGAATCGACCTAAAATCCGCTGCATTCTCACATCATGACAATGCACGGGCCTCGCATGAGAGCGGAGATCGACTGGTGATGACCTTGAAGAGCACCCCGCGCCTTGCCCGTGCCGCACGTATGTCTGCGCTCGTGCTGTTGCTCGGACTTGGCGCCTGCGAAACGGTGAGCCCGCTTGGCAGCGCCGGTGTCGCCGAGGTTGATGATCCCAATTCCGCCGCCGCCAGTTCCGCCAACATCGCCTCGCTGTCCGACGTGATCCAGCGTAATCCGAACGACGCGCAGGCCTACAACACGCGCGGTGCAGCCTATGCACGGGCCGGACAGTTCTCGAATGCCGTGAGTGATTTTTCCAAAGCGGTGCAGATTCGTCCCGATTTCGCCCCCGCCTATGTCAATCGCGGCCTCGCGCATCGCCAGATGGGCAAGAACGACCTTGCCTTCGGTGATTTCAACCGCGCCATCCAGGCCGATCCGAACTATTATCAGGCCTACCTGGCCCGCGCGAACCTCTACCGCGCCCAGAACAACCTGCAAGCCGCGATGGATGATCTGACCCAGGTCATCCGCCTGAAGCCCGACGCGGCGGAAGCCTATCATTCGCGCGGCCTCATCCGGCAGAGGCAGGGCAACCACGCTCTGGCGATTTCCGATTTCGATGCCGCCGTCGACCGCAATCCCTACGTCGCCCCGCCCTATCTGGCTCGCGCGCAGAGCCTGAACGCCACCGGCAAGTTCGAGCAGGCGCTTGAAGATTTCACCGCCACGCTGAACATCGACAACCGACAGGCCGATGGCTGGGCGGGTCGCGGCTATGCGCTCGACAAGCTCGGTCGGAAGGCCGAGGCGAACGAGGCTTACGGACGCGCAAAGAGCCTGAATCCGGGCGTCGTCATTCCGGGTCAGAGCAATCGCGGCTTCTTCGGCTGAATCACTTGCCGTAGGCTCTGGCACCATGCATCGTAGCGGCTGCAAGCTGTCAGGATGCTGCCATGATCAACGCCTCCGCTTCTGAAGTGACTGCTGATGCCCTCGCCGTGATGGCCGAGACGCCGGATCCACGCTTGCGTGAGATCATGGTCGCACTTGTGCGACATCTCCATGCGTTCATCACCGAGGTGCGACTGACCGAGGCGGAATTCCGCGAGGCAACCGCCATTTTGAACACCATGGGCCAGATGACCACGGACACGCACAATGAGTTCGTGCTGATGGCCGGCTCGCTTGGCGTCTCCGCGCAGGTCTGTCTGCTCAACAATGGCAGCAACGGCGCAACCGAGACCTCGCAGAATTTGCTCGGACCGTTCTGGCGGATGCATTCGCCGCTGACGGAAAACGGCGGCACGATCATCCGCTCCGACACGCCCGGCCCGGCAATGGACGTGAGGCTCACCATCGTCGATCAGGCGGGAAATCCGGTCGTCGGTGCCGAGGTCGACGTCTGGCACACCTCGCCGGAAGGCCTTTATGAAAATCAGGACGAGCAGCAGGCTAACATGAACCTGCGCGGCAAGTTCCTGACGGATGCAACCGGCACCATCCGCTTCTCGTCGGTCAAGCCGATCGGCTATCCCATTCCCACCGAAACCATCGTTGGAAAGCTGCTCCAGGCGCAGGGCCGCCATCCCTACCGCCCGGCCCATATCCACGCGCTGGTCTTCAAGGAAGGGTACAAAACTCTCATCAGCCAGATCTATGCCGATGACGATCCGCGCATCCACACCGACCCGCAATTCGGCGTGACAAAGGCCCTGCTGGGCGCCTTCCGGCGTCATGATGAGCCGCATCCCGTGCGGAAGGACGTGGCAGCGCCGTGGTGGTCCCTCGATCATCGGCTGGTGCTGGAGCCGGGCGTCGCGGTGCTGCCGAAGCCGCCGATCAAATAGACAGAACATCGCGACTGGGCCGGGAACACGGCGGTCACCGCACTCCGGGACGCTCAAAACGCGGGCGGCATACGCCCATGATCAGCGACGCCCGGACGACAACGCCGGGCCGGGAGAGCGATGCTGCCTCTTGTTGTCTGGTGTTCTGTATACAGCATACTTGATTATAAATTCGGCCTGCTCTAGGATTCCTCCACCGGGCAAGCGCATTGCACCGGCAGAAAACGGGAGAGCACATGTCCGGCGAACGACCGATTATTGCCCATGCCATGGGATGTCCTGCGGGGGTCGCACCGGAGTTGACCGCGCGGATGCTGTCGGACCCGGAAGTGACCACTGCCGCCCGGATCATCGTGACAGGCGATGCCCGCGTTCTTGAGAAAGGCGCCCGGACAGCAGGCGTCTCGCTGGTCTACCACAGCATCAACCCGGGTGACGCACTTCCCCCGGGGGACGGGCCGGTACTGGTTGACCTGAAGCACCTTGATCCCGAAACGATTCCAGTCGGAGCCCTGTCAAAGCCATCCGGCGACTTTGCCATGCGCAACTTCAGGGAAGCTCTGGCCCTCGCGCGCGACGGCGTGGCCGATGTCGTCACCTTTTCGCCCTTCAACAAGGCGTCCATGCGCCTGTCCCACCCGTTCTATGAAGACGAGGTGGTCTTCCTCCACGAGTTCCTCAACTTCGATGGTGTTGCGCAGGAATTCAACATACTGCCGCATCTGTGGAACGCGCGGGTCACGTCCCATGTGCCGATTTCGGGCGTGGCGCCCTTGATCACGAAAGCCAATGTGCTGCGCGGCCTGCGCCTGACCGATGGCGCAATGCGCGCGGCAGGTCTTGACCGGCCAAGGATCGCAGTGGCCGGCCTCAATCCCCATGCCGGCGATGGCGGCAATTTCGGCCGGGAGGAGATTGACGAAATCGAACCGGCAGTTGCGGAGGGCAAGGCGGCGGGCATCGCCTGCGAGGGCCCCTTTCCGTCCGACACCGTCTTTGTTCGCGCGAACAAGGGGGAATTTGACGCTGTACTGACGATGTATCATGATCAGGGCCAGATCGCCATGAAGCTGCTCGGCTTTGAGCAGGGCGTCACTGTTCTGGGCGGCTTTCCCTTCCCAATCGCCACAGCTGCCCACGGATCCGCTTACGACATCGCCGGCAAGGGCGTCGCCCACCCCGGTGCCATGAAGAATGCCATGCTGATCGGCGCGCGGATGGGCGCGGCGCATCGCGGGCAGTCAAACGCCTGAATCACCGAGGCAAATGATGAGCAAGCAGACCTATCGCGGCGTTTTCCCCGTCGTTCCAACGATTTTCAACGAAGACGGGACACTCGACCTTGACGGGCAGAGGCGCTGCCTCGATTTCATGATCGACGCCGGTTCTGACGGGCTCTGCATTCTGGCGAACTTCTCCGAGCAGTTCGTGCTGACCGATGCCGAGCGCGAGGTGATCATGGAAGCCGCGCTGCGCCATGTCGCGGGCCGCGTGCCGGTGATCGTGACGACGACGCACACCGGCACGACCGCCTGCGCGCACAGGAGCCGGAAGGCGCAGGATGCCGGCGCCGCCATGGTCATGGTGATGCCGCCCTATCACGGGGCGAGCTTGCGTTTTTCCGAAAGCCGCATTCAGGAATTCTACCAGGCGGTTTCCGACGCAATCTCGATCCCGATCATGATCCAGGATGCACCGGTCTCCGGCACCACGCTCACCGCACCGTTCCTGGCGAAGATGGCGCGGGAGATCGAACAGGTTTCCTATTTCAAGATCGAAACGCCCTTTGCCGCCGCCAAACTGCGTGAACTTATCGCGCTCGGCGGCGATGCGATTGTCGGCCCTTGGGATGGTGAGGAAGCGATCACACTGATGGCTGATCTCGATGCCGGCGCGACCGGCGCGATGACCGGCGGCGGCTACCCGGACGGCATCCGCGAGATCATGGATGCCTGGCAACGGGGCAACCGGCCGGCTGCGCGCGCGGCTTATGCCAAATGGCTGCCGCTGATCAATCACGAGAACCGTCAATGCGGCCTTGCAGCAGCCAAGGCCCTGATGAAGGAAGGCGGCATCATCCGCTCGGATGCCCTGCGCCATCCCCTGCCGCCGCTCAACCCGCACGCCCGCACACAATTGATCGAACTCGCGCGCGACCTTGACGTGATGGCCCTGCGCTGGACAGCATGATCCATGACAGGCTGAAAGAACAGAACAACAGGCGCGGTCAACGCCCGGTCAAACTATCCTTTACAGGCCGGCCCTTCGGGGTCGGCCTTTTTCTTTTCAGTCAGTGGGCGGAACGCCGGTTGATCAGGCGCGCGACGAGCGGCCAGGCGAGCAGCACGAGCGCCAGCAGCATCAGCGATGTCACAAGCGGGTTCGACCAGAAGATCGCCATCGAGCCCTTCGACATGATCAACGACTGGCGGAAGGCATCCTCCGCCTTGTCGCCAATGACCATGGCAAGGATGAGCGGCGCGATCGGATAGTTCAGTTTCTTGAACATATAGCCGAGCAGCCCGAAACCGAGCGCCAGCCAGAGATCAAAGATGCGCGAACCGACCGTGTAGGCACCAATGAAGCAGATGACGACAATGGCCGGGCCGATGATGGCGAAGGGAATGCGCAGGATCGAGGCAAAGAGCGGCACTGTGGAGAGCACCAGCACCACCGCCAGCACATTGCCCATGTACATTGAGGCAATCAGGCCCCAGACGAAATCGGGGCGCTCCACGAACAGCATCGGTCCGGGGTTGAGCCCCCAGATCATCAGCCCGCCCAGCATCACCGCCGCCGTCGCCGAACCGGGGATGCCGAGCGCCAGCATCGGCAGCATCGCGGCAGTTCCGGCCGAGTGATCCGCCGTTTCCGGCGCAATAATGCCATCGGGCTCACCCTTGCCATAGTTGTTCCGGAAGGATGAGAACCGTTTGCCGAGCCCGTAGCTCATGAAGGATGCAGCGGTCGGCCCGCCCGGCGTAATCCCCATCCACACCCCGACCAGCGCCGAACGCACAAGCGTCGCCCAGTGGCGCGGCATTTCCGCCATGGCGCGCAAGACGTCGCGCGGGCTGACCTTCGCCGTGATGCCTTTGAGATGCAGCCCCTCCTCGATGGTCAGGATCAGTTCGCCGATGCCGAAGAGGCCGATCACCGCCACCAGAAAGGAGACGCCCGCAATCAACTGGTCGAATTCAAAGGTGAGGCGCAGGCTGCCGGACACCGAATCCATGCCGACCGCAGCCAGTGCAAAGCCGATGCCGATGGAGACGATGGTTTTCAGCATCGGCGCGCCGCCAAGTCCGACAAAGCTCGAAAAGGCGAGAAAATAGACCGCGAAGAACTCGGGCGACGAGAATTTCAGCGCAAACCGCTGCACCCAGCCGGACAGCAGCGTGATGACGATGACCCCGACGAGCGCGCCGAAGCCTGCCGAAAGAAAAGCAAAGGCCAGCGCTTCGGTCGCCCGCCCTTTCTGGGCCAGCGGATAGCCGTCGAAGGTAGTGGCAACGGATGACGGCTCACCCGGTATGTTGAACAGGATCGAAGTGGTCGATCCGCCGAACAGCGCCCCCCAGTACATTGACGTGAGCAGGATGATCGCGGCCACCGGATCCATCGAAAACGTCAGCGGCAACAGCAGCGAAACGCCGTTAGGCGCACCAAGACCGGGCAAAACGCCCACCAGAATGCCGAGAAGGACACCAACGATCATCAGGCCGATATGAAACGGCGTGAACGCAACCGTGAACCCATGAAGAAGCGCGCCGATATTTTCCATCAGTACCCCAGCGCCGCTTCGAGGGGCCCTTTCAGCAGTGAGACCTGGAAGCCCTTTTCCAGCAGCAAGAACAGCGCAACGGGCATCCCGATCGCCACCAGCGCCGCGTACCAGATGCGATAGCGCCCCTGAACGACCATGACCCCGAACATGTAGAGCGCAGTGGCCACATAGAGCCCCAGATAGATCGCCGCGATAACGAACAGCACCATCGGCACGATGAAGCGCAGCAGAGCGCCGCCCTGCTGCGCCGTCATGAAGGGTTCAGCGCCGCGCCAGCGGCCCCTCAGCGCACCGGCGAGATTGGCAAGGCTCGCCAGCGTGATGATCGCGCCGATGTAGAAGGGGAAGGTGCCTGGCTCGGGGCCGGACGCCGACCAGCCGACGCCGAACTCCCGCGCGCCATGGGCGATGACGACCCCGAACAAGGCCGTGAAACCGGCAAAGACGATTTCTGCCGTGGCGCGCGAGATCATGGTGCGCTCCTTACTTGGCGATCCAGCCTTCGCGTTCGAAGACCTCGCGCGAGGCCTTGTCATCTGCAGCGATGAAGGCCTTGAACGCGTCGCCCGCCATGTACTTTCCAGTCTGCACGGTGCGTTCGATGTATTCCTTCCACTCGGGCGTCTCGGAAACCTTCTTGAGCACATCCGCATAGAAGGTCACCGCATCGGCAGGAACACCGGCCGAGAGCCACACGGTGCGCGGCATCTGGAACTGATCGATCGGAATACCCTCTGACTTGCAGGTTGGAATGTCGCTCCAGCCTTCGGTCGCGGTCACCTTGGCCGTGGATGCGAGCTTTTGTGGCGAGAAGACGCAGATCGGCCGAACCTGCCCGGCTTTCCACTGGCCAATCGACTCGTTGGGATTGTTAGTGTCGCTGTCGATATGCCCGCCGGCAAGCTGTGTGCCGACTGCGCCACCGCCCTGGAATGGCACATAGATGAACTTCGCCCCGGTGCTCGCCGAAATCATCGAGGTCAACGTCTGATCGGTGTCCTTGGACTGGCTGCCACCCATTTTGAAGGTGTCCGGCTTGGCCTTGACCGCAGCGATGTACTCTTTTGCGCTCTTGTAGGGCGCATCCGCCTTCACCCAGAGATCGGAAGAGCACACG
>JAIUNP010000091.1 GCA_020161975.1 Pseudomonadota bacterium
CATTTTGGTCAGCGCGCCCGAGGAGCCGCTGATGGCGTTCATGTCGGTGGTCAGCGTGGTCAGCGGGGCGATGGAGCAGCCGAGGTTGGGCCCTGCCGGGAAGCGGCCCGCGCCGCCGTTGACGCCGGAAATGGCGCTCAGCACGTTGGCGACGGTCTGGCCCTTGTATTTGCAGAGCTTGGTCGCGCCGCTGCCGTTCGAGACGGGATCGGCGGCGTCGGCGGTCGCAAAGCAGATCGTTTGAAGGTCCCTTTCGTATTCGATGGCCTTTTCGAGCGGCATCGCATTCGCGGCGCGAAGATTGGCTTTGGCGGTTTCAGCGGCGATCGGAGCCCGCGAGGCAATGATGCCGGCCAGCGCCCGTGCCCGCAAAAGCAGATCCGCAAGAGGCACGACTTCGCTCACCAACCCCCATGACAACGCCTTTCCGGCGTCGATGGGATCGCCGGTCAGCAGCAGCAAGGCCGCGTTCGAGGCGCCGGCCGAATGCATCAGATGCGCCGCCATGCCGCCGCCGCCAATCCATCCGAGTTTGATCTCGGGCGCGGCGAAGGTCGCATTGGGCGATGCGATGCGGATGTCACAAGACATCGCCGTTTCCAACCCGCCGCCGAGCGCATAGCCGTTGACCGCCGCGATAATCGGTTTTGACAGGGCCCGAATGGCATCGCAGTAATCCGGCCGGTTCCGAAAGTTCCACGGCGTGTCGTAAGCGTCCAGTTGCCGGATGTCCGATCCGGCGCAGAATGCCCGCTCCCCCGCCCCGGTCAGGATGACACAGCGGACGGTTTCGCTTCGGTTGATGTCCCGGACGGCAGCTTCGATGGCCGCAGCCATTTCAGGCGTGACCGCATTGAGCTTCTCAGGCCTGTTCAGCGTGATCGTCGCGATATGCCCCTCGATAGTTAAAAGAAGGTCCTTCGTCATCGCCCCCTCCTAGCGTTCGCCGCCGGTCGCACCGCGCAGACGCCGGTGCAGCTCGTTCAGCCCCGCCGCTGCCTTGGTCCCCGGCATTCTGTCGGCCATGGCTTGGCGCAGAAAGGCGGAAGCTTCGGCTTGAAACCGGATGTAGCCGTTGTAGCGCGGGCGGACGTAGGCTTCCTCCTGCGTCGCGGCGGTGTTGTGGTAAAAATCGTTCCAAAATCTGTTGACTGACGCATCGTGCCAGGCGGCGCGATGCGATGGCTGCCCGTTATGGCGTGGCAGAAAATCCACCTGTGCGTCACGCCCCATCAGCCATAGCAGGTGCTGTTTCAGTTGAGGGGTGATCGGGCAGCGTGCTGTCAGCCCGATGCCGGTGCCTCCGAGCGTCGATCCTGCCTTGCCGCCGGGCGATCTGCGCGGCGCGTTGTCGAATGCGATGCGATGCCCTTTTTTCGGGTTCGCATAAGTGACGTAGGCAAAGATCAGCGGACAAAAAAGTATACCGTTCTCCCTCGTCATGTAGCCGAGCATGGCGATGGGGTTCATCTCGCTGGCAAAGGCAGGGCTGCGGCTGGCAAGCTCGGAAAGGAGATCGTAGACCTCCGCGCCGGTATTGCTCGCAACGAAAACATCCGGATCGGCCACTGCTGGCGGATCGTCGAACGCGGCTGCCATGGACATGAAGGTGCAGATCGTGTGGGGGCCCGCAAGCGACATCGCGACCCTTCCGGTTTCGCGCGAAAGGCGTGCCACCTCGGACCAGCTCGTCGGCACCGGCTGCTGCATCAGATCCGGCCGGCTGGCCAGCACCTGGGTCGCCGCATCGAGCGGCAATGCCCAATGCTTGCCGGCGAACCGGTAGCTTTCGAAGGTAGCGCCAATGCTGTTGGCGGCAATTTCCGAGAGGGTGGATTGGTCAAAGACACTTTCAAGCGGCTGCAGACAGCGGGCATCTAGTGCCTCGCCGACGTGCGGATGATCCATGATGACGATATCGTAGCGCGCGCAGAGATCGGCGATCGGATGCGCCTCAAAGCCTTCCAGCGGCTGCTTGGCCCATGTGACCGCGATGTCGTCGATGTTCTTGCGGAGGATTGTAGCTGCGGCCAGTGCGTCGTAGCCGCGCGGGTGATCCCATGTCAGGGCCGAGTAGCTTTGCATCATTCGTCTCCCATCCGGATAGCGCCCGATTTCTCCAGCCTTGCGATCCGCGCTGCATCGAAGCCTGCTTCCTCAAGAACCTCCCGCGTGTGCTGCCCGGTCAGCGGCGCCCCCCGTTCGATCCTGCTGGGCGTTTTGGAAAACCGGATCGGAAAGCCCGGTGCGCGAATGTGCCCCTCGGTCGGGTGTTCGTATTCGACGAATGTTCCGTTGTGTTTGATCTGGGGATCGTCGACCAGATCCTGATAATTGTAGACCGGGCCGCACCAGATATCCGCCTCACGCATAAGCTTCAGCCATTCGGCCGAGGATCTGGTCTTGAGCCGGTCCCGTGTTTTGGCAAAAATCTCGTCGCGCCGTGACCAGGTATCGACCTCGTCGTCCATGTCCAGGAAACTGTACTCGCCGATGACCGCGCCTAGTTTTTTCAGAGGCGGAAACGCAATGATGATGTAGCCGTCGCTGGTCGCGAACGCGCCATATGGGGCGCGAATGTAGACATGCGCATGCGGCTCGGACGAGCGCTGCTGCGGCTTGCCTCCGACAGTGAAGACCGACAACTCCTGCATCTGGATGGTCGTGATCGCATCCAGCATATTGACCTGCACAAGCTGCCCCTCGCCGGTTCGTTCCCGGTGCAGCAATGCCGCAAGAACGCCCTCGAATGCGTTATAGGCGGCGATGGCATCGACGATATATTGCCCGGACGCATTCGGCGCCTCGCCCTCGCGGCCAGCCGACAGCATGGCGCCGGACATGCCTTGCAGGATCAGGTCCTGACCGGGATGATTGACGTAAGGGCCATCCTCGCCATAGCCCGACATCGAGACATAGATCAGCCTTGAGTTGATCTGGGAGAGCGTTTCGTAATCGACGCCGAGCCGCTTGGCAACTCCGGGCCGGTAATTCTGAAGAAAGACATCCGCCGTTCTGACCAGCTCCAGCAGAACGTCCTTGCCCTCCTGCGACTTGAGATCCACCGCAAGCGACCGCTTGTTGCGGTTGAGCGACAGGAACGACACATTGATGCGCTTGCCCTGCGCCCCACCCGCCGAGACATGCCGTTGCCATTCTCCGGTGATCGGCTCCACCTTGACGACGTCAGCCCCCAGATCGCCGAGCCGTTGCGCCGCAAATGGCCCGGCCATGGCTATTGTGCAATCCAGCACCCTGTATCCGGTGAGAATTCCCATTTCCTTCTCCTTCACTTGCCGCCAGATGCGGTGCATTAAGAAAAAATCGGCCCAGGCATAACGGCGTGACTCATCATTACCGCTCTTGCGATTTCGTTCGGTCCACTTTTGCTTGCGATCAGACGTCTGTTGTTTCTATTCGTGTTAAGGTCCAGAATTTTTCGCTGGCTCAAGACTGGACAAAGCGAAAAAATTCACTGTTTTACTTTGGATTTCCGGATGGACGGCAAAGCACCATGATCTGGTTCTGGCCTTCCTGAACGACCTCACCGTTCTGATTGATACCCTTGATCTCCAGCGTGACGATTCCGCGGTCCCCCTTTCGGGTCAGCCGCTTGTCGAGGATCGTAAGCCGCGCGCCGAGCCGGTCGCCAATGTACAAGGGGCCCGCAAAGCGCCAGTTCCAGTTCAGGGCGGCGACCACATGAAACCCGACCAGACACCGGTTCTTCAGGGCATCGATCAGGCCAAGGCCGAGGATTCCATGAGCGATGCGCCCCCGGAAGCCCATCTCTTGGGCGAAGGTCTCATCCACATGAACATCGGCAAAATCGCCGGTGAGCCCGGCAAATCCGAGGATATGGGCCTCGCCGACAGTGATGGCCGGCGTCTCATAGGAATAGCCGACCTCAAGGTCCTCATAGAAGTTCTTTTCGCTGAGCTTCATGTACTTTCACCGGGCACGAGCGTGTAATCGACACGGATATGCGGGGCTTCAACGGCGACCTTCGTCAGCTTCGACAGCAGCAGCCGCCCGGCGAGTTCGCCAATCTGCCTCGACGGAATCCTGATCGTCGTCAGCGAAGGAATGAGAATTTCGGCGATGTCGAACCCGCCGAACCCTGCGATGGCCAGATCCTCGGGCACGCGCAGACCCAGCTTCCGGCATTGCTGCACGGCACCCGCTGCAAAGATGTCCGAGGAATAGAAGATTGCGTCGGCATCGGGATAGCGGCTCCTGATCGCATCAACCGATGCGCCGCCGGTCTTCAAGGACAGGTCGCACCCTTCAAGAAGATGAATGCGGGAGGCATCCAGCCCGAGGCGCGCGGTCTCTGCCTGGAAGCCGCGCAGACGCGACTGACCGCGCGCATCGCCAGCTTCGACGACACCCGAAAAAACCAGCCGGCGGTAGCCCTTGGCGTAGAGATGCCTTACCATTTCGACCGCAGCCCCCTCGTTCGAATAGCCGACGAGGAGATCCACCGGATCACGTGTCCACTCCCAGGTCTCGACCACCGGCAGGCCGGAAATCTGCAGCAACTGCCTGGCATTGGGCGTATGCGTCGTTCCGATGATGACTATACCTTCCGGGCCGCGGCCGAGAATGGATCGGACCACCGCTTCTTCCTGTTCGTTGCTGTAATGGGTGTGGCCGAGCAATATCTGGTAGCCGGCGGGCAGCAGCATGCTCGATAGCCCCTGAACGGTATTGGCGAAGATCGAGGCCGAAAGCGAGGGCAGGATCACCGCGATGATGCGGCTGCGATTGGTCGCCATCTGGCTCGCCGCGAAATTGGGCACGAAATTCAGCCGCCGGATGGCATCCTCGACCAGCAGGCGCACATCTTCATTGACCACATCCGGATTGTTGATGGTGCGTGAGACGGTCTGCGCCGAGACGCCGGCCGCCTTGGCGACATCGGCCATGGTGACGCGACGCGGCGATGTCCGCCGCCGTCTCTTGCGCGTTACCTTGTCTTTCTGGCCGCCGTCGGGCGGTTCGTCATGAAGTAGCATGGTATTTTACTTGCCATTTACCAGTGTTTACTTGAAAAGCCCCGGCAACCAGAGCGACAGCTGAGGAATATATGTCAAAGCCAGAAGCACGAGAAGCAAAGGAATATAGAACGGCAGGATAGACCGGATCATCTGCGCGAAGGAAATCTGTGCGATATGCATGCAGATGAACAGGATGACGCCGAATGGCGGCGTCAGCGCTCCGATCAGAAGATTGACGACCATGAACACGCCGAACTGGACCGGGTCCACGCCGTAGGAGAGCACCAACGGCAGCAGCGCGGGCGTCGCCACCAGCAGGATAGCCGTTGTCTCCATGAACAAGCCGACGATCAGCAAGGCGATATTCAGGATCAGCAACAGAACCAGCGGGTTGTCGGTCAGCGAACGCATCATCCCGACCAGCATGCCCGGAATGTTCTGGACAGAGATCAGCCAGCCGAACGGGAATGCGGCGGCGATGATGAACACCAGAACGCCCGTTGTGACGACGCTCATGGCCAGCGCCTCATAGAGGCCATGCAAAGTCAGCTCGCGGTTCACGAATCCAAGCACTGCGGCATAGACGACGATCAGCGCACCAAGTTCGGTTGGCGTCGCAATTCCAAGCAGCATGCCGCCGACCAGAAAGACGGGCGCAATCAGCGCCGGCAACGCCTTCCAGAACGTCGTGGAGAGCTGATTGAGGGACGCCCGTTCAGTGCGCGGAGCATTCTCGTATCCGAACCGGACCAGCAGGTTGACCACGATCATCAGCGCCATGCCCATGATCAGGCCGGGGATGATCCCCGCCAGAAAAAGGTCCGTCAGCGAAACCTGCGCCGTCACCGCGTAGATCACCATGATCACGCTCGGCGGAATGATAGGCCCGATGATCGACGATGCGGCCGTCACCGCCGCCGAAAAGCCCGCCGAATAGCCCCGTTCGCGCATCTGGCGGATCTCGACGGCGCCGAGCCCTGCGGCATCGGCCTGGGCTACGCCCGACATGCCGGCGAAGATGATGCTTGCGGCGATGTTGACCTGCGCCAGCCCGCCCCGCATGTGGCCGACCAGAGCGGAGGCGAAATCGAAAATCCGTTCGGAAATGCCGGCCCGGTTGAACAGATTCCCCGCCAGCACGAACAGGGGAATGGCGAGGAAGGGAAAACTGTCGAGCCCTCCCGTCATGCGCTGGATCACGATCATGTCCGGCAGGCCGGGGCCGGTCAGGATGAAGATGATCGCCGAGAAGATCATCGCGAATGCAACGGGCACCTCCAGGGCGAGCAGAACCAGGAAAACCAGCATCAACAACAGGACTGGCATCGGATCAGATCCCTTCCTTGGGGTCGGGCTGGCCGCCAATGCCCGTCACCGCCACGCCGGTTCGCAGGCTGACCGCCCCGGCGGCCACGAAGTAGACCTGCGTCAGCGCCATGGAGATGCAGGCATAAAGCAACGGCACCGAGTAGAACCACATCCGCGGCAGTTGCACCGGCAGGGACACCGTAACGCTGCGCATCTCGATCCTGAGGACCGCCGGCAGGCGGATGATCAGATATACGGTCACGAACAGCATGACCGCTGCCCCCAACAGGCGCAGAAACGCCTGTCCTCGCGCCGGAAACGCCAGTGACAGCGCCTCGATGCGAATGTGGGAAAGCCGCTTTGCGCCGATCGCCGCGCCGAGAAAGACGATCCAGATGAAGGCGTAGATCGATGCTTCCTCAACCCAGACCAGCGGCCAGTTGAAGCCGTACCGGCTGACGACCTGACAGAAGATCGCCACGACGATGGACGCGAAAAGAACGATGGCAACGGCCATTTCAATCTTTTCGAGCCATAACAGGCCGCGTCTCCAGACCGCTAGCATGGCAAGGCCCTCCGGCGCCGTTTCTCAGTTCGGAATATCCTGCACGGTCTGCCAGAGGCCCTTCGACCAGGCGCCTGCCTCCTCCATCCGCTTCACCGCCGCGACGGACTTCTTGCGCAGCGGTTCAACGTCGATCTTGGAAACCTTCGCGCCCGCCGCGGCCATCTTGCCGTAAAGGCCCTCGGTTTCTGCCGCAGCCTGCTTGCGCGCCCATTGCGCAACTTCCGCTGCGGTATCGGTGACGATCTTCTGCAGGTCGGGCGACAGCGACTGATAGAACTTCTCGTTCACCATGAAATGCGTCGCCGCCAGAACATGATCGGTCCGGATGACGTTCGGTGCGGCCTCGTAGAACTTTGCAGCATAGGCTGCGGAAACCGGCCCTTCGGCGGCTTCAACGACACCGGTCTTCAACGCGAGAAAGACCTCGCCCCAGGCCACGCGCGTCGGCCGGGCGCCGAGCGTCTGCCAGAGTTCGAGATAGGTCTTGATCTCGGGCACCCGCATCTTCAGGCCCTCGATGCCCGCTCCCGACTTGATCGGCTTGTTGGAGAACATGATGCGCGGCTGAATCGGTGCCTGGGCCAGAATGCGCAGGCCCTGCCCATCCTGCAGGCGCTTGGCGATAGCCTTGTATATGCCGCTATCGAAAAACCGCTGCATGTGATCGGGATTGCGGAAGGTGAACCCCCAGCTCAGGATCGAGTAGTCCTTGACCCAGTTCGCATACCAGCTGAGATCGTCGCCGTAGAACTGCACGGCGTTGGTCATCGCCTGTTCGATGACCTGAATGTCGGTGCCGAGTTGTTCGCCGGCAATGAAATTGATGGTGAGAGCGCCCTTGGCCCGCTTGTTGACGAGATCCGTGAACATTCGGTTCTGGCGGTCATACAGTGAGCCGAGAGCATCCGAACCTGCCAGGGTCGCAACCATCTGCGCCTGTGCGGTGCCAATGGCGATACCGAAAGTGACCAACGCAGCTCCCGCGATCCTCGTTGCAGAGTTCATGTCGCACCTCCCATTTGTATGTATGTTATCGCTAATGTTAGCGCTATCATTCATGGCGCCACACATTTGGATAAGCAAGTCGCATCCGATTATTGTCACGAAAACGTGATGAGAGGAGGGGGATGTCGCTCGGGTTCTGTCGCAAATTCTGAATCCAGTCAGACTGGCGGCTATCAAACTCGCGGCCGCGCGCATCTGGATCAAAGCATTATGAGTCTACGGCCTCGGCCGTAGTGACTATTTAACTATTTGAGCCATATGGCGATTGCGGCGAGTTTTACGAAACCCATGAAGTTGGCGAGAAGCTTGTCATACCTGGTTGCGACGCGTCTGAACTGTTTGAGTTTGTTGAAGAATCGCTCGATGCGATTTCGCTCTTTGTAGAGTTCTGCATCGTAGGCGCGCTGGACCTTCCGGTTACGCTTTGGCGGGATGACGACCACGACGCCGGCTTCAGCGATCCTATCAGCGAGGTGATCGGCATCGTATCCTTTATCGGCGATGGCCGCTTCTGCATTGATGCCGTCGATCAGATCGTGAGCGAAGGCGATGTCGTTGCGCTGGCCGGGCGTGCCGATCAGGCGGACGGGAAGGCCCAAAGCCTCGGTGGCGGCGTGGATTTTTGTGCTCAGACCGCCGCGAGACCGGCCCAGGCCCTGGGCATCCGCCCCCCTTTGGCTTTGCGGGCACCGGCGGCGTGCTGATGGGCGCGCACGATGGTGCTGTCGATCATCAACCACTCCAGATCAGCCTCGCGAGCCAGCGTTTCCAGCATCGCGTCCAGCACACCCATCTCGATCCAGCGGTAATAGCGCCGTTTCACGGTGGCGTGGTCGCCCAGCCGCTCCGGCAAATCACGCCAGCGGCCGCCCGAACGCGCCATCCACAACAATGCATCGAGAAACTTCCGATTATCAGTGCGCGGGCCACGCCGGCCCTTCGTTCCGCCCGGAACAAACACCTTAATCCGCTCCCATTGATCATCCCGAAGCGCATCGCAATTCATCGCCGATCTCCAAAAATCAGCGTTGAATCTGATTTGGAACCAGTTGGGAATCCAAAACCCTTAAATCGTCACCACGGCCTACCAATGTTTTCGGCGGTCGATTTCCAGTAGGATTGCGGCAGAAGAACCGTCGCTTGGGCAATGAATTCGGCCCAAGGCAGCGGTGTTTCACGACCCACAGAACCGTTTCAGAGCATGGCACAGGGGCCGCCCCTGGTTATCAGCAGGCTGGCTTTCCGGCCGGAATGGCGGCGGGCACGAAGTCACAAGCTTCCGAAATCTTCGAGATGGACAGCGGAATGCAACTCACGCTGCTGCATCGGGACAGGAGTTGTCCGCGCGTAAGCCGCACCTTGTTCTGAACGGCGACATAGCCATAGTAGGACAGTGCATAGAGCGGGCGAAGGTTGCGGCAAACGGCTTCAGGATAGGAGCCGCTATAGCTTCGTAACGCCTGTTGCGCATGGCGCCGCAGCTTCAGAGCACTGCCAGATACCGCAAATCTGTTGAAGGTCGGTGCCCATGCCTTCGCTTCTTCGACGATGACATCTGTCGACTCATGCTGGATGGCGCTCGTGTTGATGTGAACTTTCCGCAGCGCATCGCAGGCGTTCTCGCGTGCCGCCTCCAGCGATTGCGCCCCTGCGGAAGTTGCTGCACCGAGAATCAGCAACATCGCGATCCGCGCTGAAAACGAAACCCCAACCATGGCATCCTCCGCGCTTAAAAGCAGATGGTTGCAGCATAGTCAGGACTGCTCCGCCGTCGTCACGCAATCGGGTGATGAACCTATTCCCACTCGATTATCAATAAGTCGGATAAGATATTGAAAATACGGGGATAAAAATATTTTTTGCAACACTATACCGTCAATCATCCCGCCAAAACGGCTGGCTCTTGATATTGCAGCATTTTTCCTGGGAAGGCCGAAATACCGTACTTTCGGAGACTATCGTCAAGCAACGGATGCAGGAAACAATCCAGTCCGCTCCGTGCATCCAGCCAAACTTGCGCTATGTCCCTACCATTAAAGTCATCGTCTGTCACGCGAGCCGCGATGCATGAGATGGAAGTGCGAGCCCCACTCCGTCCGAAGCAAGCAACAGCGTAGCCTTCGACAGCTTTCAGATCCGGTCTGAAAACCGATCATACGCATCGATCCGCCGGACCGGAGGATCGACCTCATACCGATAGATCTCCGTTCTCAAGAACCGAAGCTCGGCTTCGCGCTGGTGTTCGGGAACGTCGATATACCAAGCGCGCGGCTGCGGTCCGGGATCGCCGTTCCAGCGGTATCCCCGCGCCTTGAGAACATCCTTGAGGTCGAAGGGCGAGTTTTCCGCCCAGATGCGCCAAGAAACGGCACGAGCGCCTTCCAGGAGGCGACACAGCCCCGTGACGCCAGATTGAGGGAGCGACATAGCTAACAGCTCGACCGTCGCAAGACAGTCGTGCATAGCGCGGTGGCGGTCGTAGAAAAAGCCGGCGGCTTGAGCGAGATAGGCGAGTTTCGTGCCCTCGAACCCCTCCGATGCCCAATCGATCTGGCTGAGCGAACAAGCCCAAGGCTTCGTCGAGAACACGTCGCTGAATCGTTCAAGGAAGCGGCGATCAAAAGCGGCGTTATGCGCGATGACAAGCGAAGCCGGCGCCGCGAATGTGGCCACTACGGCGGGATCGATAATCCGGCCGGCCACCATCTCGTTAGTTATGCCCGTGATCGCGGTGATTTCCGGTCCGATAGGCTCTCTCGGCTGACGCAGCCCCTGGAAGCTATCACCTACGCTGAAAATGGTGCCATCCAAACCGTAGTTGAATGGCGTCATAGCGAGTTCGATGATCTCGTCGCGCTGAGGGTCAAGCCCAGTCGTCTCCACATCGACCACCAGGCCAAGGCGCAGCGGGGTGCCGGGAGGCGGAACGATGCGAGGGCGCGGCTTGAGACGCCGGATCACCCTGTAGTCCCCTGTCGCCTCCAGTGTCTGCGCTAGGCCTTCCAGATCGCTAGAATATGTCATCGTCCGGCGTTTCGTTTACCGCCATCGGCTCCCCTCCAGCCGCCGCAGCGGCAGCGTCGATCGGACGAGGCGCGAGGCGAATGTCAGCCATTCGACCTTCTTCGTGGAACCACAGATCAATGACGGCGGTATCGTCGCTCCGCGGTCGCGGGGATGCCTCCCTGACCTTGAAGGTCGTCGGCAAATTGACGGACGTCCCGAACACCAGCGCGTGTTGCCGGGGTAACGACGGCAACCGCTTCAGGACCGACTCCGAAATGAACGGTGTCATTTGGCGAATCTGAGAGAGATCGTCGGGATTTTGGATGCGGTGAACCAGGAAGTTGGAGCACTGGCTGAGCACAGTCTTGGACAATTCACTCGGGCGCTGGGACGCCAACAGCACGAACATACCGTATTTGCGCCCTTCCTTGGCGATGCGCTCGAAAATCTTGGTCGCGTCCACGGCATAGCGGGATGGCGTCGCAGAGATGTAACGGTGAGCCTCTTCCAGCAGGAGGTGAATCGGGAAGCGGTTGCGCGGATCGGCTCGCCGGAGCAGGCGAAACAGCATCCGCGCAATCACCGCGCTGACCAGCTCGACCACCTCGTCCTCGACATCGTTCATGTCGATGATGATGATTTGGTTGGCCTTGGTGTGACCGGCTTCCTTTCCAACCAGCCCGACCAGGCGGGTCAGAAACTCCAGCTCTCCATTGTCGGCGGCAGCACCGACCGCCTCGTGGCGAAGAAATTCATACTCCCGACGATCTTCCAGCGCCTGAAAGCGCGTCACCATCTGGGAGCAGTAGTCACGGATCTGCCGATTGCCGTGCGCCTCCGCATACAAGATGGCGAGGTCTATCGCGTCTCCGAGGGCGGAAAAATCAAAAGGCAGATTCTGATAGTCTGGGAGCTTCAGATCCTCCAACTCGAAGCCGTTCGGGCCGACCAGATAAGCATCCAGCCCCGCAGGGTTGGCCATTTGGCCAAAGTTGATCGCAATGAATGGCCGGATTTTTGGGGCGTTGATCTCGTTCGTGCTGAAGCGCTGAAGGATGCCAATGATCCGATCATGCTTGGACGGGCTCGAAGAGTCGTCGCGCATGATCTGGGTGATGCACTTGGCGAGGATGTGATTGCGGACGCTGTTGAGTTCTGCGGCCCCCACATTTGAGAACAGGGTGGAGAGCCCGAGCGCCATGCGCAGGATGGGTACTTGGGTGCGCTCGCTGGCTTGCAGCAGCAGCTCCCATTCCGCAAGCTCCAGGAACCAATGCGGTAAGCGGAAGCCTGCCGCCGTGCCGTCGAGAACGACGCGCTCGACCCCGATGGCCCCCTCCTTCGCGGAAGCGTTCAGGGCTGCGTAGTACTCGCCATTGACATCGAAGACGATGAACGTCGCGCCGCGAGCATGATGCTCCTCGGGTTTGCTGAAAAGGGACTGCAAGACCGAGGCGACCGTGCAGGACTTGCCGCTGCCGGTATTGCCCATGACGGCGACATGACCGCCGAA
>JAIUNP010000092.1 GCA_020161975.1 Pseudomonadota bacterium
CCGCGCGCATGGCTATTTCAAAGACGGCCAGTCGGGCTATTTCCTTCAGCAGAACATGGGCAAGCGCGGCCTCTGTATCGACATGAAGGACAGTCGCGGCTTCGACATGATGATGAAACTTGTCGAGACAGCGGATGTTTTCGTCGAGAATTACCGCCCCGGCGCGCTCGACAAGCTGGGGCTCGGCTACAAGGCCCTTTCCAAGCTTAATCCGCGCCTCGTCTATTGCTCGGTCTCGGCCTATGGCCACACCGGGCCGGATGCCGCAAAAGCCGGGTTCGGCCTGATTGCGGAGGCGAAATCCGGTGCAATGGCGCAGCTCGGCACAGATGGCGAGGCACCCCCGCTCTTCCGGATTCCCATCGCGGATATGTATGCCGGCACCCATGGCGTCGCGGCGATCTGCGCGGCGCTGTTCGGGCGCGTGACCAGCGGCAAGGGCCAGCACATCGATCTTGCACTTTACGATTGCATGATCTCGATCCACGACTATGCGGTTCAGCGCTACACCTTCTCCGAAGGCCGCGACCTGCCAAAGCGCACCGGCTCGGATGCGCCGGATTCGCCGATCTACGGCGTCTTTCCGGCCTCCGACGGTTATCTCGTGATCGCGGCGCAGGTTGACGACAGCTGGGCGCGGCTTGCGGCCCTGATCGGTGGCGCGGCGCTTGATCCGCGCTTTGCCAACCCCGCCGGGCGGGCAACTCATTACAAAGACGCAACCGCCATCGTCAAAGGCTGGACCACGGCCCGGACGGTTGCCGAGTGCCTTGCCACGCTAGATGCTGCCGCAGTGCCTTCCGCGCCGGTCGCGACCATTGATCAGGTGCTGGCCGATCCGCAGGTCGCAGCGCGCGACATGGTGGTTGAGCAGGAGCATCCCGTTCTGGGCAGGGTCAGGCTTCCCAATCTGCCCTACCGCTTCTCGGATTGCGATACGACGCCGAGGCGCGTCGCGCCGCTGCTCGGCCAGCACAATGCCGAGATTGCCCGCGAGCTCGGCATCCCGGAGGCGGATATTGCGGCCATGCAGCACGATGGCGTGCTCTACGCCGAGGACGCCGCCCGATAACAGGGTGATCGGCTGATCGGTAGGCGGCGCGGCAGGCAGGGACCGGACCTGTCACCGCTAGTCGCAGGCAAAACCCCGCTGGCCATGCGCGGAATCGATGGAACCGAGGGTATTGGCCAGCCTTTCAAGCGCGAATGATCGGTCGTCATCGCTGATCCGGTCATCATCCGCGTCCAGCCCCTGCAGCAGGGCAAGAATGCTGTAGCGGTCCGGACCGCGGTTGCAGACCGCATGAATGAAAGGAAGCAGGGCTACGCGCCCTTCTTTCTTCGCGTCGTCGATCACGAACTCGACGATATCGAGTTCGAAATCCGCCGCCTGCAAGATCAGCCCGCCAAAGCCACAGCCGCAGCCCGAACCCGCCGACATGTGCTGGCGGGAAATCCGGTTCCACATGTCCGTCAACTGACGAGCCCTGGAAATCGGCTTCGACTCCGGAAACTGGAGCATGGCGGGCGCCCTCTCCTGTCAGCCTGCAATGACTTCGAAATTCTGGCGATTGTCGCTGCCAGACCTGCGGCTTGCGCGCAGGCGCTCCGTTGCGCCGGTATCGAGCGTCCCCTGCCCGGTCACGATGACGGCGTAAAGATCCTGCGCTGACTGGCGGCTGACATAGCCTTCCCGCACATCATGCGCCACCTTTTCCGGATCGCGCAACAACGGATCGCCAAAACCGCCGCCGCCACCCGATTGCATCAGATAGGCATCGCCCTTCTTCACGCGCACCGAGAAAATCTTGGCATTGGGCATATCCGTCTCCCATTCACCATCGCGCCGGATGCCGATGCCGTTGCCAGCCGCATCAAGCCCGCCATGCAGGCCCCACGGCTTGCAGTGCACACGGTCGATGCGGGTCGTGACCGAGAAGGGGGACAGCGCCTGCACCACCATTTCCGCGCCGAGACCGCCACGGTTTTCACCCGCACCGGCACTGTCGGTGCGCAGCGCGTAACGTTCGACCAACACAGGATATTTGGATTCAAGCTGCTCGGTCGGGCTGTTGTGGGTGTCGCCATCGTTCATGCAGACGGTAGCAGAAATTCCATCCTCGGACTTCTTGGCACCCCAGCCGCCGCCCAGCGGGCCGATGCCGACGATGAACAGGCGGCCATCCTTCTGGGAAATGCCGTGGATGTTCGGAAAGACGAGATCGGCATGGTGTCCGGCAATGACCCGGTCAGGGATTGCGTTCGACAGCGCCTTGAAGATCGTGTCGATCACCGTCATCGGGAAAGTCATCCACACCCGCATCGGGAACGGCCGTTCCGCGCTGATGACGCGGCCCATGGGCATGATCACCTTGAGCGAGCGGAAGCTGCCGTCGTTGACCGGATAATCGGTCGGCGTCGTCAGGCATTTATAGGCGACCTGGGCGCAGGCGATACCGGTGGTGTAGCCGGAATTGTAGAAGCCGCGCACCTGCTTGGAGACATCCGACAGGTCGATGGTCATTTCATCGCCGCGCTTTTCGACGCGAACCTTGATCGGAATGCGCTGGCCGATCTCGACGCCGTCGTCATCCATGTAGCTTTCCGCTTCATAGACACCGTCGGGGATGTTGCGCGTATTGGCCCGCGCGATGGCTTCGGACTGATCCATGAGGATCGAGACAGAGCCAAGGACCGCCTCCTTGCCATAGCGCTGCACGAGTTCGGCGAAGCGCCGCTCGCCGGTGGTGACGGCAGTGATCTGCGCCCTGAGGTCGCCCATGGCGCGCTCGGGCAGGCGCACATTCATCGCGATGATATCGACGAGGTCCTGATTGACCACGCCGGCTTTCTGATACTTGACGATCGGGATCTGAATGCCTTCGGAGAAGATGTCCGTCGTCACCTGCCCCAGCGTGCCGCCGACATCGAGCCAATGCGCCATGCAGCAGGCGAAGGCGACAATTTCGCCCTCGTGATACACCGGCTGCGTGAAGGTGAAGTGGTTGAGGTGACTGCCTGTGATATAGGCGTCGTTCGTCACCAGAATGTCGTTGGGGTGGATGTTCTCCAGCCCGAAGTGCCTGATCTTCGCCTTGACCGTCTCTGCCATGCCGCGAATGAACATCGGCAGGCCGAGCCCGATGGAGATCGTCTCACCTTTCACGGTGAACAGACCGACGGTGAAATCCAGAGCCTCATAGATAATGAGGTTATAGGCCGTCCGCATCAGGTTGGTCTTCATCTCCTCGGTGATGGAGAGCAGGCCATTGCGGATGATTTCGACGGTGATGGCGTCGATGGCTGGAGAGGCTGTTTCGGTGGTCATCGGTTCAGCTCCCGATCGCGATGAGAAGATTGCCGAAGGCGTCAACGGTAAGATGGTCGCCAGGCTGGACGACGGTGGTCGAGGCATGTTCCTCGATCAACGCCGGGCCGGTGATCTCGTTACCCCGTCGAAGCTTCGTGCGGGCATAGACAGGCGTCGGCACATAGCCCTTGGCATCACGGAAATAGACCGGCTTGGTCCTGAGCAGCGCCGCCGGCTCCGGCGTCTTTCCGCCCTCTTCAACCGCGCGGGGCGCCGGCTTCTTCATCAGGCCGGTCACGGTCAGTCGCAGGGAAACGAGGTCAGCAGGCTCGCCCGGCGCAGATGTGCCGTAGCGGACCGCGTGTACGCGGTCGAATTCCGCCTTGATGGCCTTCCGGTCCTGCCGGGTGATCAGGTCGGTCGGCAGATCGACCGTCACGGCGTGTTCCTGGCCGACATAGCGCATGTCGGCGGCGTAGGAGAGCTTGACCTCGCTGGGCCGGACGGCGGATTGCGCAATGGCGTCGCGCCCTTCCTGCTCCATCCCCGCATACATCGCCGTCACCTCGTCGAACGATACTTCATCGAGGCGCCGGAACAGCGAGCGCACGTAGTCATAACGCAGGTCCGAGAACAACATGCCGTAGGCCGAGAAATGGCCAGGCGAGAACGGGATCAGCATCCGGCGGATGCCGATTTCCCGTGCGATGGCCGAGCCATGGAGCGGTCCAGCGCCGCCATAGACCACCATGGTGAAATTGCCGGCGACAAGGCCGCGTTCGGTGGTCACCGCTTTGACCGCATGGGACATCTGCGTGACAGCGATGCGCAGAATGCCATCCGCCATGATCGTTTCATCAAGACCGACCTGGGTGGCGACCGTGCGCATTGCCGAAACGGACGCTGCCTTGTCGAGCGGCATCTCGCCGCCGAGGAAGTTGGTCTCGTCGAGCCGGCCAAGAATGAGATTGGCATCCGTCACGGTCGGCTCTATGCCGCCGCGGCCATAGCAGGCCGGGCCGGGCATCGAGCCGGCACTCTGCGGGCCGACGCGCAGGGCATTGCCCTCGCCGATCCGGGCGATGGAGCCGCCGCCGGTGCCGACCTCGAAGATATCGATCATCGGGATCTGGATCGGCAGGGCCTTTTCATAGCCGCCGATCAGCGCGCTTCCGGTCGTCAGCGGTTCGCCGCCCGAGATCACGCCGGCCTTCGCGGTCGTGCCACCCATGTCGAAGGCGATGGCCTCGCCAAGGCCCATCTGCGCGCAGATGGCCTGGGCGCCGATCACTCCCGCCGCCGGGCCGGATTCCAGCATACGCACGCAGTCGCGCCGGGCATGTTCAATCGGGAACAGCCCGCCTGTGGATTGCACCGCGTAGAAACTGCCCTTGAAACCGGCTGCGATCAGATGGCTTTCGAGTTCGCCGAGATAGGCAGAAACGCGCGGGCCAACATAGGCGTTGGCCGCCACAGTCGAGACGCGTTCAAACTCGCGATACTCCTGCGACAACTCATGGGAAGCCGAAACGAAGGTGCCCGGCAGTTCCTCCAGCACGATCTCCTTCACGCGCGCCTCATGGGCCGGTGTGCGATAGGCATGGAGACACAGCACAGCAACGGATTCGATGCCGCGCCCCTTGAGTGAACGGACCAGTTCGCGCACCGCAGCCTCGTCCAGCGCCTTGTGCACCGTGCCGTCGGCCCGCAGGCGTTCCGGGATCTCGAAGCGCAGTGAACGGCGGATCAGCGGTTCATGCTTGGAAAAGAAGAGGTTGTAGGCATCAGGGCGGTTGACACGGCCAATCTCATATATGTCGCGAAACCCTTCTGTGATCAGCAGCGCGGTCTCGGCACCGTTTCGCTCCAGCAGCGTGTTGATCGCGATGGTCGAGCCATGCAGGAACAGATAGGTATCTTTCACATCCAGCTTTGCGCCGTTCAGCGTGTCCTGAATGCCATTCACGAGCTGGCCGTGCGTCGAGAGCGCCTTGCCAAAATGCAGCGCACCCGTGCTTTCATCGAATGCTGCGAGATCGGTAAAGGTACCGCCGATATCAACGGCGATGCGCAATCCACCCTGTTTTGATTTCTGTGCGATGCCGGACATGTCGGACGTTTCCTGTCGGTATTGGGCATTCTTTCAGCTTATATTCAGGCTCTGCTGCGGGATTCGTCGCAGAGTCATGGACGAACAAAATTTTCGGATTGCGAAAATATTTTCGTCATGTAAAAAACTACTGCGTTCCTGGCGCATCGTCAAGGGGTGAAGCGGAATGACGCCTGAACTCATGTCGCAACATGGCAGCAGCTCGGCGAAGGCCGAGACGTCGAGCAAGAATTCTGTCCAGTCGCTGGCCAAGGCGTTCCGGCTGCTGGAGGCGATTGCGGCGTCGGAAAGCGACCTCACGCTCAGCGAACTTGCGAGTGCCGCCAGCCTGGACCCGGGTACGACGCACCGGATGCTGAAAACCCTGATCGACCTTGGCTATGTCGCCCGGTCGGAGGCCAAGCGCTTCACGCTGACGATGAAGGTGCTGGACCTTGGCTTCCGCGCCATCGGCCATCGCGACATGCGCACTTTGGCGCGACCGATCCTGCGCACCTTGGTGGGCGAAGTGAGCGAAGCTGCCAGTCTGGGCGTTCTGAGCGGCACCAACGTGCTCTACATCGAGCGGATGCGGGCAGGCATCATGCGACTTGGCGTCGACATTCAGATCGGCACGATGATTCCGGCAACGGGAAGCGTGATCGGCTGGGCGATGCTGGCCTATTTGCCGGAACCAGAATGCCTGCGCCTGATGGATGCAGAAGCCCAGAACGCGGGAGCCATCCGGCCGATTGAACCGGCCGACGTTGCGGAAAAGCTGAAACGTGTCCGCAAGCAGGGTTTTGCTTCCGGCATCTCGCCCATTTCGAACGGGATCGCCGTTCTCGCCGTCCCGGTGCTTGATCAGGAAGCTTATCCGGTCGCGGCCGTCAGCGTGACGGCACCGAGCGTGCGGATGACGCCCGATGACTTGACCACCCACGCCCTCGGCTCGCTTCAGTCAGCCGCGAAAGACATTTCGCGCGGCCTGCAAGCGAGAGGGGGGACCATTGCCGACTGAGGGCGTGGCGACCGGTTATTGCGGCTCGAACTTGGCCGCCTTCAGCAAGGCCGCGCTTTTGGCAAGATAATCAGCAGCAAAGGCGCGGAAGGCATCGGGGCTCTCGGATGTAGCAACAATTCCGAGTTTCTCGAGCTTGCCCTCCTTGTCCAGTTCCTGCACCGCCGCATTCATGGTTTTGTTGAGCGTGGCCACCAGATCTGCCGGCAGCGCCTTGGGGCCCCACACACCATACCACGACGACTGGACGAGGCCCGGCATGCCGGCTTCTGCGGCAGTCGGAATATCCGGCGCGAGCTTGGTGCGCTCGGACGTTGTCACGGCAATGGCCTTGACCTTGCCGCCCCGTGCCTGCGGCAACAGCGCCAGCAACGGATCGATCAACATCTGGATATGACCGCCAGCGACATCGTTCAGCGCAGGGCCAGTGCCGGGATAGGCGATGATCGGAATATCGACGCCCGCCAGTGCATTGAACTGGATGGTCGCGATATGCCCCGGGGCACCGAGTGCCGCCGTACCAAAATTCCAGTTCTTCGGGTTCGCCTTGAAGTCGGCGACGATTGCGGGAATGGTCGTCTGTGGCCGCTCGTTCGTCATCACCAGCATCATCGGCGCTTCACCGACCCGGGCGATGAAGCTGAAATCCTCGATGGGATTATACGGCGCGCTCTTGAGAACCTGCTGGGCCATGACCTGCGTTCCAGCCGAGAACAGCAAGGTATAGCCGTCCGCTTCCGCATTGCGCACGGCGTTGCCGCCAATCGTGCCAGAGGCGCCGGGGCGATTTTCGACGATGATGTTGTAGCCATTGGCCGAGCGCAGCTTTTCAGCGATCAGACGGGCAAAAACATCGACGCCGCCACCAGCAGCAAAGGGCACTACGATCTTGACCAGCTTGTTCGGGTAAGACGCGGGTTGTGCCGATGCAGGGATGGCAACAGACCCTGCGCCAAGCAATGCCAGTGACAAGGCCATGATGTTACGACGGCTGACCATATCCCGATCCTTCTCGCGTTTCCTTCGCCTCCAACGATTAAAGCCAAGTTTGCAAACTGGCCTAAATTTCGGATTGCGAAAATTTCTTCGTTATGCGATAACGCTACACGGATATTTCGAACAGTCAAGCGCTTGCTGCGGCTGCGTCAGGACCATGCCAAGGAGGAACCCCGATGAAACTTGCATCATTCACACGGTCAGGCCGTCGCTCATGGGGCGTAGTTGATGGCGATGCCATTGCCGATCTCGGCACAGCCGGCCCGGCGACGCTGAAACTGGCGCTGTCCCGACCCGACGCAATCGCGGCCATTCGGGCTGCCACGTCTGGTGCGCCGCGCATCGCGCTTGCGGATGTGACGCTTGATCCCGTTCTGCCCGATCCCGACAAGATTCTCTGCGTCGGCCTCAACTATGAGAACCATCGCAAGGAGACGGGCCGCGATGTCGTGGAGCACCCCACGATCTTTACGCGGTTTGCCAATTCCCAGATTGGCCATAACGCCCCCCTCATCCGACCCAAATGCTCAACGCATCTCGACTTTGAAGGAGAACTTGCGCTGGTCATCGGCAAGCCCGGTCGCCACATCGCGAAGGACACGGCGTTCGACCATATTGCGGGCTATGCCTGCTACAATGATGGTTCCGTGCGCGACTGGCAGCGCCACACCATCCAGTTCACGCCGGGCAAGAATTTCATGGATACCGGCGCATTCGGGCCTTATCTGGTCACGCCCGACGAGGTTGGCCCCCTGCCCGACCTGAAACTCCAGACCCGCCTCAACGGGCAGGTCGTACAGGATACGCGCATCGGCGACATGATTTTCGATATTCCGACCATCATCGCCTATTGCTCGACGTTCACGCAGCTCGAAATCGGTGATGTCATCGTCACCGGCACGCCCGGCGGCGTCGGCGCCAAGCGCAATCCGCCTCTGTGGATGAAACCGGGCGACATCGTGGAAATCGAGATCGACAAGGTGGGATTGCTCAAGAATCCGATTGTCGATGAGGTCTGAGGTCAGGGGGCGTCAGGTCAATACCCGGTTGCCGGATTGACCACGCCCCGCAAAGGGCGACCGTGCAGCCAGCAATCGAAATTGGCCAGGACTACTGCCGACATCCGCGCGTCCGCATCGTCCACGGCGCCGGAAATGTGTGGTGTCAACCGCACGGCGGGGTGCGTGTACAGGCGGTGGCCGGCGGGCAGCGGTTCGGGGCTGGTCACGTCGAGCGTTGCGCCGGAGAGACGCCGATCGTCGAGGGCCTGCAAGAGTGCTGCGTCATCGATCATGGAACCGCGCGCGATGTTGATGAGATGAAGCCCCTTGCGCGCGTGACGAAGGGTCTCGCGATTGACAATTCCGCGGGTTTCGACTGTCAGCGGCAAGGCGAGCACGAGATGATCGCTGACCGCCAACAGGGCCGGGAATGAGTCGACCCGCTCGATCCCCGGCGCAAGGTTTGCCGAGCGTGTCATCCCGCAAACGCGCATCCCCAACGCCAGCGCGAGCCGGGCGCATTCCCGCCCGATTTCGCCGACCCCGGCAATACCCATGGTCTTGCCGGCGACTGACCCCAGCGCATGCGGCACCCATCTGGCAGGCTCTGATACATTGCCATTCCAGAACCGCTTCTCATGGGCAAAAACGGCGCCAATGACGAATTCTGCGATTGCGGGCGCATGGGCTCCCGCTCCGCGCGTAACCAGCGGCACCTTATAAGCCCAGGGCGGCAGGGTATCGACCCCGGCGGAGGCGACCTGAATCCATTCAAGATCGAAAGGCCACCCCGAAGGTGGTTCTGACGGCGCGGATTTCCACTGTGTCTGCTGTGTAAAAAGGCAGCGCGCTCCGTGAGTTACGTCCCACGGCTTGCCCTCAAGCGCAAGGATATTGGGCCGGACGGGATGGCTCGCCAGCGCTCGATTGAAAACGTCCGGCAGGCTGCTGGCGAGAGTGATCGACATCGTGAATGCCCTTCCCGAAGGCGTGATTTGCGGCCATGGCCAAGGGCCACAGGTTCAATGTGTGTCACATTAGGTTGTCTGACAACGCTCACTGTAATAGCCTCTCCGGACCACAACAATCGCACCGGAGGGCGGAATGGGGCGCGACAGGACCTGGCTTCCCCTCGGCATCAGTTGCATCATCCTCGGTCTGGCCGCCATCGCAATCGCGCGAGACTATCCCTACGGATCAGTCACGGCGATGGGTCCAGGCTTCATCCCGACGGCGGTTTCAATCCTGCTCATATTCTTTGGAGCGCTGATTCTGGCGGGTCGCGGCAGGGATGTCCCAGAAAGCGCTGATGGCGGGGAGATTGCGGCTCCTGCTTTCAGCCCGGAGGGACCGTGGCGAGCCATCGGATCAATCACCGTGTCGATCGTGCTGTTCGGCATGTCGATCAAACCGCTTGGTTTGCCGATCACGGCATTTCTTGTGGTGCTCGTTGCCGGCTATGCTCATAGCCAGATGCGGATCTGGCCGCTGTTGACGCTCGCGGTGCTGCTGTCCGCAGCGGCTACGCTGGTCTTCATCGGTCTGCTCGGCCTGAATATCGGCACGCTGCCGAGGGTCGGCTGATGTTTGATTTCGGTGCGATCTTTCAGGGGCTTGGCCTCGGCTTCGGTGTTGCCGCAATCCCGGTCAACATCCTGTTCTGCTTCCTCGGCTGTCTGGTTGGGACGCTGGTCGGCGTGTTGCCGGGCCTGGGCCCGACGGCGACCATCGCCATCCTGCTGCCGATGACGATGACGCTTTCACCTGTCACCGGGTTGATAACGCTGGCCGGCATCTATTACGGCGCGCAATACGGCGGCTCGACAACCTCGATCCTGTTGCGTCTGCCCGGCGAAGCCTCCTCCGTGGTCACGGTGCTTGACGGACATGGCATGACGCGCCGCGGCCGGGGCGGCGCGGCGCTGGCGATTGCTGCATGGGGATCCTTCTTTGCGGGCACTGTCGGTACGCTGTTCATCGCGATCTTCGCCCCGCTTCTGGCCGAGGTCGTGCTCAAGTTCGGTGCGGCGGAATATTTCATGCTGATGGTTCTGGGTCTCGTCGCCTCGGTCGTTCTGGCGCAAGGGTCGGTCATACGGGCGCTGGCCATGGTTGCAATCGGACTGCTGCTCGGCATGGTTGGCACGGATCAGAACTCCGGCCAGTACCGGTACACCTTCGACTCGCTCGAACTGCTCAACGGTTTGCCATTCGTGCCGCTGGTGGTCGGGCTGTTCGGTATCGCTGATATTCTGGTCGCACTGGAAAAGTCGCGCGCGGGTGAGGAACCGCAGCAGACCGGAGCCATTGGCAAACTGTGGCCGACCCGGGCCGAGGCGCGCCGCGCTGCGCCCGCAGCCGCGCGCGGCACGCTCATCGGTCTGTTCCTGGGGCTGATGCCCGGCGGCGGCGCACTGATGAGTTCGTTCGTCGCCTATTCGCTGGAAAAGCGCATCTCCGGCAAGACGGGCGATTTCGGCAACGGCGATCCGGCGGGCGTCGCCGCCCCGGAGGCAGCCAACAACGCCGGTGCGCAGACCGCGTTTCTTCCGTTGCTGACACTCGGCCTTCCATCCAACGCCGTAATGGCACTGATGACGGGCGCAATGCTGATCCACGGCATCATTCCCGGACCGCGCATCATCTCGAACCAGCCTACGCTCTTCTGGGGCCTTATCGCCTCGATGTGGATCGGCAACCTGATGCTCCTGATCATCAACCTGCCGCTGGTGGGGTTGTGGGTTCAGATGCTGAAAATCCGCTACCGCTATCTCTATCCCATCATCCTCATCGTCAGCCTCGTGGGGATTTACAGCGTCGAGTATTCGGTCATGCATGTCTATCTGACAGCGATGTTCGGCATTCTCGGCTACGTGATGAACAGGTGGAAATGCGAGCCGGCGCCGCTGGTGCTCGCCTTCGTGCTTGGGCCGATGATGGAACAGTACTTCCGCCGGGCCATGCTGGTTTCTCGTGGCGATCTGGGCATATTCATTGATCGACCGATCAGCCTCTTCCTACTGCTGATCACGGTCGCGCTTCTGGTCGGTATTGCCGCACCGCATTTCCGCTCGTTCCGCAACAAGGCGTTTGCCGAATAGGCAGCCGCATCATGGAGACACCGATGTTCTACACCCCTTCACGCCGCACTCTTCTTGCAAACGCCGCCGGTCTCAGCGCTGCGGCACTCATCGGCACGTCCGCGCGCGCCCAGAGCTTTCCCGACAGGGATGTCGCCTACATCATTCCCTACAGCCCCGGCGGTATGAGCGACAACATCTCGCGTATCATCGCCGACAAGGTTGCCGCGAAGTCCGGCAAGAAGATGCTGAACGAATACAAGGCGGGCGCAGGCGGCGCGATCGGCGCGAACTACTACATGACCCAGAAGCCAGATGGCTATTCCATCCTGCAATCGACCAACAGTTTCTATGCGGTGATTCCGCAGGTGACCAAGGTCGAATATGATCCCAAGAAGGATCTGACGCCGCTGGTGCTTGTGGGCGATGCGCCGATGGTCATCGCGGCCAATCCCGGGCTCGGAGCCAAGACCCTGCAGGAGGTGATCGCCAAGGCCAAGGCGGCGCCTGGGAAAATCGCATACGGCACGGCGGGGCGCGGCACGATTGGCCACCTCTGTGGCATCTGGCTTGCCAAGCGTGCGGGCATTGAACTGTTGCACATTCCATACAACGGTGCAGGCGAGGCGCTGCAATCCGCCCTGTCGGGCGAGACGCAGATGTTCTTCGGGCCGGAGGCGGCCGAACACATTCTTGCCGGGAAACTGGCGGGGCTTGGCGTGATGGGCAGCCAGCGCTGGACCACTACACTGCCGGACGTGCCAACCACGGTGGAGGCAGGCATTGCC
>JAIUNP010000093.1 GCA_020161975.1 Pseudomonadota bacterium
CGCGCACCGTCCGGAACGCGCGATAGATCAGATAAAACCCCATCAGCAGCAGATAGGCTGCAATGAACGGGCGGATGCGCGCACCATCCACCCAGGCGATCAGCAGTACGCCGCTGATCCCGCCAAGCACGCCCGGCACCACGAGGCGCCGGAAGATGCGGCGGTCGATATTGCCGAGCGACCAGTGCGACAGGCCAGAGCTTGCCGTCGTGAAAGCCTCGGCCACATGAACGCTTGCCGTGGCGGCAGCAGGTGACAGCCCGGCAGCCAGCAGCAGCGAATTGGCGGTGATGCCATAGGCCATGCCGAGCGCGCCATCCACGAGCTGCGCAGCCGCGCCCACGGCCAGCGCAATCGCAAAGCGCTGGACGTCGAACGCGTTATTCGCGACCGCCCCCCAGCTCCAGGTCAGCAGAAAGATGACGGTGATGGCGAGGATCAATAGCCAGAGGCCGCGCACCAGCGCCGTGGACGGGAGATTGGCCTCAACGGCGGGAGGGGCAGATTCGACGTGACCCTCAACCATGGCGCGTCACCGTACGGTCGAAATCGGCCTGTTTGCCAAGGTCGGGCCGGTTGCTCGGTCCCTTCGTGCGGAAACGCTCGCGGAAATGGCGCGGGGTGGGCACACCCGCTTCGTCCTCGGTGATATCGACGAGATAGGCATCGACAACGCGATTGGCCCGGAAGGCCGCAGCCCCGAGCGCTTCCAGCGCGCGGGCGGTCTCTTCGTCCCGGGCGATGGTCGCCTCGGCCGGGTTCAGCGTCCAGCCGTTCCCGGCGGCAAACACAACATCACCATCGAGCAGATCATTGGCGATCAGGATCGCGGGCAGGGGGGGCAGCTTGTTCGGGGTAGCCATCAGGCGCTCTCCGCAATGGTTAGGCTCAATCCGTCGAGGCCGTCAGACCAGATGATCTGGCAGGAGAGGCGCGAGGTCGGCGCGATTTCCGGCAGCTCATCCAGTTTGAACAGTTCGTCCTCGCGCGGCTCGGGCAGGCGCGCGGCCCAATCTTCGGCAACGATGACGTGGCAGGAGGCGCAATCGCACGCACCGCCGCAGATGCCTTCGACGCCCATGTTCTGGTCGCGCAGAAGTTCCATCACGCGCCAGCCTTCCACCGTTTCAAGTTGGTGGGCCTTGCCGTCGCGGTCGATGACATTGAGCACGGCCATGGCGTCAGGCCACCTTCTTCGTGGCGTTGACGTTGAGGCGCTGCTGCAACTCGCTGGAGGAGGTGGTGTACTGGAAGCGCAACTTCTCGTCCGGACGCGCCACGCGGAAGGCTTCCTGGCTCGCCAGCGCCGCCTCATGGAAACCCGAAAGGATCAGCTTCAGCTTGCCCGGATACCAGTTGATGTCACCGACGGCAAAGACGCCCGGTGTCGAGGTCTGGAATTTCTCGGTGTCGACCTTGATCTGCTTGCCGTCCGCAAGGTCGAGCCCCCATTCGGCAATCGGCCCCAATTCGATGTTCAGGCCGTAGAAGGCCAGCAGCCGGTCGGCGGCGAGTGTCTCAATCCCCGCCTTGGTCTTCAGCGCGATGGCTTGCAGCTTGCCGCCGGTGCCGGTCAGGCTCGCAAGGTCCCCTTCGACGAAGCGGGCCTTGCCCTCGGCCACCAGCGCGCGGAACTTCTCCACCGAGGCAGGGGCGGCGCGGAAGCGATCCGAGCGGTGGACGAGCGTGATCGTCTGCGCGATTTCGGAGAGGTCATTCGCCCAGTCGAGCGCCGAATCGCCACCGCCGGCCACCACGATATCCTTGCCTGCAAAGCTGGCGCGGTCGCGCACGGCATAGAACACCGACTTGCCCTCGAAGCTGTCCAGCCCCTCCAGCTTCGGCTTGCGCGGCGTGAAGCTTCCGGCGCCCGCTGCGATGAACACCGCAGCAGCGTCAATCGTATCATTCCGGTCGGTGGTGAGCTGGAACCGTCCATCCGCGCGGCGCTCGAAGCTCTTCACCTGCCGGCCAAGCTTCAGATCGGCGCCGAAGGGTGCGATCTGCTCCAGCAGCTTGTCAGTGAGTTCCTGACCGGAAATCACCGGCCACGAGGGAATGTCGTAGATCGGCTTTTCAGGATAAAGTTCCGCGCATTGCCCGCCGGGCTTGTCGAGTACGTCGAGAACCACGGCCTTCAGGCCGAGCAGTCCGAGTTCAAACACGGAGAACAGGCCAGTCGGCCCCGCGCCGATGATCGCGACATCATAGCTTTGGCTGGCGGTGGATACGGGCACGGGAAACCTCACTGTTCGGTTTAACGAACGGCAGGTATAATATTGGCACTATGACGTCGCAATCGGGGTTCAGTGGAGGATTTTCCCAAAGATTGGCCCGTTCAGAGAGAAAGATTATTTTTGGGGTCGAGGACGAGCCGCAGACCGGGAATATTCTTTGCTCTGGCCGTTTTGTCCGTGTTTTGCCGCCCATCAACCCGCCACGATGGCAGGGCTTCCGCAACCACTCATGCCGCGCCAACCACCGAGCGCCGAAAGCCGCCTGATATCCCCGCATACGGGCCTGCTTGTCACCCGATTTCAGTTGTCATATAACCAGACAAGAACAGAGGGTGGGTCGATGTCGAATTCGCGGATCAGTGCCGCCGTGCGTGGAATTTCCGGGGTGCATGTCACGCCCTATGCCGCCTCTGGTGATCCCGATTGGGCCATGATGAAGGAAATCGTGCGCGGCATCGCTGAGGCAGGGGTTCACAACATCGTCTCCGCCGGCAACACCGGTGAATTCTACCCGATGACCATTGCCGAGATCGAACGAACCCATGCGACCGCCGCTGAGGCCGCGAACGGAAAGGCGCTGGTGACGGCCGGGGTCGGACGCTCGCTGCGCGATGCCGTCTCGCTGGGCAAGAAGGCTGCTGCGGCCGGCTGCGATGCAGCCATGGTGCATCACCCGCTCGATCCCTTCGCTGCCCCCGCAGCCCAGGCCGATTATATCGTCGAGATCGCCGAATCCCTGCCCATTCCGGTCATGGCCTATATCCGCTCGGATGCTATCGGCGTGAGGGATCTGGTGCGCGTCGCCACCCATCCCAATGTCGCCGGTGTCAAATACGCCTCGACCAACCTGATGCTGCTGGCCGATTGCATCCGCGAGAGCGCCGGCAGCAAGGCCGTGTGGATCTGCGGCCTTGCCGAAGGCTGGGCGGCGCCGTTCTATGCGCTCGGCGCGCGCGGCTTCACCTCGGGGCTGGTCAACGTCGCGCCGGAACGCTCGCTGGCGATCTGGACGGCGCTGGAGGCAGGCAATTACGAAAAGGCCCGCACGTTGGTCGATGTCATCGCGCCGTTCGAGATCATGCGCACAAAATACGGCAACGGCGCCAACGTCACCGTGGTCAAGGAAGCGATGACCATGCTGGGCCGCGCGGTCGGCCCCGTGCGCGCGCCCGGACTTCAGGCACTCAACGCCGCCGAGCGCGACCAGTTGAAGGCAGTTCTCGCCTCCTGGAAGGTTGCAAAGGCAGCCTGAGGCGCCACGCTCAATACTCGCGGTAAAGATCGGCCCGGCTCGGTGGGACGTTGTTCGCAAGATCATGCCCCTCGCGCATCTTCTTCGAGCCAAGCGTCTGGTAGAGATAGAGCGAGCCGCGCGCAAAACTGAGCGAGACGCCGGCAAGATAGGCCAGCCAGATGCGTGTGCGCTCCGGTCCGACCAACGCCTCGGCCTCCGCGCGCCGCGCCGCCAGCCGGCGACACCACAGGGCGGTCGTCCGGGCATAATGGGCGCGCCAGCCCTCGACGTCATGAACCTCGAAACCATGCTCCTCAAGCATGGTCGCGGTGTGTCCGATGTAATCCACTTCCCCGCCGGGGAAGATGTATTTGGTCATGGCCTTGTATTCCGGCGCCTTGCGCAGGAACGTCTTGAGGTTCTTCCGACCGCGCCGGGTAATCGCATGGTGCAGATAAAGTCCGCCCGGCCGAAGCAACCGCCGCACGGCGCCAAAATAGGCATCGTGATTGGCAAAGCCGACATGCTCGAACATGCCGATGGAGGCGATCTTGTCGTAAGGGCCGCTCATTTCCTCATAGGATTTGAGGTGGATCGTCACCTTGTCGGACAGTCCCGCCGCGGCGATCCGCTCGCGCGCAAGCGTAGCCTGTTCTTCCGAGAGCGTCACGCCTTCGCCGATCACGCCGTAACGCAGCGCGGCATGGATCAGCAGTGCACCCCAGCCGCAGCCGATGTCGAGCAACCGGTCGCCCGGCTGAAGGCGCAGCTTTCGGCAGATCATTTCCAGCTTGTCGGTCTGGGCCCGGTCGATGTCGTCGTGCCATTCGGTGAAATAAGCGCAGGTATAGACCATGCGCTCGTCGAGGAAGAGGCGATAGAAATCGTTCGACAGATCATAATGGAACTGGATGTCGCCCTTGTCGTCGCTCTTGTCGGAGGTGCGGGCGAGAGGGCGGCCCGAAGCATCGAACGAGGTGCCAGGCTCCAGGCCCTTGGCAAAAACCTGCCCAATGGCCAGCTTGGCGATGCGCCCGGCGCCGAGTTTGCGCAGGATATGGGAGGCTTTTGCTTTTGGCCTGAGCGGACCGAGATCGAGCAGCGTCCCGCCGGAAATGTCGATGGCGCCGGAGGCGTGATAGGTCAGGATCCGGTCGAGCGAAGGCCGGCGCAGCAGCGAGGGAATGACGCCGGGCGAGCGGATGTGCAAGGTCAGCGTCGGATGCTTCTTCTCCGGCCCCAGCAGCACACTGCTGCCATCCCACAGCATCACCGGCACGCCGATCGGATAGGCCTCTCCGACAGCTTCGAGCAGCGCTTTCGTATTCGCAATGTCAGTCATCAGATCCACACTCCCGCCGCTGCGGCGTCGCCGGGTTCTTTGATGCCGGGAACGCCGGAAACCGGCTTTGCCCGGTCTTGGCGTGAAAAGCCCGGCTCCGCAAGGCGGAATCGACCCGGGCAAGGCTCCGCCGCATTCTGCAAAGGGGGCCGAATTGCCACCCAAGGTCAGGCTTTAATCCGCGATCACCTCGACGGGACGGTCAAGGGCGGCGATCACAGTGTCATCGCCGCGGCCCGTGCGGGCCATCGACATGGTGAAGGCAGAGGGCGCAGTGAGCGGCGCGAGGCTGCGATGCCATACCCCGCGGCGGAAGGTGACGCCGTTTGTTGCTGGAACAACGAAGGCTTCGGCCTTTTCGCCATCAGGTGAGCCATCGGTTCTTGCAGGGCAGACGACGACAAGGAACGGCGCTTGACTATGGGGCAGGAAGGTCTGGTCCGAGAACGGATGGTGCTCCACCTTGTCCACCAGCGTCGGCAGGGCGACAGAGGTTGTCAGTTGCACCCATTCCAGCACCGGCTGCATCGCGCGTTCTCCCCCGGAAAACGCGGCGCTCGCATCTGCAATGGCGACGCCTGGCTGATGGGAAATGACGGCGCCATAGGGCGCAAAAGCCGCTTCTGTGATGCGCTTCGCGATGATCGGCACGGTTTTCTCTCCAGGATTGAAACGACAGTGTGGCTGCAAACCCGATGTTCTAACCAACAACGTTCACGAGTGCCGTGCCGGCAGCCAGCCGTGCGATGTTCTCGGCGATCGTCTGCTGCCTGCGCCGCACTGTGCCGTTGGTCCACCCCGACATGTGCGGCGTCATCACCAGATTATCCAGCCTTTGGAAGGGCAGGGCGGAGGGCAGCGTCGTCGGCGCATCGGGCGTGGGATACTGATACCACGTGTCGATGATTGCGCCGCCGATGCGCTTTTCCGCCAGCGCATCATAGAGCGCCTGCTCGTCGATCACCGGACCGCGCCCGACGTTGATAATCACCGCCTCGGGTCGCATGGCCGCCAGGGCCGGGGCATTGACGAAGCCGCGCGTCGCCTCGTTCAACGGCAGCGAAACGACAATTGCATCCGCGCTGGCCATGAAGGCCGGCAGATCCTCCAACCCGTAGCTCGCATCGACCAGGCCGCCGACTGGTTGCTTCGTCCGGTTGGCAACGCTGATGCCCATGCCGAAGGCTTTTGCGCGCTCGGCAATGGCCTTGCCGATATGGCCATATCCAAGCAGGCCGATGGTCTGGTTGCCCAGTTCGGTGCGCAGCGCGCCGGGGCGTCCCGCCCAATAATCCCAATGGCCCTCGCGCAGGCGCCCATCAGCCCGTGCCAAGGGGACATGGCGGTTCAGCAGCGCGGCCATGACATATTCGGCGATGGCCTGCTCATGGCCGAAGGCATTGCACAGAACCGCGCCTTTCGGCAGGCAGGCAGCGTCGATCATATCCGTCCCCGCTGCGGGAGCATGATAGAGTCTGAGCGCGGCAGGGCGAGGATCAGCCGCCGTCAGCTTGACCCCGATGATCACTTCAGCCGCCTGAAACGCTGCAATGTCCTCCGGTGCCGTCAGGGCGTCGGGCAACATGCGGATATCATGCGATTCTGTGAGAAATGCCTCAAATCCGGGGCTGAAATTGGCAGCATTGCTGCCGTGAAACACGATTCTCATGATGAATCCACCTGTTTGAAGGGCCGATGCCGACCGCGTTCGGCCTGAAATTCTGGATGCAGCCCGGCGTCGGATATGCCGATCGTAGGCTTCAGTTGCCAAAAACCGGAATCGACTCTTCGCTGCTGGACAGCAATATCGAACCGCTGATAGTCATGGTGTCCGACATCAGACAACAAGGCAGAACTGCCGGAATTTTTCAAGGAGAGGGAACGCAAATGAGCTTGCTCAAGTCACTTCGGAAGGCAGGAATGGTCGCTGCCATGGGCATTCTGGCCCTGACGGCGACATCTGCAACCGCGCAGACAGTCGATGAGATCGTCAAGCGCGGCAAGGTCAAGGTCGGCGTGCTGATTGGCGCACCGCCTTACGGTTCTGTCGATTCGCAAGGCAACGCCGTCGGGTACGACATGGATGTCACCAATCTGATCGGCAAATATCTCGGTGTGCCGATCGAGGTCGTGCAGTTGACCCCGCCGGCACGCATTCCGGCGTTGGAAGCAGGCAAGGTCGATTTTCTGATCGCCACCCTGGCGCCAACGCCCGAGCGCGCCAAGGCGGTGATGTTCACCATTCCCTACAGCGCCTTCCAGACCGGCATCTATGCCAAGAAAAGCCTGCCCATCAAGAACTGGGATGACATGAAGGGCATGACCGTGGGCGTCAATCGCGGTTCGTCGCTGGAACGCGAATTCACCAATCGGGAAAAGTCGCACAATCTGAAGATCCTGCGCTTTGAAGATGACTCGACCGTGATGCAGGCCCTGTTCTCGGGACAGGTTCAGGCCATCGCAGGGCCGGATGCCCAAGCCTATGCGGCGCAGAAGGCCAAGGGCGACACGGAGCATGAGGCCAAATTCATGTTCGGCATGCAGCCGAACTCGATGACGGTGCGCAAGGATGCGCGCGACCTGCATCAGTGGCTGAACAACACCATCTATTACATCAAGCAGAATGGGGAATTGAACGCGATTTCCGAAAAGTGGGTCGGTTCGCCGCTGCCTGCCCTGCCCACGTTCTGATCGTCATATCCGGGCGCGGTCGAAAGATCGCGCCCGAACGCCGGAGCGCTCATGAATTTCCATTTTGAAGCCGTCTGGGCCAAGTTCGACCTCATTATGGAGGGCGTCGGGCTGACGATTGCCCTGTCCGTCGGAGCGATCGTGCTGGGATCGTTGCTGGCCATCGCGCTGGTTGCGGCGCGCTCGCTCGGCGGCAAATGGGTTGGCTATCTGGTCGATGCCTATGTCGAGCTGATGCGGAACACGCCGTTTCTGGTACAGCTTTTCATGATCTTTTTCGGCCTGCCTCTGATCGGGCTCAAGATGCCGGGCAATGTCGCGGCGTTGCTGGCGATGACGCTCAACCTTGGCGCCTATGCCTCTGAAATTCTCCGGGCGGGTATCGATTCTGTCCACAGGTCGCAGCTTGAGGCGGGAGCGTCGCTGGCGCTGACGCGCTGGCAGGTCTTTCGCTATGTGATGTTGCCGCCGGCGATCGCCCGGGTCTGGCCCGCGCTTTCGAGCCAGTTTGTGCTGATGATGCTGGCCTCTTCCATCTGCTCGTTCATTGCGGTGCGCGAACTTTCGGGCATGGCCGCGATCATCGAGCAGGATACGTTCCGTAGCTTTGAGGTCTACATCGTCGTCACCATCATCTATCTGGTGCTGGCGCTGTCGCTGAAAGCGCTGCTGAGCATTATCGGCAAACGGTTGTTTCCCAACACCTCCGGGCTTGCCCGCATCGAAGCCCAGGGGAGCACCGTCTGATGGCGACCTTCGGCTGGCCCGAATTCCTGTTCATTCTCCGCTCCGCCGGCTGGACGCTGCTTCTGACGGCGGTCGCGTTTCTGATCGGCGGACTGTTTGGCGGCATCATCGCGATCATGCGCCTGTCGCAGAACCGGTTCCTGCGCACGCTCGCGCAAGGCTGGATCCTCGTGATCCAGTCGATCCCCGTACTCATGGTGCTGTTCATGAGCTATTACGGGCTTTCGCTGGTGGGCATCGAACTGCCGGCGTTCCTTGCCGCATCACTGTCGCTGTCGATCTATGTCTCGGCATACCTCGCCGAAATCTGGCGCGGCTGCATTGAATCCGTGCCTTACCAGCAATGGGAGGCCTCCTCCTCGCTGGCGCTGACCAAGGGGCAGCAATACCGCTATGTCATCCTGCCGCAGGCGCTGCGCATCGCGTTGCCGCCGACGGTGGGCTTTCTCGTGCAGCTCGTGAAGAACACGTCCATTGTCTCGGTCGTTGGCTTTGTTGAACTCAGCCGCGCCGGTGCACTCGTCAATCAGGCCACGTTTCTCCCGTTCCAGGTCTTCTCTGTCGTGGCGCTGATTTACTTCCTGATCTGCTTCCCGCTTTCGCGTCTGTCGCGACATCTTGAAAAGGTGATGAATGCCAGCAGTCATCATTGAAAACGTCCACAAGAGCTTCGGACAGAACGAGGTGCTGAAAGGCGTCTCGCTCACCGTGGAACCGGGGCAGGTTGTCGCCATCATCGGGCGTTCGGGCTCCGGAAAGTCGACGCTGCTGCGCTGCATCAACGGGCTTGAGGTGACCCAGTCCGGTCGGATTGAAGTCGCGGGCCACATGATGGACTACGATCCGAAGAAACTGCGCGAACTGCGCAAGGACGTGGGCATCGTCTTTCAGAGTTACAATCTGTTCCCGCATCTGACGGTGGGCGAGAACATCAAACTTGCCCCCAAGCTCGCCAAGCATGTTCCGGAAGCGGAAATCCACGAGCGCGCCAAGCTGGTGCTGGCGCAGGTGGGCCTGTCGGAAAAGTTCGATGCTTATCCGGACAATCTTTCGGGCGGACAGCAGCAGCGCGTGGCGATTGCCCGCAGCCTTGCGATGCAGCCCAAGGTGATGCTGTTCGACGAGGTGACCTCGGCGCTGGACCCGGAACTGACCGGCGAAGTGCTGAACGTGATGGAGAACCTTGCCAAGGATGGCATGACGATGCTGCTGGTGACACATGAAATGGCGTTTGCCCGCAATGTCGCCGATGTGACTGTGTTCATGCATCAGGGCAAAATCTGGGAGCAGGGCGCGTCCGAGGAACTCTTTGCCAGCCCTCAGACGCCGGAACTGCAACTCTTCCTGCGTTCAGGCGTCCATTAGGTCTACATCGCGTATCGGGGCGGCAAGGCGCGAAACATATTGCCATCCTGACAGTCCGGCCAAGCTAAACGCTTGAAGCCGCGCACCAAGTGTCGATACCCACACTTGCAAGAGCCGGGCTGAACCCGGTTTGCATCAGCATCCATTGTCTGCCCAACCCGTCGGGCAACTCAACGTCCTGCCTTCAGTCGGCAGGACTGCATTCACCTTGGGTTTCCCTCGGGAGCACCGGTCCCGGAATAAGCAACCGCTGCGCTCAACTGCTGAATCATGTGCACCAGATCGGTCCTGTTCTGCGAATTGGTTTTTCGCATCAGGGATTTCATCTGCGACTTGATCGTGTCTTGGCTGCGATTCCGGATCTCGCTGATCTCGATATTCGTGTGCCCGCGCGCGACAAGGTCAATGATCTCGGTTTCGGTCTGGCTGAGGCGATAGAATGACCGGATGCGGTTCGTGTCGCATTTGATTTGCCGGCTGGTATCAATCACCGTCACCAGACGGCAACCGGCGCCAAGGTGCCCCATGCCGGGGCTCTGCTCGATCGGGCAGATTTCGACAAACAGCGCCGTCCCCGGCTGCTCGAGTTCAAACACCAGCGCCTCACGCCGGGCGCGCGAACCAAAGTGTCCGTGTGCGGTAAAATCGCCCAGCAACTCGTTGAACTTCCGGCATTCCGCCCGCCGTTCGTTTGTTTCGACAACCTGAAGGTGGTTCTGCGGCGTACGGCGCAGAATTCTGTAATCCTGAAGGCAGCGCTCGAACTCCGTATTGGCGAACAGGATGGAGCCGCGCGGTGCCAGAATGGCAATGCCCTGGCCGATATCCCGGACGATCGTTTCAAACACTTTCTTGGTCAGCAACTGTTCTTCCAGCGGGCGGGAGAGCCCGAGCACCTTGGCAATGTGCGGCAGGAAAAGCTGCGCCTTGGCGATCTCCGTCGGGCGGATCGGACCATGGTCGACAGAAAATTGCAGGGCGAAACGATCGACGTTGACCAGGTCCTTGTTGAGCAGTGCGCCGGCGCGGTGCTTCAGCCCTTGCGTGACCATGAAGGCGGTGTTCGGCTGCGCCAGCAACGCCGCAACATTATCGTGCAAATAAATGTCGCTGATCAGGTCGATGCTGTCTCCAGCCTTCGACAATTCCGCGAACCGGGCCTGATCGATCAATTCCTGCGCGTTGAATTTCTGCAAATACCAAAGGACAACATCAGTGCTGTAATTGCTGGAAAAAATTCTTGATGTCACTTGCGAGGACTGTTGGCCCAAGCGCACTTCAAAGACAAAACCACCGACAGCGCCCAGTTTATGGGCGAGGCGCAACATCAATTCGGGCCACCCGCCGGGGTTCAGCGCCGTATCGTAAATGCGGGCAATCAGATCGACGTCGTCAGCATCCATTCAATGGCAGACTATCTTTTGCCGCCCGGCAAAATGCAAGACGCGTTGGAGCTTGCACACCCGTATTCATGATCGAGACTGTGTATTAAAATGCAGGCGACCCGCTGGAATTTCGCTGGGGTGCAATGCGCGACAGGTGGCCTTGGTGAGTTTTCGCTGGTTTTGGCGTTTGGGCGCGGTTGGCCTCACAGGCGTTGCGGCGGGGGGGCTGGTGCTTGTTCTGCGCACCAGCCCGGAGTCGATTCCGAAGCCGGACATCCGTACGCTGGCCACGGGGCTGAACGAAGCCGCAGCGATTGGCGTGCCGCATTTCTACCTGCTGAGCGATGACGAGCGGAAGGCGAACGGCGCCCTGCTGGCGCGGGTGGAGGCGGGCGAGCCGCTCGACGCGGCGGATAGCGCCGCCTATCGCCGGGTGTTTCAAAATGTCCTGTTTCAGAGCCAGAAGTTCCTGTCACGCTTTGATGCCGAACTGACGGTGCTCGACAATCACGCAGCCCACGCGCCCAACAACGTTGCAGCCGAGGGTATCACCGGACATCACGATCACCACGATGTCTCGGCCCGCCTGAATTTCGCGGCGATGATCGAGAATCTCAGGCAGCTTTCCGGAGCGGACTCCACGTTCGCGCGCATCCGCCTTGCCAATGTGGTACAGAAGGATCTGGTCGACCTGATCTCGCATCTCGGCGTTGCGCCGCATACGGTCTCGGTAGCCTATGTGCCGCCCGCCGAGCCTTGGTCCGATCCTGCGCTCGGGGCCATTTTCGAGGCGATGCTGGTGGCGTTCAAAGCGGCGCAGTTCGAGCCCATCCATTCCCCCGCCTACTGGGCGGCGATTGATCGCGCGCTGGACCTTTATGCCGATCTGATCTTCGCAGTGCAGGGGCGGGTCCAGGCCGCAACTTCGCCGCTTGAACGGCGCATATCAGGACGGTTTCTCTCGCCGCAAACACTCGCGCCGCCGGTTGATTTGGATCGTCCGCGGCGCAAGCGGTAGCAGGGGCGCGAACAAGGCCCGGCAAATTACGGCGGCCCCCATTGCTGGAGGCCGCTCAGGCACGACATAGGTACTTGTATAATTTGGCGATGAAATT
>JAIUNP010000094.1 GCA_020161975.1 Pseudomonadota bacterium
GCCTCGTGCGCCAGACGGTCAAGACCTCCGGCATCGACGGCATCGCGCTGACCAAGCTCGACATCCTCGACGGCTTCAAGGAGATCAAGGTCTGCGTCGGCTACAAGCTCGACGGCCAGATCCTCGAACACCTGCCGGCCGGCCAGAACGACCAGGCCCGCGTCGAGCCGATCTACGAGACGATCGAAGGCTGGGAGGGCTCCACCGCCAATGCCCGCTCCTGGGCCGATCTTCCGGCGCAGGCGATCAAGTATGTCCGCCGCATCGAGGAATTGATCGGAGCGCCGGTTGCGCTTGTCTCCACCTCTCCGGAGCGGGATGATACGATTCTTGTTCGCAACCCGTTTGAAGGGTAAGCGCTCGGAATGGCAGATTATTTTCCCCTCGTTTCCCGTGCGGTCAACGCGCTTGACCCCAACACGCAGGAACGGCGTGAGGCAATCTATGCCCGCGCGCGGGAAGCGCTTGACCGGCAGTTGCTCAGCCTTGATCCACCGATTGCCGCAGCGGATCTGGAACGTGAACGGGCGGCCCTGACCGATACGATTGCCCGGGTCGAGGCACAGTTCCAGGCACCGCGGCCGATTACGCCGCCACAACCGAAGCCCCCCGCAGCGGCTGTGGTGCCGGTTGCGCCGCCCCCGGCGCCGGTTGAGGCTGAAAAGCCCCGGCTGGTCGATCCCACGGAGGCCGAACCTCTCGTGGTGCAGCAGCGTCCCAAGCTGGAAGCCGGTAACAGCCAGACCGGGACCGCGCGCAAGCGGCTTTGGATGACCGGTGTTGCCGTCGGTATTCCGGTGCTGCTGGCCATTGGCGCTGTGGCCTATGGTCTCCGCGACGATCCAAGCCGCTATCTCAATGCGCAGAAGTCCGGGCAGGCGGGAGACGCCGGGCAGGCACCGCAAAGGAAAAGCGACGGGCGCCTTGATGGCAGTGGCTCGGCGCCGCTGCCGCCCAATGCCTCCCGTCAGCAGCCGAGTGTCCAGTCCGCCTTGCCGGTTGCTGCCCGTGTTGTCTATTTCGAGGAGACTGCACAGGATCCGCGCGGCGTGCAGAGCGACGGGCAGGTGGTCTGGCGGCTTGAAACAGCGGCATCCGGAGCAGGGCAGCCGCCGGAGACGATCGTGCGCGGCACCGTTTCCGTGCCAAATGCGAAGATGAACATCGACCTTCTGTTCAAGCGCAACCGTGATCCGGCTCTGCCGGCCTCCCACACCATCGAACTTATCTTCAACCCGGAAGCTGGGCGCGAGGGTGTCAAGATGATCGGCCCGATCGAGGCGCGCGATCAGGAATCCCTGCCGGGGTATCCCCTCAAGGGGGCGATGGTGCCAATCGGAACAAACCTGTTCCTGATCGGGCTCGACAACAATGAAGCGGCAATCCAGAAAAACCTTGAAGCGCTGGCGACGCAGAAGTGGTTCGCCTTCCAGTTCCAGCTTGAAGGCGGCAAACTCGGCGCGGCATTGATCGAGAAGGGGCCGACCGGCGAACGGGTGTTCACCGATGCCATTGCGGCCTGGTCGCGCTGAGGCGAGGTTGTGCTCGGCTGAAGCCGTCCCGGCCAATTCAGTTTTCGCAAAAACCGCGCAGTGAAAAAGGCGGGGGCAGCCCCCGCCTTTCGTCAATGCGATCTCTTCCGGTGCTTAAACCGCTACGCCGGTCTCGATGGCGGTCATATTGTGACGCACCGCCATCTGCACCTTCTCGAAAGCGCGCGCCTCGATCTGGCGGACACGCTCGCGCGAGATGTTGAACTCGCCCGACAGGTCTTCCAGCGTCACGGGGTCATCCGCAAGGCGCCGGGCCTCGAAAATGCGCTTTTCACGCGCGTTGAGCAACTTCAGAGCGCCCTTCAGCGCCTTGCGCCGGTTGTCGCTCTCCTCAGCCTCGGCCAGAACGTGTTCCTGGGTGGCGCTTTCATCCACCAGCATGTCCTGCCACTGGCTCTGCGCATCCTCGCGCACGGGTACGTTGAGCGAAGCATCGCCTGACAGGCGACGGTTCATCTCGATGACCTCGTGCTTTTCCACGCCGAGACTGGTGGCGATGGAGGCCACCTGATCGGGGCGGAGATCGCCCTCGTCCAGCGCGGAAATGCGGCTCTTCGCCTTGCGCAGGTTGAAGAACAGCTTCTTCTGGTTCGCGGTGGTGCCGATCTTCACCAGTGACCACGAGCGCAGGATATATTCCTGAATCGAGGCGCGCACCCACCAGATGGCATAGGTCGCCAGGCGGAAGCCGCGATCCGGCTCGAACCGCTTCACCGCCTGCATCAGGCCGATATTGCCCTCGGAAATAACCTCGCCCACCGGCAGGCCATAGCCGCGATAGCCCATGGCGATCTTGGCAACCAGCCGCAAGTGGGATGTGACAAGCTTATGGGCCGCCTGCGGATCGTCGTGTTCGCGAAACCGCTTGGCAAGCATGTATTCTTCTTCGGGCTTCAGCACCGGAAATGCGCGGATCTCGCTGAGATACCGCGAAAGGCCGCGCTCGCCCGCAACAACCGGCAACGTGGCAGTTTTCATCATGTCCTCCTTTGAGCTCCCCGAAAGCGGGCAAGCTCGCGCTGGCACGGTTTCCGCCACCAGCATCTGCGGCCAGCATACAAGGGACCGACTGTGGCGAAAAGAGGGAGAAAGTGGCGAAGAGAGAACAAAAAGTGATCGCGCCTGCCGCTTGCAGGATGTTAACGCTGTTCTGCCCGTCTGGTTCCCGGAAAAGCATCCAGAAGGGCCTGAAAATCCTGCGGCAGGGGGCTTTCAAAGCTCAGGAATTCACCGGTCCGGCCATGTTCAAAGCCGAGGCTCCCCGCATGCAGGGCCTGCCGGCCCATGGCTTCCAGCGCCGCCCGCGCTGCCGGGGTCAGCAGGTTCATCTTGGTTCTGAAACCGGCGCCATAGGTTTCATCGCCCAGAAGCGGGTGGCCGATATGGGCCATGTGCACACGGATCTGATGCGTCCGTCCGGTCTCCAGCGCGCATTCGATCAGGCTCGCCACCGGTTTCCCATCCGCCCCGTTCAGCACGTCGAGCACACGGTAGTGGGTGATCGCGAAGCGCCCCTTGTCCTCCGCCACCACAGCCATCTTTTCGCGGTTGATGGTGCTGCGGGCAATCGCTGCGTCGATGCTGCCCTGCGGATGGCGGGGCACGCCCCAGCAGATGGCCCGATAGAGCCGCTCCAGCGGGCCGGTTCGGCCATGATCAGCGAACTGGTCGGCCAGTGCCTTGTGGGCGGCGTCATTCTTGGCCACCACCAGAAGACCGGATGTGTCCTTGTCGAGCCGATGCACAATGCCGGGGCGCATGACGCCGTTGATGCCGGACAGGCTTGCACCGCAATGATGGATCAGCGCGTTCACCAGCGTGCCGGTCTCGTGTCCTGCGCTCGGATGCACCACCAGGCCGGCGGGCTTGTTGACGACGATGAGGTCGGCGTCCTCATGCACGATCTCAAGGGGCAGGTCCTCGCCGACGGGATCGGGCGCGACAGCAGCAGGAATGGCAAGCGTGATCGTTTCGCCTGCGCGCATCTTTCGCGACGGATCGGCGGCTGCGGCGCCATCGATGGCCACGGCGCCGGCCAGGGTCAGTTCCTTCAGCCGGCTGCGCGAAATGGCCGGCAGCAGCGTGGCCAGCACCTTGTCGAGGCGGGCGCCCTTTTCGGTCTCGGTGACGGTCAGGGTCAGGATTTCTGCACTTGTCATGGGCGTCAGATAGGGGGGAACGACCCGCCGCGCAAATCAATTGCGCCGAGGGTGGCTTTTCCCTTGCCCGAGCGCGAGGAGGGCGATATAGGGACCGCCTCCCCTTCAAGAAGGGCGAGCCGCTCCCTTCGTCTAGCGGTCTAGGACGTCGCCCTCTCACGGCGAAAACAGGGGTTCGAGTCCCCTAGGGAGCGCCATTTCTGTTTTTGCATCAGTAAAATTAATGGCTTACAGGTCGATTTTGTCGTACCTGATCGAACTTCGTGTCAGGTTCGACAATTTTCTGCTCTGTTTGTTCGGCGGGGCGGGCTGAAGGATCGGGATTTTGGCATCCTGGAATCCTCGATCGAACAGCATGTGCTTGAGCTCGCCGACGACGGGCGTGAAATCGAAAGTGCGGCTTATCGGCTGAACATTGCTGCCGGCCACATGACGAGTTGCGGGAACAGGACCATCAGCAAGAGCACGATGAGTTGGGCGATGAAGAATGGCCAGACGCCAACCATCAGCTTTTCCATGGATATTCTCGATACGCCCGCAACCACGTTAAGGACGGTCCCGACAGGGGGCGTAATGAGCCCGATCGAGTTGTTCACGATGAATAGGACACCGAAGTAGACCGGGTCGATTCCTGCTTCCTTGATGACCGGCATCAAGATCGGTGTGAGGATCAGGATGGTTGGCGTCATGTCGAGCGCGGTCCCGACGATGACCACAACGACCATGATGGCAAGTAATAGCAATGTCTGGTTGCCCATGAATGGTTGCAGCATGTCGACAACCGATGTTGCGACCTCGGCGAGTGTGATGAGCCAGGACGAGACAAGGGCTGCAGCAACCAGAAACATCACGACGGCTGTGGTCTTTGCAGAGTTGACCATCACCTCGAAGAGATCGGCGATTTTCAGTTCGCGATAGATGAACAGCGCGACGAAAAGCGAATAGACGGCGGCCACCACTGCCGCCTCGGTTGGCGTGAAGACGCCAAATTTCAGGCCGAATACGATGATTCCTGGCAGAAGAAGCGCCCAGAATCCTTCGATGATCGCCTTGAAAAGATCCGTGATCGGGCGACGGGGCGGGGTGTCGACGGTTTCGTTGCGGACCTGAATCCACCAGGCGACGGCCAGCCCGGCGCCGAGCAGGATGCCCGGAACAATGCCTGCCAGAAACAGCTTGGTAATGGAGACCCCCGCAACCACGCCGAACAGCACGAAGGCAATCGATGGTGGAATGATGGGTCCGATGATGCCTGCGGAGGCCACAAGCCCTGCCGCGCGGCCCTTGTCATGCCCGGCCTGCACCATCAAAGGCACAAGCAGGGTTGCCAGCGCTGCCGCATCGGCCACCGCCGAACCCGATAGCGCAGACAGGAAGCAGGCGGCGCCGATCGTCACATACCCGAGGCCACCCTTGACGTGGCCGACCGCCACCAGCGCGACATTGACGATGCGGCGCGCCAGCCCGCCACAGTTCATGACCTCGCCGGCCAGCATGAAGAACGGAACGGCCATGAGCGGAAAGGAGTCGGCACCATTGATCAGGTTCTGCGCGACAATCTGCGAGTCGAAGAGATCGAGATGGACCATCAACGCCACGCCCGTGACCAGCAGCGCATAGGCGATTGGCATGCCGATCGCCATGGTCACCAGAAGGACGCCGACGAAGATAAGGATTGTCACGGGCGATGCTCTCCGTTCGGACGGTCCGCTTGACTGCGGTTCCGGTTTTTGGCTGTGACGTGTCTTTGCAGGGCCTCAGCCTCGTCCTGTTCCTCAGATTCCCTGACCATGACGAGATCCTCCGGCCGCATGCGTCCGGTGACCAGCCTGAAAACATCGACCAGAATGATCAGGCCGGACAGGACACCGAACACGACGCCCACGCCATAAAACCATGCCATCGACAGGCCGGAGGCGGCGGCAGGTACATCCCAGTTGATCTTCGTCTGCTTCCACGCCCCGTCGAGCAGGAGCCAGGTGACATAAAGCATCAGCGACTGCGAGGTCAGGAAACAGGCCTTTTGCCCGAGCAGCGGCAAGCGCTTCACCAGTGCGTCGACGCCGATGTGCCCATGATCGCGCAGCGCGACCAAGGCTCCCAGGAACGTCAGCCAGATGAAGAACCAGCGCGACAGTTCTTCTGAAACCGTGATACCGGAGTTGAAGATGTATCGCAGGACGACGTTGCCGAAAACGAGGACCACCATCGCGGTAAGCAGCAATGCGATGATTATCTTGATTCCGAAAAAGAAATTATCGGCAATACGCGTCATGGTTGCTCCTGATGATCAAAAGCCGGTCGCGATATCTTCAAAAATCTCCACCATCTCATCAATGATAACTGGATCGTGAGCGGTGGACAGATACAGACGCCCATAGCGCTGCGGCATGAGGAGAAGGCCCCGCCGGCGAGCCGCCAAATGGAGCTTCATTGTCAGATCGGCATCGACGCGGGACGCCGCCTCCGCATAGGTCGTGGGCGGCTCGGGGCGGAACCAGATGGTGAAGGCCGAGCCCACGCCGGACGTTGAGATTTTCAATCCGCCGTGATCACAAAATGCAGCGACGATCCGCGCGCGCAGATTGTCGCCGCGTTTCAGGAGTCCGGCATAGTCCGTATTTTCCAGGACTTCCATCGTCGCGCACACCGCAGCGGTTGCAACCGGATTGCCGCTATAGGTTCCGGCACGGATGACGCTGCCGCGCTCCAACAGGTCCATCAGTTCAGGCCTTCCGACAACCGCGGCAACGGCAAATCCACTGCCGATGGCCTTGCCAAGCGTCGCGATGTCCGGTGCGATGCCTGCCGCATGACTGGCCAGACCGCAGGACGTCCGGAAGCCCATCAGCACCTCATCAGAAATCACCAGCGTGCCGTGACGTCGCGCCACGGCGCAGACATGATCGAGATAACCCGGCGCGGCGGGAATGCAGCCGGCATTGGCCAGCATGGGTTCGATCAGGATCGCCGCGATGTCGTTGTTCTCGGCAAGCAGTTGCTCCACATCGTCGGGGTCGTTGAACCGAAGGAGCGTCGTGTGCCCCTTCACGGGACGGGCATTGGCGGTCATGAGCGCGTCGTCAGACCCCGCATTGCCGAACGCCACATCATCATACCAGCCGTCGAAACCGGCGGCGACCTTTGCAATGGTGTTTCTGCCGGTTGCCGCCCGCGCCAGCCGGCAGGCCAGATGAACGGCCTCGCTTCCAGAATTGGTGAAAACCACGCGCGTCAGGTCTCGGGTGAACTGCGCGAGCGACGCGGCCGCCGCTTCCTCTCCCCGATGCGCAAAAGCCGGCATTGAGCCAAGGGCGATGGCGCGCGTCGTAGCCGCGACAACGGCAGGGTGGGCATGGCCGATAACGGTCGCACCGAAACCGAGAGCCGTATCGATGTACGGCTTGCCGGTCGTGTCCCATATGTGCGCCCCTGCGGCCCGGTCGCTGAAGAAGGCCTGTCCATCCTGTTGCGGCAGGAGGCGGCCTGCGCTTGATATCCCGCCAACGAGGTGACCCATGTCTGAATGCTCTGCTTGAGATCGTTTTCAAGGATGGGCCATGACGGCGCCAGGCCGTCATGGCATTCGGCGTTATCGACGCTTTGAGGCGATCGTCTCGTTGATTTCCTTCAGCAGGGCCGGATCGGCTTCAGCGCTGAATTTCGCCACGACCGGCTTCACAGCCTCGCGGATTCTGTCGAGTTCGGCAGGGGCGATCTCGTTGATCGTCATGCCTTCCTTCTGCAAGGTTGCGAGCGATGCCGCATTCGCCTTGCGCGACACTTCGCGCTGGTAGGCGGTGCTTTCCTTGGCTGCCTGCCTGATGACGGCCTGCTCATCGGCGTTCAGACCGTCCCACGTCTTGCGGCTCATGATGACCGTCTGCGGGTTATAGATGTGGCGCGAAATCGAGAGGTACTTCTGCACCTCGTAGAACTTCATGCCCTGAATTGTCGCGAGCGGGTTCTCCTGCCCATCGACAACACGCTGCTCCAGCGCCGAATGCAGTTCGGGGAAGGGCAGGGGGACGGCGTTGGCGCCCAGTGTATTGAACAGGTCGATGAACAGTGGCGACTGCACAACCCGCAGTTTCAACCCTTTGAAATCCTCCAGTTTCGTGATTGGCCGTGTGCTGGTAGTGATGTCGCGGAACCCGAGTTCCCAATAGGTCAGCCCGACGAGCCCCTTCTCGGGAAGCTTTGCAAAGAGCTTCTCACCAACCGGACCGTCAACGACAGCATCGGCCTCGGTAGCACTGTTGAACAGGAACGGCAGATCGAGAAGGCCGAAATCCTTGGACAGGTTCGACAGCAGGCCGCCGTTGAGGACGGTGATATCGAGCGTGCCGCCCTGGAGGGCAGAAACGGTCTGGAGGTCGCCACCGAGTGAACCATCGCCGAACAGCCGGACGCGCATCTTGCCGCCGCTCTTCTGTTCGACGAGTTCCGCGAACTTCTGCGCGCCCTGTCCTTGCGGATGCGCTTTCGTGGCGGTGAAGGCAAAGCGCAGGGATTTTTCCCGAATCTCGGCGCCCGCATCATGGGCGAAGGTCATGGACAGGGCAAACACGGCCGCTGTCGTGATGGATCGTGCAAATGTCATTGTGGGGCTCCCTCTTCGGCTTTGGTAAAGGTGACTTGCTTGTCGATCGGATAGATTGGCCGCGCCCGCCGATGCTTCAGTTCATCCGGGTTGCGGCTGGTCAGCCCCGGCGTTGCAGCGACGCGGCACCAGCACTGATCCGCAAGGCTCAACCGGAAATGATTGCTCGACTTCACGACGATGAAGTCGAGTTCCGCGAGCGAGGTGCCAGCATGGCTCGCCATCGCCGGGTCGCACGGCCCCGGGCTTTTTGAGGTGATCATGAAGAGCAGCCCGCGTGATTTCAGAATGGCGGTGCTGCCCAGATCGTTGACGACGCCTGTCATGTAGGCGCCTTCATTCGCAAAGCATCCGTCGGTCAGGCGCTGCACGGTGCCGCGAACGGAAAGCGGCTTCAGGCCGGGCGTATAACGCGCACCGATGTCGAGCACGATCTCTGCACCCGGGCAAGCCGCCGTGCAGGCAGCGACAGCATCGGGATCAAAGACCGGGATCAGGCCACGCGCATCCGGCAGATGGGCGTAGGCATAGCGTGCGATTTCCACCGAATCTCCCGGCGCGCCGGCAAGCACGCTGTCGCCCTGATCGCCGATTGCGATCGTCTTTCCGGCTCCGGTGCCGGCAAAGACCGTCGCAAGATCGTCCGCACGCCCCGAAAACGCGTCGCGCTGGCGCCAAAGTTCCGATGCCACCCGGTCTGCGAGCGCTGTTGCTTCTGTGATCTGCTCCGGCTTTGCGTAGACCAGCACGACTTGTCCCATTCCCGGTAGGTCCAGGAACGGATGCGTGTTGAACACCGAGACGTCGAGAATTCCGGGGCGGGACGCCCATTCTCGGGCGAGAAGCTCGCGGACGGCACGCATGCCGGGCTGATCCGTCTCGTCCTGCCAAAGGGCCAGCATGGGGACGGTGCGGCGAACTGCTACCGGTCGGGAATGAGAGGTCGTCGCCGCGAAAAGGAGATCGACGGCACGCGCACCCGTCTCGGCCATGTCAAGATGGGGGTGGGTTCGATACGATGTGAGGATGTTGGCGCTTTGCACCATGAGAGGCGTGACATGACCGTGCAGATCGAGCGCTGCGACAATTGGCACATCTGGACCGAGGACCCGGCGCAGGCGGGCCAGCAAACTGCCCTCAAAGTCGTCGACTGTGACACCGGTCATCGAGCCGTGCAGTTCGAGACAGACGGCATCGGCCTTTGCAGCAACGATGCCGCTGGTCATTTCCTCCAACAGATGCTCGACGGTTTCGTCGTCGATGGGGCCGCCGGGACGGGCGCGCGCGGCCAGAACCGGCACCGGCGCCAAGCCGCGTTCACGAAGTCGGCGGATGATCCCGCCGAGCGCTGTTTCCGTATGCTCATAGGCCGCAATCAGGTCGTTACCGCGATGGAAAACAAACTGGCTGGCATCAGTCATCACGGGGTTGAACGCGTTCGTCTCCTGCCAGAGCAGGCCAACTGCCACCCGGTGAATGTCGCGAGCATCGCTCAACATGATGTATGCCGTTCTCTTATTCGGATGGCGCAGGCATGAATGGCGTTCGTCATTCATGCGTTTCCTTTGCGCCGGTCGCTCGGTTGGGTGTCCAGACTCTGCGAAGGAACGGCAGCCCGGATACGCGTTTTGCGTGAATTGCCGGATTTTTCTCAGGGTTAAGGCGGCGTGTAAATAAAATTTGTCAATATTTACAATAATTTATAGTATCATAAATTAATTTTATATCAGCTCCGGCCATTTATGATATTAATAGACCCAGCGTTTTTCGGTGCATCCGAACCGGAAATTTCCGGGCATCGCTGGTGGAATGTCCGATGCGTCGTCTTGATAGTGAATCCCTTGCCGCGTTTGTTGCCGTCGCTGATTGCGGCTCCTTTACCGGTGCGGCGCAACAGCTGAACAAGACCCAGGCGGCCGTATCTATCGCAGTCGCCCGACTTGAAGAACGGTTCGACAGGAAGCTGTTCGATCGCCTGCATCGCCGCGTCGTGCTCACCAGCGCCGGCGAGCGGCTTCTTCATTACGCCCAGAAGATTCTTCGCCTTGAGGATGAAGCCATCACATCGCTTCTGGATGCGACGCCAGAGGGGCGCATCCGCCTTGGTATGCCCGACGATTACATCGGCGTGTTCGGACCGGCGCTCGTCAATGCGTTCACCGAACGCTATCCGCTGGTCGGAATCGATCTGCGCTGCGCTTTCTCCTTCCAGCTCGAAGCGATGGTTGAAGCGCGGGAGATTGATATTGCTGTCATCACGCAGGACCCGATGGCACCAAAAGGCGAGGTGTTTCGTTCGGAGCGGCAGGTTTGGTGTGTGGCGCCAAACAGGACCCCGGAAACGGCGGAGGTCCTTCGCCTTGCGCTCTTTCCGGACGGTTGCAGGGCGCGGCCCCAGATTCTGAAGGCCCTCGACAAGGCCGGCCGGCGCTGGACCATCGGCTACTCGTCATCTTCAATTCAGGGCATCCAACTTGCGATTGCGTCCGGCGATCTCTTGACCGTGCTGCCGGAATCCGCAGTTCCGCCCAACTGGCGGCAACTGGGCGAGGCCGTGGGGATGCCTGCGATGCCGCCGCTCACGCTGGCGATTTATACTTTCCAGCAATCAAGGTTGGCTGTTCGGCAATTGATGACGTTCCTGCGTGAGGAATTCAGCGTCGGTGCCACACCAATCGCTGAGCGGGCAGTCTTGTTTCAGAAATAGGCGTCTGTCGCTTGCGGCGCCTTACATCTGTTTTTCGGCTCAGAGACCGCGTTGATCCGGCGCGACTCTCCCGGCCTTCGTCTCGACGCGCGATCTGAACCTCTGTGACGGTTGGTGCCCTCACGGAACGCTCCGGGGGCTTCCTGGATCATCGGTGGCAGTGGCAGCGCCGAACTCTGGGCATGTCGCTCTGCTCTCCGGAAGGAGCGCTGATCGGTCCGACAACATGCGTCGGTTTCGATTTCCCTACGCAATGGTGCGGTCCACTCCCGGATCAAGGGCCGGTTTGGGCATATCGCTTGAGCAAGCGTTTCAAAAATTGACAAGTGATTTCGGTCGTCCTATCCTTCATTAATAAACGACGTTCAGCAATGATGAATTATAAGAGGGTGCGCAGATGGTGGACACCACCTTGTCGAGCGGCGATCTCATGCGGCTGAAGCGCGTTTCGACGCCGACGCTGTACAATGGGTGGGAGCAGGTTTCGCGGCATGACAGGCGCACGACGGTCAATCGCGACGAGGTGCGCGATTTCATGCCGGCGCTGGGGCCGATGGTCGGGCGCGCGGTTACACTCGTCGTGCAGCCAAGCGAGCCCAGCCATCTGGACCGTCATGACGCCCCTGACGAATATCGTCGCTACCTTGCCAGCGTTTCCGGGCCGAAAATCCTGGTGATCAAGGACCTCGACGCACCCAATTCGATCGGAACCTATGTGGGCGAGGTCAACGCCAGTCTCCACCGTGCGCTTGGCTGTGTCGGGATTATCACCGATGGCGGGGTTCGTGATCTCCAGGAGATGACGGCGCTCGGATTCAAGGCACTGGCCGCGCGTCTTTGTGTCGGCCATGCTGTTGATTACCGCTGAGATTTGACCCGGCGTTTTCGTTGAGAAGTGACCCGGGTTGAATGTGTTTCCCGCGTTGTTTGCGGGTGGTCAAGCGATAGCTTTTTCCTTTCGGGTTTTCGG
>JAIUNP010000095.1 GCA_020161975.1 Pseudomonadota bacterium
ATCCACCCGACTTCGGCCGTTTGCGCGACGACAGACACCGCTCGGGGCGAAAAACGCTTGCCCAGCGAGCAAAATCAGGCGATCTTGAAGTCAAGCGGCAGGCCACTTGGGAAATGTCGGGTAAAACGCTGACTTTCCCAGACCAATCGCCAGTTTTTGGGGTGTCGCGAGCAAATCGGGGTGCATCTGATGGATTTTTCGCGGCCAAAAGTGCAAATCGCGCGGCCACTTGCAGAATTAAAAAAAGTGTCTTGCTGGTTCGCAAATTCGCGAAATCCAGTGATCTGCTCGGAAAGTTTGAGTTTAATTGTTGCAATACACGAAGATTACGCATATGTGCTGGAGTGATCACAGTTCTGGAATCGATGACATCGCTAGAGTTCAGCTCATGGTGTCGCGGTTTTTCCAACCTGGAGGCTTTCTTCGGAATTGGGCATTGGGAAAGCGGTTCCGAGTTGTGGTCGTAGCAAGAAATCTGATCACGATTTCCAACGGGAAAAAGAATATGTCCGATGAATCCAGCTATATCGAATTGGCAGCTGACATTGTGTCTGCATATGTCAGCAACAATTCAGTGCCTGCCTCTGATCTTCCGTCGCTGATTGCGGAGATCCACACGGCGCTGACGCGCCTTAACGGTCCGGTGGTTGAAGAACCGTCCGAGCCGCAAAAGCCGGCAATTTCGGTGAAGAAGTCGATTGCGCCTGACTTCATCGTCTGCCTTGAGGATGGGAAGAAGTTCAAATCGCTCAAACGGCACCTGCGCACACAGTATAACATGTCTCCCGAGCAGTATCGCGAGAAGTGGGGCCTGCCGGCGGATTATCCGATGGTGGCGCCGAATTATGCGGCTGCCCGTTCGCGCCTCGCCAAGGAGATGGGCCTCGGCCAGCAGCGTCGCCGCGCCGGTCGCTGATCGATTGGTCACACGTTGATGTGATGGACGCCGCTCCTCCGGGGGCGGCGTTTTTCTTTGCCGTGCCGCCGCCTTCGGCTGCCAGAGCCAGCACCAGCAATTTGTGCAACGTCAGATCGTAGCTCCAGTGGCGGGTTGCGCCGAGGCGCCGCTCGCGTGTCAGCGCCCTGTGCAGGCGGGCAAGGAGGTCCGGATCGGCTGTGGCCGGCAGTTGCGACAGGTCGGCACAATATCCAGGCAGAATGCGCGGCAGATCGCGTTCGCGCCGGTAGTGCTCCGAGCCGTTCCGCAGCATGGCCGTCACGGAGGTCTGGGCATGGCTGTGCATGAGGGTGTGGAGGGTGGGAGATAAACTCAAGATAAAAAACCCGGGTTGACTTTTAAATAAGAATATATTCCATTATAAATGTCAATATGGGAGAATGATCATGGATGCCGGGACATCAAAGGACGATTCAGCCGCGCGGGAGGAGACGCGCCTGCTGCGCTTGCTGGCAGCACCCGGGGCGATGACACGGATTGACGGTGCGCGGCTGGCGATATTCGGACGAAAGGCCGGGGTCAGCCTGCGCGTGGGATCGGTGGCGCTGACGGTCGCGCGCGGATTGGAAAGCGCCGGCGCACTGGCGGTCAAGGGCAGCGCTTTTGTTCTGACAGAAGCCGGCGCGGCCCGTATGCGTCGGCTCGACCGGGCTGCGCCGGGCGATGCCTTTGCCAACCAGCATCGTGCTCTGGCCCTGGTCGAAACGGACGGAGAGGGCCCTCGCCTCGTCAATGAGGCTGAAAGCCCGCTGCTCTGGCTCTATCGGCGGCCGGGACGGAGCGCCCGCCCGCTGGTGGGCGCGGCGGAATTTGCCGCAGGTGAGCGCCTTCGCGCCGATCTCACCCTGTCGCGGGCCCTGCCGCGCCTCACGGCGGATTGGGAGCGTGCGCCGGCAAAGGGCGGTGGACCCGGCCTGACGGCCAGCGAGGCGATGCTGGCCGCCCGGCAGCGGGTGGATCGGGCGTTGGCGGCGGTGGGGCCGGAATTTTCAGGACTTCTCACCGATGTCTGCGGCTTCCTGAAGGGCATGGATGCGATTGAGCAGGAGCGCGGCTGGCCCGCACGTTCGGCCAAGGTGGCGCTCAGCCTTGCGCTGACGGCATTGGCCCGGCACTACGGGCTTGGCAATCGTGCGGTGGGGGCAGCGGGGCGCCGGCGCCGGCACGTCTGGGGCGCGGCGGATTCGCGACCGGATTTTCCCAGCCTCACCCCGTCTGCGCCCGACGCGCATCATCCTTGATGCGCGCGACCATCGAGGCAAGGCCGTTGGAGCGCTGCGGCGTGAGATGGTCCTTGAGGCCGATTTCGGCAAAAAAGGCCTGTGCATCGGTGGCGAGGATCGCGTCCGGCGTCTTGCCGGAGAAGAGCGCCAGCGCCAGCGCCACGAGGCCCTTGACGATATGGGCATCGCTGTCGCCGCGAAAGACGAGGTGCGTGTTCCCATCAGCCCGCTGGGTCTCGCTGATCAGCCACACCTGGCTGGCACAGCCGCGCACCTGGTTGGTCTCGGAATGCTCGTCCTCGCTCAGCGGCGCGAGCGTACGGCCAAGGTCGATGATGTAGCGATAGCGCTCCTCCCAGTCGTCGAGGAAGGAAAGATCGTCGCGGTTGCTGTCAAGGTCGCTGGTCATGCGGGACTTTTACCCGCGATTGCCCGACGCCGGAAGAGGCCGCGGCACCATTGCGGATTGCTGTGGCGCAAAGCTCCCGCCGATCCTGGCAGAAAGCGGCCGCATTGCGGGCCGCCCGGACGGCTTCAGACGGGGCGGGAGCCTCTGATTCGCCATAGGCCACGACGGCGGCGACGATTCCGGCCCCCGCGATGAATCGAATGAGGCCCATGCTCCCTCCCGCCGCTTTGGCAACAGGTGACCTTCGCCGGCCAAAGGTTCCGATTTCCCTAATTTGTCGTGGATTCTGTCGCAAAATCATCCGGTAAACCGCGCTTAACCATGCCCCTGAACCTCCTCTTCACCATCCGGGCAGGAACCGGGCTGCGGGGGCCGGCTTCCGCAACGACAGCCCGTCAACCTTAGCCAGCGCTTAAGAGACGACGGCCAAGGTTCCACTCGTTCATGTTGCTGCGGATTGAAATGACCGGAATCGCCTTGTCCCCTCACCTGCCTGCTGCTGTGCGCGCCGATGGCGCGGCCTGCCTGCCGGATTCGGCAGAGGCATCGGCCTGGATGAACGCCTTCTTTCGCGGGCGGATCGCAGTGCTGGGTCTTGCCTTTGCGGTGTTGCCGCTGGCGCTCGCCGTTGCGCCGGAGTTCGTCAACAGCGTCCTTCCGGTGGTCCTGGCCGCGATCCTGATGGCAACCTTCGGTCTTGTTGGCCAGCGATACGGTTCTGCGCCGGGAGCGATGGCAGGGTCCGCCATCGGCATGGCATCACTAGCAATGGCCCCATGGCTGGGCGGATTGGCCGGGGCGACAGCTGCGATCGGCTGCGTGGCGCTGGCGTTGGAAGCGGTAGCAATGCCGGTGGATGTGCGCCGCGCTCGGCTTGCGCCGTTGGCGCTGTTGCTGTCGGCGCTGCTTATTCTGGCAACGGGGTTTGCCGCGCAGGGCGCGCCTGTGCCGCAGGTTCAGGCAGTGCTGGCCGCACTGGTGCTGCCGCTCGCTCCATTGATGACACTGGCACTGATGATGCGCGCCGCCCAGCTGGCGCTGGCAACTGAGAGACGCTCGGCTGATGCCCAGACGCGCCGCGAGGCGAGCCTGGCGGCAGCATTGGATGTGGCCGTCATCGTGCTGGACCGCACGGCGCAGGTCCGGGATTTCACCGATGCCGCGCTGGGCCTTGTTGGCGGCGGCCGGGGGGACCTCGTTGGGCGCGGCCTGTTCGACCGTGTATTGATTGCTGATCGTCCGGTTTTGCTGAAGGCGGTGTCCGAAGCGGTGCTCGCCGGCTGTCCGGCGCGTTTCTCCCTGCATGTCAGCGATGCGCCCCCGACGGACGCGACCCGTCCGCCGCGCTTCCAGCGCTACCATGCTGTCGTTCGCCCCGGCGCCGAAGGCGCACACGAGGCAACGCTCCGGCTTGAACTGGCGCAGGGCGAAGAGCCCGCAACGGAATGCCGGGCCGGGCTCTTCGCCTCGCTCAGCCATGAGATCCGCACCCCGATGAACGCCATTCTTGGCTTCTCGGAAATCCTCGCCAACCCTGCCCTTCAGCCCAAAACGGTTGATGAAGTGGCTGAATACGCCGGGATTATCCACAAATCCGCGCTGGGCGCCTTTGCGGTGACACGTGCTGTGGTGGATCTGCTGCGCGTTGAGAGCACCGATTTTCGTCTCGAACCCGAAACCGTTGATCTGGCGGAGTTTTCCACCACAATCATCGCCGGTCTTGCCGAGAAGTCGGACTGCCGGCTGGAAACTGCACCGGGCAACTATTCGGTCGAAGCCGATCCGCGCTGCATCCGCATGATGCTGACCAATATCGTCGAGGGCTTTGCCAATGCCGGCCTCTGCGCACCGGTGGTGCTGCGTCTCAACCGCCGGGGCAATGGCGCGACCTTCGCCATCACCTGCGCTTCGGAAGCGCGGGGCGGGCATCTCGGTCATGCGGCCTACCTTGGCGTGGTTGAGGCCTTGGTGCGCCGTATCGCCGGGCTGACCGGCTGGCAGGTCAGCATACTCACCTCCGGTTCGGCCCTCACCGCCAGCCTGTCCGTGCCGGTTTCCGGTGACATTGCCAAGCTTCATCCGGCGCCCGCCGCCGGAAACACCACCCATCCCCTCCGCAAGATTGCGTGACCCTGACTGAAGAGTTTGATGCCATGACCATGTACCCGACCGCGACCTACGCCGATTTCAAGGGCCCGAGCTTCGCCGATCGCTTCCGCAACGTCATGCATCCGGTGCGCTGGTTCCGTCGCCGCCTGCTGCGCAAGCCCGGCTCGACCCTGGGCATGGGCTTTGCCGTGCTTCTGGGCACCGGCATTGTTGTCAACGCCGTTGCCCTGCAAACAGAGCGCCACCCCGCGCCGATGTTCACGACGCTTATCGAAACGCCGCAGGTTCAGCCTGTGCAGTCGCTGCCGACGCCACCGGTCCGCCCGCAGACTGCCGAACGCCGCGTGGATCCAGCCGCCACCGCAGCGGTGGAAACCGCACCAGCTGCCCGCCCGCGCCCCGCACCCGCCGCCGATGCGCCGGCCCGCGCCCAGTCCGGCCGCGACCAGATGCTGGCGATCATCAAACAGGGGAGCGAACCGGAGGAGAAGGACACGATCAACCGCACCTTGCTGGTCCAGAAGGCCCTGAACCGCGCCGGCTACGGCCCCTTGAAGGAGGACGGCGCCTTCGGCCCCGGCACACGCCAGGCGCTGGAGAAATTCGAATCCGACCGCAAGCTGCCGCAGCGTGGCGAGGCAACAGGACGCACCGCCCGCGAACTCAGCCGCGTCAGCGGCATCTCCATCGAGTAGGGCAGGGCAATCCCGATGCGACTGAGAAGCGACATCTGGATTGCAGCCTATCTCCGCCGCGTCATGGCGGCTGGCGGCTTTGTGGCGGTGCGCAAGAAGGGCGTGCCCGAGGGCGGCGCCATCTTCATCAGAATCGACCATCTTGACGGGGCCGGCGTCCTTTATGGGCCCGCCCCGCAATCCGTTCTGGACGAGGACGGAGCCGAGCGCCGCTTCCGCCGGATGCACACAACCCCCGAACTGGACAATGCCGGCATTGAGGCGCGGCTGAAAAAGGAAACGGGATTCGACCCCGATCTATGGATCATCGAGGTCGAGGATCGCCAGAAACGCAATTTTCTCGACGACGGAACGATTGTTGAAGACCGGTAGGACGCACCACGCCGGGGCGCGTCAACCTGCCGTTAACCATAACCGGCGAAAACCGAAGAAGGCCGCCCCAGTTCCGGGGCTGATCAGGAGTACTGACCATGGCCACAGTGGTTTATCTTTCGGACTTCCGGCGCGAATCACGCCGGACTGACGCCGCGCCGGAGCAGGGCGCGACAATTCATCTCTTCCTCGGCGTCCGTTATGAACGCCATCAGGAAGAAGCCGCCCCGCAGGCCCCGGCCCGCAAGGGCGGTGGCAGCCGCCGTTCGCGCAAGCGCGCCTGAGAATCAGTGCCGGCGCTTCAGAAAGCCGGCGCGACCGGGGGAAAAAGCCCCCATTCCAGAGCGGCCCTGCTGATTGCCGTAACGTCACTGCTCGCAGGCTGTGCGGCGCCTGCCGGGGATTTCGGGCGCCCGCGCGCGACCGCCCCGCTGTTCGGCTCGATTCCCGAGAAAATCGCCCGCTGGAAGGGCGAGGCGGGTCCTGAAATCGGCCAGACACTCCCCGAAGACAATCTTCTGAATCGCCTGCCGCATTTTCGGCAGACGGAGCCGGCCTTGCCGCCCGAGCCGGTGGCCCGCGCCAACGCCCTGGCTGATCGCATCGCCATCGACCACGCATTGTCCGAAGAAATCACCGCGCTGCGTCCCGATCTTGCGGAAAAGGCCCGCATCCGCGCCGGCGCCCGCGCGGCATTCGGCGCGGCGCATCCCAAAGCTGCCGCGATGGGTGCGGATCGCGACGCCATGGACGCCGCACTTCTGGCCGAACATTGTCGCCGCCTCAGCGAGCGGACAGCGGCCAATCGCAGCGCGCTGGAAGAACTGGTTCTGGTGGCGCCGGAGGTCGCTGTTGTGGGGGCCGAACGGCAACTCATCGCGCTCGAAGAATGGCTCCCCGTCTTTTGCGGCGGAACGCCCTATGCACGGCCCGCTCCGCATCCGGCTGCGCCTGGTGCCAAGCGTCGGGTGGTCGTGAAATCCTGAGCCGGTTGAAAGCGGCGCTGCTCAGACCTTTGGCTTGCGCGCCTTGGGCCAGCGGTTCGGCCATCGCACGATATGGCCGATGGTCTCACTTTCCGTGAATTCGGTCTCAAGCCCTGCCGTTTTCCCCAGGACTGAAATGCCGGCATCCACCACGGTTTCGGCACGGCCAGAGACCAGCGGATGCCACCAGGGCAGGTCCTTCTTCTCGTGCACCAGCCGATAGGCGCAGGTGACGGGCAGCCAGTTCAGAGTCGGCACCACCTCGGGCGTCAGGCGCACACAATCGGTCACGATCTGCGACCGGTTCTCGTAGTCCCGGCAACGGCAGGTGCCTTCATCGAACAGGCGGCAGGCAATGTCGGTGGCGTAAATTTCGCCGGTATCTTCATCCTCAAGCTTGACGAGGCAGCAACGCCCGCAGCCGTCGCAGAGGCTTTCCCACTCGCTGGCCGACATCTCAGCCAGCGATTTGGCGCGCCAGAAGGGCTTGGTCATTCGGTATGGGCCTTGCAGTTCGGGCTGGAACAAGTCATCAAGCGTATTAACCGTTTCTTTACGGAACAGACATGCGGCAAATTCGGACAGTCAGCCTGTCGACTCGGCTCAAACGTGTATGGCTCGACGCCAACGCGCTCGTCGACTCCGGTCTTTACGGGGCTCTCCGGCATTTTGCGAATACCTACGCCAATTATTCCGCCTTCATGGACCGTTTCAAGGTCACGGGCGGGAAAAAGGCGACGGTCTTCGTGCTGTCCGAGGGACTGACCTGGGGCACCGCCGGACTGGCGCTGCTGCTGACGCTGGGCCTGCCGGCCTTCCGCGAGGTGGATGACGAGAACTGGCTGAAAAAGCAGGATCTTGCCGTAACCTTTTACGACCGGGCGGGCAACGAAATCGGCAAGCGCGGCATCCGGCATGACGATTCCCTCGATCTCGACAGCCTGCCCGATCACCTGATCAAGGCGACGCTCGCGACCGAGGACCGGCGCTTTTACGAGCATTTCGGCATTGATATTCCGGGGCTCGTCCGGGCGATTGTCGTCAATGCCCGCGCCAATTCCGTGGTGCAGGGCGGCTCCACCCTGACGCAGCAATTGGCCAAGAACCTGTTCCTGTCGAATGAACGCTCGCTGGAGCGGAAGATCAAGGAAGCCTTCCTCGCCCTGTGGCTGGAGGCGCGGCTGACCAAACGCGAGATTCTCAAGCTCTATCTTGACCGCGCCTACATGGGGAACGGCATCTTCGGCGTCCAGGCGGCGGCCCAGCAGTATTTCGGAAAGAACGTCAAGGACCTGACGCTGGCGGAATCCGCCATGCTTGCCGGGCTGTTCAAGGCGCCCTCGCGCTATGCGCCGCATGTGAACCTGCCGGCTGCCCGTGCCCGCGCGGCGGATGTTCTGGGCGCTATGGTGGATGCCGGCTTCATGACGGAAGGGCAGGTGGCGATTGCACGGCGCAACCCTGCCTCCGCCATCGAGCAACAGCGTGCCTTCTCGCCTGACTATTTCCTCGATTTTGCCTTCGAGGAGGTCAAACGCGTCGCCGAGGAGGGCAAATTCGGCAATGAGCGCGTCTTGCGCGTCAAGACGACAATTGATGTCGCGCTCCAGAAAAACACCGAGCAGGCGCTTGAAACCATCTTGCGCCGCGATGCGCCCAACTATGATGTCGATCAGGCCGCCGCAGTCATTCTGGAGCCGGACGGGGCGGTGAAAGCCATGTTCGGCGGGCGCGACTATGGCGCGAGCCAGTTCAACCGCGCCACCCATGCGTTGCGCCAGCCGGGATCGTCCTTCAAACCGGTGGTCTATGCGGCCGCGCTCCAGCATGTCGAGGGCATGAAGCCGTCAACGCGTGTCACTGACCGACCGACCTGCGTCGGTAACTGGTGCGTCAACAACTATTCGCGCTCCTTTGCCGGCACGACGGATCTCGCGACGGCCCTGGCCCGATCCTACAACACGATCCCCGTGCAACTCACCACCGCCATCGGTCGCGGCAACAACAGGGCCGGGCGTGGTCTCGTCATCGACATGGCACGGCGGCTCGGCCTCGGCGATCTGCGCGACATGACATCGCTGCCCATCGGTTCGGTAGAGGTGACGGTGGCTGACATGGCGGGCGCATTTGCGGTTTTTGCCAGCGGCGGCAAGAAAGCGCGGCCCTATGCGGCGCTTGAGATCCGCAACAGCCGGGATCAGCTCATCTATCAGCCGGCGCGGCCCGAGATCCGCAATGAGCAGATTCTCGCAAGTTCCATCGCAGCCGACATGAACCAGATGCTGAACAAGGTGACCGAGGAGGGCACGGGGCGCCGCGCCCTGCTGCCCGGCGTCAAGACCGCCGGAAAGACCGGCACGTCGGACGAATACAAGAACGCCTGGTTTGTTGGCTACACGGGCAACTATGTCGGCGCGGTCTGGTTCGGAAACGATGATTCCACGCCCACCGAGAACATGACCGGCGGCTCCCTGCCGGCGCAGGCCTGGCACGACATCATGGAATTTGCCCATACTGACGTGGACCTGCGCCCGCTTTACGGCGTCGAGACGGAGGGGGGCACACGCAGCTTCCAGACTGTGAACGCGCCGCGCCCGGCCGCCCGGCCCAGTGCGGATGCCGCTGCAAGCCGCACCGCCAGCGTACGTCTGAGCCGGCGCTCGGCGCAGGTGATTTCCAACATCGAGTCCACAATGCGCTCGGTCAGCAACCGGCCCGGCGCTTCCCTGTCTCCCGACCTGACGCCGAGCGTCCCGGGCTTCACCCGGCTGAACTGACAATCGCCCGTTCCCACGGGCGGGCGTATCGGTTAAGCAGGGACATCCTTGCGTCTCTTGCATCATCGGCACCGTGACCAAACTTGTCTGGGCTTTCCTGTCGGTTCTGGCCGGCGTCCTGATCGGCCTCAGCCTCACCACCCTCGCGGTTGAGCGCCCGCCGGATTTCGGCGTCCATCAGGCCGGGCCGTGGATCACGCGGCCGCGCATCGGCTCGGTGGACGCTGATCCCTATTCCAAGGCGTTGCTGGCTGCTCGTGGGGAGGTGCCGCTGGCGACCGCCGAGGGAGTGCAGTTTCGGGCCAGTCGCGATTCAGACGGCGCCCGGTTGACGGGCCGTTGCACCTACCGCGTGGTCGGGCCCGTGCCGCAAGCGGCTTACTGGACGCTGACGGTCTATCGCGGCGATGGCACGACAGCGGAAGCCGCCGGCCTGCGCGGCGGTTACACCTCCAGCGAGATTCTGGTGTTCGAGCGCGCACAGCCCGAATTCCTGCTCTCGCCCGATCCGCAACCCGGCAACTGGCTGCCGCTTCAGCCGGACATCGATTTTGAAGTCAGCCTGCGCCTTTATGACACGCAGGTTTCCTCAAATCTCAATGCGCTGGATGCCGCCTCCATGCCGGCGATCCGGCGACAGGCCTGCCGATGATCGGACCGTTCATCTACACGCTTCTGGTTTTGGTGGTGGCTGGCATCATCCATCTGTCCACGGTGCTTGTGATGCCCTGGGTGGCAACGCGTGACGGCTTCCTGCGGGCGAGCGCGCTGGCGCGTGACAACAGCATGATCGTGCTTTCCGCGACGGAAGTCCGCAACGCACTGCCCTATACCGACCCGGCGCAGGCGGTCGCCGTCTGCCGTTTCGTGCTCGACCGGGGGCCGGTGCGCGTGCGGCTTGCCACCGCGGACTGGCCCACCACCATCCTCTTCTTGCGGAAGGGCGCCGGCATTTTCCACAGCCTGACGGAAAAGGCCGCGACGCAGGGCGTTGTCGATGTCGTGATTGCCACCAGCGAGCAGATGGACAAGATCACGGCACTCGATTCCGATGACGATCCCGTTCAGGAACTCCGCGTCACCGCGCCCGTCGACATCGGCATCGTTCTGGTCCGCAGCCTCGTTCGCACCGATTCCGAGCGGGAAGGGGTGATGAAGCAACTGCGCAATACCAGTTGTGAGGCCGAGACGCTGTAGTTGGCGGACACGCTGCTGCACGCCGGAGATCAGAGCCTTCGGATCATTCAACTTATGCCGGGCGGGCAAACCTTCCAGATGCTCTCGGCACCGCCCCGGATTGTGACGCGCACACCGACACGGCGGATGAATTGCAGGTCGATCGCCTGTCCCGCCTCCCAGTCGCCGTCCGGAGCGACATAACTGAAGCTGTAGCGCCGGTAATCGCCGCTCACCTGCTTGCCGCCAGGCGTGCGGATGGTGGCCCCGCTGATTTCAAGACTCTTCCCGCCTTCAGGCGCGCACCACTCGCCGTCGATGGAATCAGCCAGTGCCGTCCCGCCCGGCAGACCGAACAACGCCAAAACAAACAGAAGTTTGCGCAAGTGAGCCTCCCCGGACCATGACCTAAGAGTGCGCTGCGCGAACACAACCTGCAAGAGGGGGCACAAACACGATTTTGAAATATGAATTTAATCTTGACATCGTGACGATGATCCTATAATCTTTACCCATGCTCCGGAATTGCGGGTGAGGCGCTCTTGCCGCCCGCCGGGGCAAACATCCGGACAATCTTGGGGAGTTGGCGATGATCCTGACGATCATCTGCGCGCCGCATCTTTTGCGGCGCTTTTTGTGTTGCAGCGCCGTGATCGTGGAGACTGATCATGTCGGGCGCGGGTAAGGGGCGCCGGGGCGTTCCCCGCGCGGCGCTGGTGGCCCGCCTCTGGCGAACGGCGGATCGGCAGGTTGGAGAGATTGAAACCCGACTGGTCGAGGCCGGGGGCGACCCCGCCAGCCTCGAACGTGATGCAAAGACGTTGGCCGTTCTGGCCCGCACCGTGCGCGATCTCGTGGCGCTGGATCAGGACATCAAGGCCAGAGGCAAGCCAAGGGAATCGGATGACGTTGCCAATACCCCCCGTGACTTCGACGACTTCCGCCGACGCATTGCAGCACGCATGGCGGAGCTTGCTGCGGAAGGGCAGGGCGATTGATTTCATCAGTATGCTGAGTGAAATCGAGCGCGAGAGCCTGTTACACGATTGGCCGATGTGGGCGCGCGCCGACCAGCTTCCGCCTGCCCTGGCGCCGAATGGCCGGCCCTGGACCACCTGGCTGGTGCTGGGCGGGCGCGGGGCCGGCAAGACGCGCACGGGTGCGGAATGGGTGCGCGGCATCGCGCTGGGGCGTCCGCCGTTCGCAACCGCCCCGGTGGGGCGCATTGCACTGGTCGCGGAAACGGCACAGGACCTTCGCGAGGTGATGATCG
>JAIUNP010000096.1 GCA_020161975.1 Pseudomonadota bacterium
AAGCGGAAGTCGCCGTCGCGCCGGGCATCGGCTTTGGCGAACATGGCGATGATTATGTGCGCCTGGCGATCGTCGAGAACGAGAACCGCATCCGTCAGGCGGCGCGTAATGTCGGCAAGTTCCTCAAATCCGCCGATACGACGCTGCATAACGTCGTCACGCTCAAGACCGGTTGAGTTTGTTGCAGGCGCTGTCAGTCCGGGGGCGCCGCTGCGCCCCGGACTGAGGTGCCTCCTGCCATTGCCCCTTGCGACCATCTCCGCTAAGCCACCGTCCAGACTTTGCTGCAACGCAGGACGAGTGAAATGGCAAACGCATTACGGGTTGGAATCGCCGGGCTGGGAACGGTCGGCATCGGCGCGCTGAAAATCCTCAACCAGCGTGCCAACGAACTCACCCTGTCTGCCGGCCGTCCGATCCGCGTCACCGCGGTCGCCTCGCGCGACCGGACGCGCGACCGCGGGATCGACGTTTCTCAATACCTGTGGTTTGAAAATCCGGTCGAAATGGCCGGCTCGCCCGAGATCGACATCTTCGTCGAGACCATCGGCGGGGCGGAGGGCCCGGCCCATGATGCGGTCAAGGCCGCGCTGAAGGCCGGCAAGCCGGTCGTGACCGCCAACAAGGCGCTGCTGGCCAAACATGGCGCGGAACTTGCGCGCCTTGCCGAGACGAACGGCGTCGCCATCGCCTTCGAACCGGCGGCGGCGGGCGGCATTCCGGTCATCAAGGCGCTGAAGGAAAGCCTCGTCGGCAATCGCATCACCCGCGTTTCCGGCATCATGAACGGCACCTGCAACTACATCCTCAGCCGCATGGAGGCCGAGGGGCTGAGCTTTGCCGAATGCCTCAAGGATGCGCAGCGTCTGGGCTATGCCGAGGCGGACCCGACCTTCGATGTCGAAGGCTTCGATACCGCGCACAAGCTGGCGCTGCTGACCTCGCTCGCCTTCGGCACCGAGGTTGATTCCGATTCGATTTATGTCGAGGGCATTTCCGGGGTCACTCCGCTCGATCTGAAGATGGCCGATGAACTCGGTTTCCGTATCAAGCTGCTGGGCGTTGCCGAGCGCACTTCGCAGGGCATCGAGCAGCGCGTTCACCCCACCATGGTGCCCAAAACCTCGCAGCTCGCGCAGGTGATGGGTGTGCTGAACGCCGTCTCCATTCAGGCAGATCCGGTCGGTGAACTTACCTTCGTCGGGCCCGGCGCCGGGGCAGGGGCCACCGGCAGCGCGGTCGTGGGCGACATCCTCGATATTGCGCGCGGCGCCAACGTCGCCACCTTCGGGCGCTCTGCCGGCGCGCTCGAAAAGCCGGTGCGCGCGCCGATCCGCCAGCATGAGGGCGGCTATTACATCCGCATGGACGTGAAGGATGTGCCAGGCGCTGCCGCCCGGATTGCGACGCGCATGGCCGAACGCGGCATCAGCCTCGAAAGCATCCTGCAAAAGGGCAGCCGCGACCGGTCCACGGGGGGCACGGTGCCGGTGGTGCTGATCACCTATGCCACCAGCGAGGCCAAGCTTCGCGAGGCACTGAGCGACATCGCCGGCGACGGTGTTCTGGAAGGCGATCCGCAGGCCATCCGCATCGAGCGGTAAAGCGCCGAAATCAAAAACTGTACTTGGCTTTGCCGTAAACTGTTCTAGGTTTTTCTTCCGGATCTGTGATGGGCGCAGGGACTGCCTCGCGTACGGTCCGGAGGGGGGGCGGCATGGCCAAAAACGTGAAGACCTTTGCTGTCATCGGCCTGGGCGCCTTCGGCAGCACGGTGGCGAGTGAGCTGTTTCGCGCAGGGCACAAGGTCATGGGCGTCGATACGGACGAGCGCCGCGTCTCGCAGATGGCCTCGAACCTCACGTCATCCTTCATCTTCGACACAACCGACGAGGCGGCCATGCGTGAGGCCGGGCTCGATTGCTGCGATGTGGCGCTGGTCGCTATCGGCAGCGATATTCAGGCCAGCATCCTGACGACCATGAATCTGAAAATGCTGGGCATCGACACGATCTGGGTAAAGGCGTCCAACAAGACGCACCACCGCATTCTGCTGAAGCTCGGGGCGGACCGCATCATAGAGCCGGAGCAGGAAATGGGCCGGCATATCGCGCAGATGCTCAACAATCCGATGGTCAAGGATTACGTCAGCCTCGGCAACGGCTACAGCGTGGTCACGATCGTCGTGCCGGAACGGCTGGACGGCAAGGATATGAAGGCGATGGTAGGGGACGAAGACTTCAACTTGCGACCGCTCGGCCTCATGCGTGGCGGCGAGTTCGTGTCGTGCGAAGGCGCCCCGGTCACATTCCGCAAGGATGATCGGCTGCTGCTGCTGGGCCGGAGTCAGGATCTGCGCCGATTCGGTGAATCGACCTAAGCGTCGTGGGCCTTGCGATGTTGGACCTCCTCCAGAATTTTGCCCGGAAAGCTGCGCGTATTCCGCCGCCGCTGATGCTGGCAGCGCTTTATGCAGCGCTCATTCTGGTCGGCGCGGTTGCACTCAAATTGCCCGTCGCCCATGTCAGGCCGCTCTCCTGGTCGGAAGTGCTGTTCACCTCCACCTCGGCCGTAACCGTGACAGGGCTGTCGGTCATTGATGTCGGTCAGCATTTGACGCTGTTCGGCCAGGTGGTGATTGCAGTGCTGATGCAGCTTGGCGGCATTGGCCTCATGACTTTCGCGGCGCTGGTGCTCGGCGCGCTCGGCATGTCGGTGGGCCTGACCGGGCAGATCTATCTCCGCAACGATCTCAACCACAATTCGATGAACCAGTTGCTCAGGCTGGTGCGGCTGATCGTGAAGATCGTGCTCATCTGCGAGGTGGCCGGAGCCGTGCTGCTCACCTTCGCATTTGTTCCGCGCTCCGGCCTCGGGCAGGGCCTTTGGGAAGCGGTGTTCCATTCGATTTCAGCCTTCAACAACGCCGGCTTTTCGACCTTTTCCGAAGGGCTCGCTCCCTTCGCCACCGACCCCGTCATAAACATCGTCATTCCCGCGCTCTTTATCGTGGGAGGCATCGGCTATGTCGTGCTGCACGATCTGCACCAGCGGGATGTCTGGCACGGCTGGACGCTGAACACCAAGGTGATGCTGACTGGAACCGCTGCGCTGATCGTCTGGTCCGTGTCGATGTTCGCCTTTCTGGAATGGGACAACCCCGGTACGCTGGGCGCGCTGGACAGTCGCATCGACCGGCTGATTGTCAGCTGGTTCCAGGGCGTGACGCCACGCACTGCGGGCTTCAACACCACCAACATTTCGGCAATGCACGACAGCACCTCGATGATGTTCATCTCGTTGATGCTGATCGGCGGAGGCCCGTCGTCCACGGCCGGCGGTATCAAGGTAACGACCTTCGCGGTGATGCTTGTTGCCACGGTGGCCTTTTTCCGCCGTCAGTCGCAGTTCAACCTCTTCGGTCGCGCCGTCGCCATGGAGGAGGTGCTGAAAGTCATGGCGCTGACCGTGCTCAGCCTCATGATCGTGTTTGTCAGTGTTTTTCTGCTTGCCGCCTCTAATGAAGGCCATTTTCTCGATATCACCTTCGAGGTTGCGAGCGCATTCGGCACGGTGGGTCTGTCACGCGGCTATACGACCTCGCTGAACGAATTCGGGCGCGTGGTCATCATGGTCGTGATGTTCATCGGACGTGTCGGCCCATTGACGCTGGGCTTCGTGCTCGCCACCCAGACAGTGCCGCGTGTGCGCTATCCGGTCGGAAAGATCCACCTGGGATAGAACTGTCAGCCTAGACCGGAATCCGCGCCAGCTTGTTCTCGGTGAGCACCGCCGGCAGGCCAATCCTGCCATGACGGACCTGCTTGCGCAGGCTGTCCAGTCCCGGCTCGACAAGGCGGAACATCACCACCGAAAGGGCAAGCGCGGCGGCAAGCGTCAGCGCGAACCCGGTCCATCCCAGTTGCGGCCAGAAGGCGCCAACCACGAACATGATGCCGAAGTGATTGAGATAAAGCGGGTATGACAGGTCGCCCAGCGCCTGATCCTGCGGCCGTGCGCGCGTCAGGCGGATATGGGCCAACGCGGGAATCATGATCAGCAGAACCGCCAGAATGGCCACCCGTGCCGGCATATTGAAGGGGCCGAAGGCCGCGCGGGCCACGTCATTGAGTTGATCCCCGATGTCTGCGAACGCGATGAGCGAAAAGGCCCATGACAGGACGCTCACACCAAAGCCGAAAAGGCTGCCGCGAAGCGCATAGTAAACCGCAACGCCGAACACGAAGAACGGAATGAGACGCACCGTTTCGGGCCCGGCACCGGTCAGCGCCATGACATAGTAGAACGCAAGCGCGGCAGCGCCCGCAAGACCAAGGGCCCGATGGTAGAAGGAGGCAGGCGCGAACATAACCACCGCCATCACGAGGTAGAACATCAACTCCGTGCGGATCGACCAGACGATGGTAATCAGCGGGTGGGTCATGTCCGGTCCGAGTTTCGTGGCGCCGGGAATGGCCTGAATGTAATTGGCCGCGATGTTCTTCAGCGTCAGAACGTCCATGGTCACAAGTTCGGGCTTGTGCATCTCGAAATGTCGGAACGGCCCGCCAAGCAGCAGAAGGGCGACAATCAGCAGGGTCACTGTTGTTGCGGCCAGCAGCGGCGGAAAGATGCGAATGGAGCGATTGAGAAGGAAGGCGCCGGCCCGGCCACGATAATGAACTTCGATCGCCTCGGCGATCACGAAGCCGGATACTGCGAAAAAGACCAGAACGGCGATGGACCCCAGCCCCAATGGCACGATGGCCTGCTGAAAGGCGAGTGGAGCAAAGTTTGTATAGTGCTGCGCAACGACCAGAATGGCCAAAACAAATCGGAAGGTTCCAAGCGGGCGATAAACAAGAGTTGAGGCAGAATTCGGAGAAGTATGGCCCATGGCGACACCGATAGCTGAATAGAAGGTCAGTGTACGCGCTAAGCGTTGTGCCTCAAAACAACACACGAGTTCATGGTGAGCATTAAGGATTTATTTTATTATTTAACGCTTGGCGCCGCCTGTGCAAAGAACGCGCCCGCCACATCGCCGCCCCCCTGGCAGAACGGCGCGCGCCCGCCCTTGCCATGCGGCGGCAAGGCATCAACAAGCAAGGCATCGCCCGAGCGGCGCAGCGCGAGGGTCCACCCTTCGTTCGGCCCGCCATGGGCGAGCGCCGCGCTTTTGGCACCGACGATGATCAGCGGCCCCGCTGGCATTGCCGCGTCGTCGAACTCGCAAAACCAGGTGCCGACGGAGAGTTCCGCCACGGAAACGCGGACATTGTAGGTTCCGGCCGCCTTTGCCGCCACTTCCACCGTTCCTGTGGCATTGGCCCAGTGGCCGACCCATTTGTCCTTCGGTTTCACGACGGCATTGAGAAAATCGCGGCGCAGGGCCATTTGCGCTCCGACATCGAAGGCAACACCAGCCTCCTTGCCCCGGCGGACCGTCAGAAACGCTGCATGGTCGTCCTGCAACCGGCTGCGGGTCATCTTGTCGAGCCGGGCAGTCGCCCCGGAAAAGGCCTGTGAGACCTGAACTTCCAGCGCGGCAAGCTCTGCCGCCCGGCACTGGCGAGGCGAAAGGCTGTCGGGGCACACCTCTTCGGAGCGCACAACCGTCGGAAGCGAGGTCAATGCAGGGAGAGTCACCGCCACTGCGGCGAACGCATACAAGCGACGCTTCATCAGGTGCACCATGTCTAACCTGCGCACTATGCGTCAAATGCTGAAAGAGAGTGTAAAGGCTGCAAGAAGCACTTGAATATGGCGCAATGCTTCAAGGCAATGCTTCCGGCCAAATTGATGGTTTCTCAACCCAAACTGCGCAGGACTGCGGCAGTCACCTAGCAAATTTGCGAGAATCCATATAACCCGAGGGGCGAAATTTCCCTCAGACCAGCAAGGCCCTCGCCATGACAGAACTCATCGTCACCGAAGACAAGATCATCGAACGCGTGCTGGCCATGGAACTGATCCGAGTGACGGAACGCGCTGCGGTCGCTTCGGCCAAGCTGCGCGGTCGCGGTGACGAGAAGGCGGCGGATCAGGCGGCGGTGGACGCCATGCGCCGCGAACTCAACCGCCTGCCGATCGATGGCGAGGTGGTGATCGGCGAAGGCGAGCGCGACGAAGCGCCGATGCTCTTCATCGGCGAAAAGCTGGGCACCAAGAAGGGCCCGAAGGTCGATATCGCCGTCGATCCCCTGGAAGGCACGACGCTCTGCGCCAAGGACATGCCGGGCTCCATCGCTGTGATGGCCATGGCCCAGGCCGGCACCTTGCTCTACGCGCCGGACGTTTACATGGACAAGATCGCGATTGGCCCTGGTTATTCCAAGGGCATCATCGATCTCGATGCCACGCCGGAAGACAACATCATGGCCATCGCCAAGGCCAAGATGGTCAAGCCCGCCGAAGTGACTGCGCTGGTGATGGACCGCCCGCGCCATGCCGACCTCATCGCCAAGCTGCGCAAGATCGGCTGCTCGATCCGCCTCATCACGGACGGCGACGTCGTGGGTGTCATCCAGTGCGCGGAATATCACAAGACCGGCGTGGACATTTATCTGGGCATCGGCGGTGCGCCCGAAGGCGTGCTCGCGGCGGGCGCGCTGCGCTGCGTCGGCGGCCAGATGCAGGGCCGGCTGATCCTCGATACGCCCGAGAAGGTGGCGCGCGCCGCCAAGATGGGCGTGAAAATCCCGAACAAGAAATATGACCTGTCGGAACTCGCCTCGGGCGATACGGTGGTTGCCGCCACCGGCGTCACCGATGGTGCGCTGCTTCAGGGCGTCAAGTTCCGTGGCGACATCATCGAGACGGAAACGATCATCTACCGTTCGCTGACCGGCACGGTCCGCCGCATCCACGGCGAGCATCGCGAACTGTCGAAATTCCACATCTGATGCGGGCCCGGGGAGCCTTCGTGGTTCTCTGTACCCTGACGGGGGCGGCATTGGCCGATTCCCCGTCCATTCCGCGCTGGGACCCTCCGGCTGCGGCCCGTTGCGATGATTTCGACCACCCGGACCGGGTGGTCGAGGCGATCGGTGCCACAAAATCCTGTCGCGCGGCGACGGAGATCTACTTCCGCTGCGAAGCCCGTTGGGACAACAACCCCGACATGGAGCAGATTGCAGTCAGTCGCTGCGAGGATGATTTCCAGCCGCGCATCAGCGCCGCGCGTTACGAACGCTACGAAATCCTGCGGGATGAGGCTTGCGTCGAGCGCTATCAGGCCAAAGACATGCGCATCCTGTGGTCCGCCGTCCGCGCCTGCCGAGTGCGCCTCGCCCGCGATTGGGCGAAACGGTATGCAAAACCGTGATCAGCCCCTGACGAAGGGGTTCGATGCCTTTTCCTCTCCCACCGTGGTCGCAGGGCCATGGCCGGGAAGGCAGATCGTCTCGTCGGGCAGTTTATAGAGCTTGTCCTTGATACCCTTCATGAGGGCATCGTGGTCACAACCGGGTAGATCCGTGCGGCCCACCGAGACCTGAAAGATGACATCGCCGACAAAAGCAATTGGCGCCTGACGGCAAACCAGCACCACGGACCCAGGCGAATGCCCAGGAATGAACAGCACATCGAAAGTGAGGTCGCCGACGGTGACCGTATCGCCTTCCTCAAGATAGCGGTCGGACCATGCGTCCTGCATTCCGTCGATACTATACATCTTGCCCTGCTGGGCGATCCGCTCCAGCAGCGGCTTGTCGGCGATATGCGGCCCCTCGACCGGCAGTTTCAGCGCGGCCACAAGCTCGGCGACACCACCGGCATGGTCGAGATGGCCATGGGTCAGGATGATCTTCTCCACATCCACGCCGAATTTCTTCACCGCCTCCAGAATGGCCGGAACGTCGCCGCCCGGGTCAATGATCGCAGCCTTGTTCGTCGCCGTGCATTTCAGGATGGCGCAATTCTGCTGAAAGGGCGTGACAGGGACGATCCCGATCTGGAGCGGCGGCTGGGGAGCGGACATGAAACCTCTCGACGAAATCAGAACATTGCGGATGATAGGCCGGATACGCGGGTTAGGGCGCAGTGTCGAGCCTATCACGACGCGCGTCCTCATCTCATAATACCCCGATGTCCGAATCGTTCCGCCCATTTCTCGATGTCGCAAATTCGTTTCAGGGCCGCCGATGGGCCGCACGGCTTGATGAGGCTGGCCAGCGCGAGGCGCTGATCATGGTTCAGGCCCACGGCCTCGGTGACGTTCTGGCCCGTGTGCTGGCCGGGCGCGGCATTGCCGCCAGCGAGGCCGCGCGCTTTCTCGCGCCGCGCCTGCGGGATGCCATGCCTGATCCCGATACCTTGCAAGATATGCCCCGTGCCGCCGAGCGGCTGGCCGATGCGGTCCGTGCCCGCGAGAATGTCGCGATTTTTGGCGATTATGACGTGGATGGCGCCTGTTCCTCGGTGCTGCTCGCGACATGGCTCGAAGCCGGGGGCGCGAGAACGCGCATCCATATCCCGGACCGGATTTTTGAAGGCTACGGCCCCAACATCGATGCCATCCGCGCGTTGCGCGAAGGCGGGGCGAGCCTGCTGGTCTGCGTCGATTGTGGCACGGCGAGCCACGAGCCGCTGGCCGAGGCGCGCCGCCTTGGCATGGATGTGATCGTGCTTGATCATCATCAGGCGCCCGAAACCTTGCCCGAAGTGACGGCTCTGGTGAACCCCAACCGGCAGGATGATCTGTCCGGCCTTGGCAGCCTTTGCGCGGCGGGCGTCACCTTCATGGCGGCGGTGGCGGCCAATCGTCTGTTGCGCCGCGAAGGCAGGGGCGAGGTCGATCTTGTCGCGATGCTCGATCTGGTGGCGCTGGCCACCGTGGCCGATGTCGTGCCGTTGCAGGGGCTCAACCGCGCGTTTGTGGCGCAGGGGCTGAAGGTGATGCGCGAGCGTGGGCGGCCGGGATTGGCCGCGCTGTTCGATATCGCGCGGCTCGACCGCCCGCCGGAAGCCTGGCACCTCGGCTTTCTCGTCGGCCCGCGCATCAATGCCGGCGGGCGCATCGGCGATGCTGCCATGGGTGCCCGGCTCCTGAAAACACAAGACGAAACCGAGGCTCGCGCGCTCGCGCAGCGGCTCGATGAATTGAACCGCGAGCGGCAGGCCGTGGAACAGGGTATGCTGGCCGAAGCGGAAGCCCAGGCGCTGGCATTGGTCGGGCTGGCGGAAGATCAGGGCGCGGTACTCGTCACGGCTGATGCAGGGTTTCACCCCGGCGTCGTCGGACTTGTCGCCGCACGGCTGAAAGAGCGGTTCCAGCGCCCGGCCTTCGCCATCGCGATTCAGGAAAACGGGCTGGCGACCGGCTCCGGTCGCTCCATTCCTGGCGTTGATCTTGGCAAGGCGGTGCGGACGGCTGTTGAGAACGGCTTGCTCGTCAAGGGCGGCGGCCACGCCATGGCTGCGGGAATTACGGTGCGCACCGGCGAAATCGAGGCATTCCGCACCTACCTTGAGGAGTCCATGGGCGCTGCGGTCGCGGCGGCGCGGGCGGGCGCGGCGCTGAAGATCGATGCCGCAATGACGCCGGCCTCCGCGACTCTCGATCTCATGAGTGAAATCGAATCAGCAGGGCCATTCGGGCAGGGGAATCCCGAACCGGTCTTCGCATTTCCGGCCGTGCGCATTGTCGAAGCGTTTGAGGTGGGGCAGGGGCATCTGAAACTGCGGCTCATGGGCGGTGATGGCGCCCGGCTCGGCGGGGTCGCCTTTCGTGCTGTCGGCCAGCCGTTGGGCCAGGCCTTGCTGAAGGCGAAAGGGGAAAAGGTCCATATCTGCGGGCATCTGGCCGTGGATCGCTGGGGCGGGCGTGAAAACCTCGAACTCCGCATCAGCGACGCCGCGCCGGCTCGGGGGTGATTCACGCCGCCGGGGATTTGCAATCGGTACGGTGCCGAAAAATTTCCACCGAAGGCGCTTGCTCCCCGGCGCTTCACCGACTATGAGGGGCTTCCGCGAAGCCTGCTTCGCGCCGCGCTCTTCGTCTATCGGTTAGGACAGCCGCCTTTCACGCAGCAGAGACGGGTTCGACTCCCGTAGAGCGCGCCACACTCACACCCAGCCGCCATCCACCACGTATTGCTGGTTCGTGCAGGCACCTGATTCGTCCGAAGCAAAGAACAGCGTCGCCCGTGCGATGTCATCGGGCACGAGATGCCGCTTGAGGCACTGGCGTCGCATGAGTTCGGCTTCACCATCCGGCGTCAGCCACAGATCCTTCTGCCGCTGCGTCATGATCCAGCCCGGCGCAATCGCGTTGACCCGGATGTTGTATTGGCCGAAATCGCGGGCCAGCGAGCGCGTCAGCCCGAGAATGGCCGATTTTGCCGCCGTATAGGCTGCCATGCCGCCCTGGCCGATCATCCAGGACGTGGAGCCGAAATTGATGATCGAGCCGCCGCCGCCCGCCATCATGTCGGGCAGAACGGCCTGGGCAGCGAAGAACTTGTGCTTGAGATTGACGGCAATGCGCTCGTCCCAATATTCCGGCGTCACGTCGAGCGTTGCATGGCGCTCGTCATGGGCGGCGTTGTTGATGAGCACGCCGACCGGCCCGAGTGCCGCGCGGATATTGCCGATGGCGCTGCGCAGGGCGGCGATATCGGTCAGGTCCGCGCGCTCGTAGTGGACGGTCGCGCCTTCAGCCTGGAGCGCCGCCGCCAGCGCGCGCGATTCGCTCTCCTTCAGGTCGATGAACCCGACGCGCGAACCCTGCGCGGTAAAGCGCCGGACAATGGCCTCGCCGATGCCGCTGCCACCGCCGGTGACCAGCACCACCTTGCCCTTGAGATCAGGATAAATCGCGCCACGCATGAATGCCCTCCAATGTTGGTCTGTCGTAACACGGAATGCCGGGCCTGCGTGCATCCCGTCCGAGATTCAGTCGGTCATATCCGGAAGTTGCCGCACGACATAGCGCAGCACGACATCGACTACCTCGGCCCGGCGCAACACCAGTTCAGCCTTGTCGGCCATGTCGTGCTTGAAAACCTCCCGGATCGAATGCCGGTTCGAGACATTGTAGAAACCGAGTGCCGAAATGGTGAGATGGATGTGCAGCGGATCAAGCCCGGAGCGGAAATCGCCCGTTGCGACTCCTCGGTCATAGAGATCCCGCAACAGTTGAATTGCCGACAGGTTGACCTTGTTGAGAGCCTCAAGGCGGCGCAGATGGCGGCCTTGATGGATATTCTCCACCATCACGAGGCGGACGAAATCGGAGTTCTGGGCGTGATAGTCGAAGGTGACTTCGACCAGACGCCGCAACGCATTGACGGGAGAAAGGGCCGCAAGGTCCAGCGCCAGCTCCGCTGAACGCATTCCGGCATAGGCTTCCTCAAGGACGGCGAGGTAGAGCCCTTCCTTGTCGCCAAAATAGTAGTAGATCATGCGCTTGCTGGTGGCAGTGCGTGCGGCGATCTCGTCTACGCGCCCCCCGCTCAGCCCGTTCCGGGCAAATTCGTCGCGGGCGACGTCGAGAATATTGCGGCGCACCCCTTCCGGATCCTGTGTCCAAGTGTTCGCCTTGCGTCTCGAAACCCGGCGTTCGCCCATTCACGCGCTCCCTTTACCTCTGAGTATCGCAAATCACCGGCGGATGTCAGCATTCTCCCCACCGGAATTTTGCGGGTGCCCCCGACCCGTCACTCAAATTGTACCATAGAGTTAAGATTGCGACTGACAACAGCGTTTCGTTGGTGCATGAAACGGGGGAGGGCAGATGTCTAATCGGGGCGCGTCCCGCGAGGCAAGACGATGAGCACACCGACGATTACCGGCAACACGGCGCTGATTGCGCATATCGGCTACCCGACCAGCACCTTCAAGGCGCCGATGATTTATAACCCGCACTTCCGGAAGTTCGGGATTGATGCGGTCGTGGTGCCGATGGGCGTGCCGGCGGATGCCTTCCATGCGGCGTTTCCGGTGATTACGGGC
>JAIUNP010000097.1 GCA_020161975.1 Pseudomonadota bacterium
GCGGTGGCCCAGCTGAACTCGGGCAGCGCCAGCGCCGGCAGCGCCTGCGGGATGCCGCCGAAGCGCGTGCCGATGGTTTCGACCGGAAGCGAGAACAACGCCGCGACGACGGATGCCGAGACGACGGCTATGAGCAGGCTGGGCAGCGACGGTTTCAGGCGCTGGATGCCGACGATGATGCCGATGGTGAGCAAAGCGAGTCCGAACGCCGACGGATTGACCGTATGCGCGGCTTCGGCGAGCGCAACCAGCTTGAGCGGTCACAGGCGATCCGCCACCGCTTCCTCAATGCCATGGTCGAGCGGTCGGTGACGATTTCCGTACTGATGCTCCACCTCGTGGTGTTCGGTCTCGGGGCTTATCTCACCTATAACGAGGAGATCACGCTCGGCACCTTCATCACCTTCGAGAGTGTGTTCTGGGAATTGTCCTATAACATCGGCCATGTGACCCAGTTCATTCCGGTCACGATCACCGCCTCGGGCGCGACGCGGCACATCAACGACATCTTCGAAGAGCCGTCCCGCAGCCAGGATTCGCCCGACGCACCCGGCGTCCCGCGCATCCAGAACGCGATCACCTTCCGCAATGTGCAGTTCTCCTATGGCGGCGACACCCGGCAGATCAGGAACCTCAACCTGACAATCCCCGAAGGCAGCCGCGTGGCGATTGTCGGGCCGAGCGGGTCGGGCAAATCGACCGTGCTCAGCCTGCTGCTGCGCCTCTATGATCCGACCGGCGGCACCATCCGCGTGGATGACACCGATATCGTGCAATCGCGCCGCGATTCGTTGCGCGAGCAGATGGCCATCGTCTTTCAGGACAATCTGCTGTTCGATATTTCCATCCGCGAGAATATCCGGCTCGGCAATCCGGCGGCCAGCGATGAGGATGTTGAGCGTGCGGCAAAGGCGGCGGAAATCCACCGCTTCATCAGGAGCCTGCCGAACGGCTACGACACCGTTGTCGGCGAGCGCGGCAACATGATGTCCGGCGGCCAGCGCCAGCGCGTCGCCATTGCCCGCGCGCTCGTGCGCGATCCTGCAATCCTGCTGCTCGACGAGGCGACCTCCGCCCTGGACCACGGCACCGAACAGGCGATCAACAGGACGCTGATGAAAGTGGCGGCGGGCCGCACGATGATCACAGTCACCCATCGCCTGCACTCCGTGACGGAAATGGACAAGATCTTCGTGCTGGAGAAGGGGCGCCTGATCGAGGAAGGCACACATGCCGAACTCCTCAAGCGCAAGGGTGTCTATGCCGCGCTCTGGAAGCAGGCAGGGTGAGGCGAAACGCCTGTCGCGCGCAATGCCTGCTCGGTCCAGGCCAAGGCGGCGTCGGGCTGCGCGGTACCGGTACGCCGGGCGCGGCGAAATTGCCCTGACGGTCGCGGACACGCGGGAACTCGATGCGCTGCATGAGGCACGGGACAGGCAGAAGAGCCGGTCCCTCAGCCGTTCACACGCTCGACCATTGAAACCTGCGGCTTGCCGCGCAGTTCCGCGATGATCGCGTTGAGGTGTTTCAAGTCCCACACCTCGATGTCGATCAGCATCTCACGGAAATCTGCGGTTTTCGACATCATGGCTATGGAATCGATGTTTGCGTCGGTATTGCCGATGATGCGCGCGATTTCGGCCAGCGTTCCGGGCTCGTTGATCACCTGAAGGTGCAACTGGGCCGGAAAGCGGCTCCGCTCAGCCTCGTCGATGTCCCAGCGCACGTCCAGCCAGCGCCAGGGTTCGTCATCGAATGCCGTGAGTGCGGGCGACTGAATGGGATAGATCGTAATCCCCTCCCCCGGCGTCAGGATACCGACAATCCGGTCGCCGGGCACGGCGCCGCCGTTGGGCGCGAAGGTCACGGGCAGCTCATCCGAGAGGCCGCGGATCGGCAGGGAACGGGTCGCACCCTCCTGTCCCGGCACCTTGAACTTAAGGTTCTCGGCGGTCGAAAGCTCGAACCAGCCCTTGTCGCCGGCCGGCGCGGCGCCCTTGGCCTGTTCTTCCTTGAAATCGGGATAGACGGCTTTCACGACATCGCCGGAGTACATTTCGCCCCGGCCCACCGCCGCCATCACGTCTTCCACGCTCTGGCGCGCGAGGCGCGGCACTGCCGCCTTCAGCTTGTCGAGATCGAAGGCGCGGTCGTTGCGGGCGAAGGCGCGCTCGATGATCTTGGCACCCAGCCCGGCGAACTGCTTCCTCACCGCCTCACGCGTGGCGCGGCGAATGGCAGCGCGGGCCTTGCCGGTGATGACGAGGCTTTCCCAGGCCGGCGGCGGCACATGGTTTTCTGCCCGGATGATCTCCACCTCGTCACCGTTCTTGAGTTCGGTGACGATGGGCATGACGTTGCCGTTGATACGGCAACCAACCGCAGTGTTGCCGATCTTGGTGTGGACGGCATAGGCAAAATCAATCGGCGTCGCCCCGCGCGGCAGGGCGATGAGCCGCCCCTTCGGGGTGAAGCAGAAGACCTGATCCTGAAAGAGTTCAAGCTTGGTGTGTTCGAGAAATTCTTCGGGGCTGTCGCCTTCGGCCAGAAGCTCGATGGTGTGGCGCAGCCAGCGGAAGGCGTTCGATTCGGAAGGGGCGGCGCCGGGGCGCCCTTCCTTGTAAACCGCATGAGCGGCCACGCCCTGCTCGGCCACCTCGTCCATCTCAACCGTGCGGATCTGCATTTCCACGCGCTGGTGGCGCGGGCCGATCACGGTGGTGTGGATCGAGGCGTAATCGTTCTGCTTCGGCGTCGAGATGTAATCCTTGAACCGCCCCGGCACGACCGGCCAGCTCGTGTGCGCGACACCGAGCGCGCGGTAGCAGTCATCCACGGTTTCGACGATGATGCGGAAGCCGAAAATATCGGACAGTTGCTCGAAGGCGACCGACTTCTGCTCCATCTTCTTCCAGATGGAATAGGGCGTCTTCTGACGGCCCTTGACCTCCGCCTTGATGTTGTCCGCCGCCAGTTTCACGCGCAGCGCATTCTCGATGTCCGCAATCAGTTCTCCGCTCTGCTCGGTCAGGTCGGCAAGGCGCTTCAGCATCATCGCATGGGCGTCGGGCATCAGCGACTTGAAGGAGAGATCCTCCAGTTCGTCGCGCATCGACTGGATACCCATGCGGCCGGCGAGCGGGGCATAGATGTCCAGCGTTTCCTCGGCGATGCGGTTGCGCTTTTCCGGCGGCACATAGTGCAGCGTGCGCATGTTGTGCAGCCGGTCGGCCAGCTTGACGAGCAGCACGCGCACATCATCGGCAATCGCCAGCAGGAGTTTACGCAGATTCTCGGCCTGCGCGGCGCGCTTGGAAACCAGGTCGAGCTTCTTGATCTTGGTCAGACCATCGACCAGCGCGCCGATTTCCGTACCGAACAGCTTGTCGATTTCTTCGCGCGTCGCATCCGTATCCTCGATGGTGTCATGCAGCATGGCCGCGACAATGGTCGCGTCGTCCAGCTTCAGCTCGGTGAGGATGGCCGCCACTTCCAGCGGATGGGCGAAATAGGGATCGCCGGAGGCGCGCTTCTGGCTGCCATGTGCGCGCATGGCATAAACGTAGGCCTTGTTGAGAAGGTCCTCATCGGCATTCGGGTTGTAGCGACGGACCCGTTCAACGAGTTCGTATTGGCGCATCATGGTTAGCTGGTCCGTCCGATCCGCAAAATATTGCGAGTGCGAACGAACAAAATGTCACGGGCGCGGCCCGCCTGTCCAGCGTCCGCGCCCGCAAAATTCTATAAGTAATAAAAGAAAGAGGATCAGTCCTCGTCGTCGGTGTCCGACGGGGGAACAAGACCGTCAAGACCACGCAGAAGTTCCTCTTCCGACATACGGTCGAACGAGACGTCCGAATCGTCCGAACCGCTGGCGGCAACTGCCGGCTGAGCCGAGGGGCTGGCAATGCGCGGCACCGCCTCGGGTTCGGGCTCGTCCACCTCGACGAATTTCTGCATCGAGTGGATGAACTCTTCCTTCAGGTCGCCGGGCGAGAGCAACTCATCGGCAATCTCGCGCAGGGCGATGACCGGATTCTTGTCGTTGTCGCGCTTGACGAGCGGCAGTTGCCCGCTCGCCAGAAGCCGGGCACGATGGGCGGCGAGCAGCACCAGCTCAAACCGGTTATCGACCTTGTCGATGCAATCTTCGACCGTAACGCGAGCCATTTTCCACGCGCTCCTTGACACAGACGGAATTTGGAGGAGCCACGCCTTTAACCGATTTGATGCCATGGAGCAACCATTTCGGCGTTTTTCCGAGAAATTCCCATTAAGCAGGAAAATCACGACATTTCAGGGCTTGACTTTTGAGCCCCAAGGTCCGATTTCGGTCAGGAAAGTTGCCGTAGTTCGGCCCATCTCCCGAAATTTGCGCCAAGGCCATTGCTGATCAGCCTCGGCATCGCTGAAAGGCACCCTATGCAGGTCCCAGATCGTGTTGCACTTTTTATAGACGGCGCCAATCTTTACGCTGCCGCGCGCGCGCTCGGTTTCGATATCGACTACCGCAAGCTCCTTGAGGAGTTCCGGTCGCGCGGCTATCTCGTCCGCGCCTTCTATTACACAGCCATCGTCGAGGATCAGGAATATTCCTCTCTCCGTCCGCTGGTCGATTGGCTCGACTACAACGGCTACATGGTCGTGACCAAGCCGGCCAAGGAATTCACCGATTCAACGGGCCGCCGGAAGGTCAAGGGCAATATGGACATCGAGCTTGCGGTCGATGCCATGGAACTCGCCCCCAGCATCACGCATATGGTTCTGTTCTCGGGCGATGGCGATTTCCGCAGCCTTGTCGAGGCCATCCAGCGCAAGGGCGTGAAGGTCACGGTGGTTTCGACGGTTTCCACCCAACCGCCGATGATGTCGGACGAGCTGCGCCGTCAGGCCGATGTCTTCCTCGATCTCGTCGAGTTGCAGACCAAGATCGGTCGGGCCCCCTCCGAGCGCCCGGCTCGCGAGCCGCGCGAGTTCACACCGCGCGATCCTGCCCGGGCCATGCCAGCTTTCCTCAATCGTCCCACGCCGACCAAGGTTCAGGACGAGCAGGGCTGAGCGCCCATGCCGGCTGCCGGTTCTGTATCGCTTGCTGAGCCCGGCCGGAATTGCCCGCTGTGCCCGCGCCTTGTTGCGTTTCGCCACAAGGCGCGCGAACAGCATCCGGACTGGCATAATGCCCCCGTGCCGGGGTTCGGGCCGAACAACGCCCGCCTGGCCATCATCGGCCTTGCGCCGGGGCTGCAAGGCGCAAACCGCACAGGGCGCCCATTCACCGGCGACTGGGCCGGCGATCTGCTTTATGAAACGCTGATCGGTTTTGAGTTTGCTACCGGCATTTATGAGGAACGGCCCGACGATACGCTGAGGCTTGTCGATTGCCGTATCATCAACGGTGTGCGCTGCGTGCCGCCGGAGAACAAGCCGACCGGGCCGGAAATCAATGCCTGCCGCCCTTTCCTGACGGCCTCGCTGGCTGAAATGCCCAATCTTCGCGCCGTCGTCGCACTGGGGCGCATCGCGCACGAGACCTTCCTGCGCGCCTGTGGCGAGCGCCCTGCCCGCTTCACATTCGCGCATGGCGCGCGTCACACACTCGGAAACATCACGCTGTTCGATAGCTACCATTGCTCGCGCTACAACACGAACACCGGGCGCCTGACGCCGGAGATGTTCCGGGCCGTGTTCAAGGACGTGCGACGTTTTCTGGGGTGATTTTTAACCCCGGTCGCGCAGCAAGCGGCCCTTCTCGCGGTCCCAGTCGCGCTTCTTCTCGGTTTCCCGCTTGTCGTGCAGCTTCTTGCCGCGCGCGAGCGCCACTTCCACCTTGGCGCGGCCCTTTTCGTTGAAGAAAATCTTCAACGGCACCACCGTCATGCCTTCGCGCTGCACGGCAACGGACAACTTGTCGATCTCGCGGCGATGCAGCAGCAGCTTCCTGGGTCGCTTCGTCTCATGATTGAAGCGATTGGCTTGCAGGTATTCGGGAATATAGGCGTTGACGAGGAAGAGTTCATTGCCTTCCACCGAGGCATAGCTCTCGCCCAGCGTCGCCTTGCCGCCGCGCAGGGACTTCACCTCCGTGCCGGTGAGCGCGATTCCGGCTTCAAAGACCTGTCCGATCTCGAACTCGTAACGCGCACGCCGGTTTTCGGCGGCAATCCTGTAGCGGGTCGCGGGCTTGTTCATGGCTTATAACTGAGGGCGCGCGGCCCTCAGTTCAAGATGCCGGCGTGACGCATCGCCGCTTCCACGGCGCGTTTCGTCGGCTCCGAGCACGGCACCATCGGCAGACGCACATCCGCCGTCACCGGACGGATGAGCGAAAGCCCGTATTTGACCGGCGAGGGATTGGTTTCGAGAAAGATCGCCGTATGCAGCGGCATCAGACGGTCCTGAAGACTGAGTGCGGCGGCGTAATCGCCTTTCCGGCAGGCGACCTGGAACTCTGCGCAAAGCTTCGGGGCGATGTTCGAGCACACGGAAATGCAGCCGTGGCCGCCATGGGCGTTGAAGCCGAGCGCGCTGTCGTCATTGCCCGAAAGCTGGTTGAACTCCGGCCCCAGCACCTGGCGCTGGAGCGAGGCGCGGACGACGTTGCCGGTCGCATCCTTCACACCGGTGATGTTCTTCAGTTCATAGAGTCGCGCCATCGTTTCCACCGACATGTCGATGACCGAGCGGCCCGGAATATTGTAGATCAGGATCGGGATGCCGACGGCATCGTTGATCGCCTTGAAGTGCTGATAAAGCCCTTCCTGGCCCGGCTTGTTGTAATAGGGCGTGACGACGAGCAGGCCATCGGCCCCCACCTTCTCGGCGTGGCGGGCAAAATCGATCGCTTCCTCGGTGGAATTGGAGCCGGCGCCGGCGATGACCGCGGCGCGGCCCTTCGCTTCCTGCACGCACCATTCGACCAGTTGCTTGTGTTCAGCATGGCTCACGGTCGGGCTTTCACCGGTCGTTCCCACCGGAACGAGGCCGTGCGTGCCCTGCTCGATCTGCCAGTTCACATGCTCGCGATTGGCTTTTTCATCCAGCTTGCCGTCGCGGAACAGGGTCACGAGCGCGGTGATGGAGCCGGAAAAATGCCGAGTGGCCATGATGGTCGAACCTCTATGCCCCGTCCTTCTGGGGCGATTGTGCAGGGAATACTTCTCATAGCGGCAGTTTTGCCGGGTGGGAAGCGACGAAATCACGCGAACAGGGTTCCTTTTGCGCGTCCGCTGCCGGCATCCACCCACTTTTTCAACATGCTTAACGAAATCTCAACGCGCCTCGGGTGTGCTGGGCTGTCTCATCCGGGGAGCCTGCTGCCATGGAATGTCGCGTTGCTCTGCCTTTCACCTTGCGCCGCATCCGGAGTGGTCTGTTGGCGGCCACGGCCCTTGTCACCGCCCTGGCCCTGCCGGCAGTCGCGCTTGATGAGCGGCTGGACCCCACCGAGGCGCTCGCGCTGCACGAGAAGGCGCAATCAGCCGCAGCGACAACGCTGGCGCGCACGGTCGCCGATCCCCTGCCCGCCCATGCCGGTGCCATTCCCGTTATCGAAGTTCCGGCTGAATTCGCCGATCTGATGCTGGCACACGAAGCTGCGCTGAACCCACGCGCGACCGCCGCGCTGACGACGGCCATGCCGCGCCTGCCGGAACCGCTGGCACCGAACATCGCAGCCTTTGCGCCCCGCCCGGGCGAGGCGCCCATTGCGATCCTGGCTTCGGGTGAATTGTTCGACCCCGCCATGGTGCTGCGTCCTGCGGTGCCGGCAGCAACGGCGGGGGATCTTGCGCTTGTCCGGCAGGCACTGGGCGAATACCGGCGCGGCAATCTCTCGCTCGGGGATGCCTTTGCCGACAAGGTGGAGGATCCGTCGGCCCGGCTGGCGCTGGAATGGGTGGCGATCCGCACCGCCAAGCAGGCGACCGGCTTTGCCCGCCTTGCCCGTTTTCTTGCCGCTGAACCGCAATTTCCAATGGCGGACTGGGTGCGAAAGCGCGCAGAGGAAGCGCTGTATGTCGAAAAATCGCGGATTGAAGCCGCTGCCGCGTTCTTTGCCGACCATGCGCCGGAAACAGCGCCGGGCATGATCGCGCTGGCGCGCGCGCGCCTTGCGGCGGGCGAGACGGCGGCAGCGCAGGCGCTGGCGCGCGATGCCTGGCGCGAGGGAAAGACCAATGCCGGCTTGCGCAGCACCATTCTGAAGGAGTTTCCGGGCGCGATCTCAGCGGCGGACCAGCGCTATCTTGCCCATCGGCTCATCTATGACGGGGCCGCACGCGAAGGGCTGGCCGTGGCTGCAGGGCTGTCCCCCGCAGAGCGGCACCTTGCGCAGGCGCTCGCTGCCAGCGTGAACGAGACGGGCAGCGCTGCCGGATTCCTCGGCAAGGTGGATCCCACCATCGCCAGGGATGCCGCGCTTGCCTTCGTGCGTGTGCAGCATCTCCGGCGCAGCAAAGACGTTGCCGGCGCGGCGCGGGCACTTCTTGCGGCGCCAACCGATGCAGAAGCCATTGTCGATGGCGATGAATGGTGGATTGAACGGCGGATGATGGTGCGCCGCCTGCTCGATGCCGGTGACGCTGCATCCGCCTACAAGGTCGCGGCAGGCCATGGCGCTGAGGCGTCACAATACCGGGTGGATGCAGAGGTTCACGCAGGGTGGGTTGCCTTGCGCTTTCTCAACGATGCCGCTTCCGCCCTGCCCCATTTCGAGCGCGCGCGGACAGTGGCCGAGACACCGCCTTCCCAGGCGCGTGCGGCCTATTGGCACGGGCGGGCGCTGGAAGCTGCCGGCCAGGCGGCGCGTGATGCCTATCAGGCCGCTGCCGTCCATCGGCACACCTACTACGGTCAATTGGCCATGGATCGGATTGGCGCGACGGCCATGCCGGACCTTGCAGCAAAGGCGGACTTTGCGCGGCTTGAGGCGCAATCTGCCTCGCCAGTTCTCCGCGCCATCCGCGTGCTGCTGGATAGCGAGGCGCAGGACCTCGCCCAACCGCTGATCATCGAGACGGCGCGCAACGCCGGGGACCTTGAGACAACCATTGTGCTGGGCGATCTTGTCGCCCGTTATGGCCTGCCGCGTCTGACGGTCCTCGCCGGCAAAATGGCGATGCAACGGGGGCTGAAGGCCGAGGAGCACGCCTTCCCCACTTTCGGCATTCCGCCCTACGAGCCCGAAGACGGCAGCGCGGAAGCGGCCATTGTCTATTCCATCGCCCGGCAGGAGAGTGAGTTCGACGCCAAGGCCGTCTCCCATGCCGGCGCGCGCGGACTGATGCAATTGATGCCGGCCACCGCACGACGCACCGCCAGCCGCTTCAAGATTCCGCTCGACGTCAACCGCCTCACCCAGGATGCGGCGCTGAATGCCCGGATCGGCGCGGCCCATCTCGGCGAACTCTTCGGCGAATACAATGGCAGCTACGTCCTCTCGTTTGCCGCATACAACGCCGGCGGGCGTCGCGTGAAGGAATGGACCACAGCCTATGGCGACCCGCGCAATCCGGGCGTCGATGTTGTCGACTGGATCGAGCGCATCCCGATCACAGAAACCCGCCATTACGTGCAGAAAATCCTGGAGAACGTGCAGGTCTATCGCGTGAAGCTGACCAACCAGCAAACGCTCGGCATTGCTGCGGACATGCAGCGCGGCGCACGCAAGCCGCGCGATCCGCTCTTGGCGCTGAACATTCCACTGCCCGCGTTGCCCCGGCACGACTCTGCCGTGAGTGCCCTGTTGCGCGCGCCTTGATCGCAGGGCGCAGCGCCCCTATCCATGGATGAGTGCAAAGGGAGGGGGCTGGATGGCCGACTGGCAGGATTTCTACACGACAAGTCAGGATGGGCTGAAGCTGTTTGCCCGGCGGCTCGGCCCGGCGATCAGCCCGCGACCGCCGGTGCTCTGCCTGCCGGGCATCGCCCGCAGCACGGCCGATTTCGAGGAGGTGGCCGCGCATCTTGCCCGCCATGGCGACCGTGCGGTCTGGGCGTTCGACTATCGCGGGCGCGGACGCTCCGATTACGATCCGAACTGGGAGAATTATGACCTGCGGATCGAACTCGGCGATATTCTCGACCAGATGACGGCGCTCGGCATCAGCGAGGCGATCTTCCTCGGCACCTCGCGCGGCGGACTTCTGACCATGCTCGTCGCCATGATGCGCCCCGCCGCCGTGCGCGGCGCCATTCTCAATGACATCGGCCCGATCATCGAAGGCAAGGGTCTGGCGCGCATCAAGAGCTATGTCGGAAAGCTGCCGAAGCCGCGCACATATGCCGAAGCCGGTCAGATTCTCAAAAGCGTTTCGAGTACGCAGTTTCCCGCGCTTGACGATGTCGGCTGGGAACGGATGGCCCGCCGCACCTGGCGGGACAAGGACGGCGGGCTTGTGTCGGTCTATGACACGAACCTTTTGAAAACGCTGGAGAAAGTCGATCTCGACGCGCCTCTGCCTGAACTCTGGCCGCAGTTTGGCGCGCTCACCCATGTGCCGGTTCTGGTGTTGCGAGGCGCGCATTCCGACATTCTCTCACCCGAAACAGCGCGCGAGATGACGCGCCGCCACCCCGCTTGCGCGCTCTGGGAGGTCCCGTATGAGGGCCATGCTCCCCTGCTTGGTGATCTGCCGACGCTGGAGCGGATCGAAACCTTCGTTTCCACCATCCCCGATGAGGTCCCCGTCCCGGCAGCCCAATAAAAAGCGCCCGGCGATGAAGCCGGGCGCAGTCTGTCTCGATGGTCTCGATCGTCCGGCCTGACGTGATCAGGCCTTGGGCTTGGGGCTGGCATTGGTGATGGCCGAAAGGTCTGCCACGTTGTCCTGCCCCTTGTTGCCGGCATCGGAACTGGTCGCCACCTCGCCACGATCCACGCGCTTGGAGAAGTCGGTCTCGCCGCCCTTGGCCAGAACAGCGGCCTGCGGCACCCATTCCTCGCGCTCGATGCGCCCCGGGAAGGCCAGATAACTGCCCACCCAGTCGATCTCGTCCTTCACCCAGGCCGCGATCTGGTCGAAGTGCCAGATGCCGAGGGCGTGGAGGCGGCCCTCGTTTTGCTTGCCGATGCCGCGGATGCGCTTGAGGTCATCCGCCTTGCCGCCACGCGGCGCCATCAACCCGCGCGGGCGACGGCCAGGCGTGCCGTCCGGCACATCCACCTTCGGCTGCTCGGGCTCCGGGTCCGGTGCCTTCACCGCAACCGGGGCCGGAGCGGGTTCGGGCGCCTTGGCCACGACCGGCGCGGGGGCCGGAGCCGGCGCAGGCGCTGGCTTCGGTGCTGGCTGAGGAGCCGCAGCGCGCGCCACAACCGGGGCTGCGGCCACCGTGGCGGCCACCGGCTCTGCCGCCGTTCCGCCCAGCCACTGCTTGATCAGGCAACCGATGCAGCACCCGATAATGTAGGAGGCGAAGAGCAGGAGCGCACTGTCGAGCATATAGCCGGCCCGGTCGGGTAGCCATTTGAGCACGGCGGCCACGACACCGATAAGGAAGGCCACCGCACCCCAGGGCACCCAGCCTGTCCACCAGCGGGTTGGCTCCCGCGAGCAGGTGAGCCAACCGATGACGAGGCCGAGGATGAGCGCGAGCAGCAGCCACAGCCAAAGGTGATTGATCAGATACATCATAGCGGCGGCTCCTTACTTCGTGACCACGAAGTCGATGCGGCGGTTCTTGGCCTTGTTTTCTGCTGAGTCGTTTGGCGCGACGGGCTGGGTGTCCCCATAGCCTTTCGCGGTCAGACGCCCGGCAGAGACGCCAAGGCCCTCCAGTGCTTCGACAACCGAGGCCGCGCGCTTCTGCGACAGGTCAAGATTGCTCG
>JAIUNP010000098.1 GCA_020161975.1 Pseudomonadota bacterium
CGCGTCGTCATCAATTTTTCGGGGGACGAGAATTCGCGCATCGAGGACACCGTGCTGTGCAAGGGCGCAAGCGGCGCCATCGCCTGCCAGTCCACGAGTTGTGAGGGCACCGGCTTCACCCTGCGGCAGAACGAGCGGGGTCGCCTGACGATCTATCAGGAAGCCGCAAGCCCGGATGTGGTCTGGTCCTGCGAGACCGACGCCATCCGGGCTATTGTACTGATGGATGACGAACGCGCCCTCGACCTGACGGCCGGCAGCGGCTCCTGCCTCAACTGAGCGCTTCAACCCTGCGGCTGCGGCTCCATGCCGCCATCCGGCGCCGGGCGCCCGCGACCGGCGCTCGGAACGGTTGACCCGAGCGGCTGTGACGGCTCGTTGTCGTCCTTCCGCGTCGGCATCTTGCCGTTCATGATATCCTTGATCTCGTCGCCCGTCAGGGTCTCGAACTCAAGCAGCGCTTTGGCGAGCGCTTCGAGCTGGTCGCGCTTTTCGGTCAGGATGCGGCGGGCCGATTCCAGCCCCTCGCCGACGAGACGCTTCACCTCGGCGTCGATCTTCTGCGCCGTCGCCTCCGAAAGGCTCTGCTGGCGCCCCATCGACATGCCCAGGAACACCTCTTCCTGCTGGTCGCCATACATGACGGTGCCGAGTTCGTCCGAATAGCCCATGCGGGTGACCATGGCGCGGGCCATGTTCGTCGCCTGCTGGATATCGCCGACCGCGCCCGAGGTGATGTTTTCCTTGCCGAAAATCAGTTCCTCGGCCACGCGCCCGCCCATCGCCACGGCAAGCTGCGAGGTATATTCCTTGTATTTCATCGAATAGCGGTCGCCTTCGGGCAGGAACTTCACCATGCCCAGCGCCCGCCCGCGCGGAATGATCGTGGCCTTGTGCACGGGAATGCCGGCAGGAACCGACAGGCCGACGATGGCATGGCCCGCCTCGTGATAGGCCGTGAGCTTCTTTTCTTCCTCGCTCATCGCCATGGACTTGCGCTCGGCGCCCATCATCACCTTGTCCTTGGCATCCTCGAATTCGAGATGCGTGACGAGGCGCTTGTTGCGGCGGGCGGCCATGAGCGCAGCCTCGTTGACGAGGTTCATCAGATCCGCGCCCGAAAATCCCGGCGTGCCGCGCGCCATGATGCGCAGGTCCACATCGGGCGCCAGCGGCAGCTTGCGAGCATGAACGCGCAGGATTTTCTCGCGCCCGTTCACATCTGGCAGCGGCACCACGATCTGCCGGTCGAAACGACCAGGACGCAGCAGCGCGGGGTCCAGCACATCCGGACGGTTGGTCGCCGCGATGATGATCACGCCCTCATTGGCCTCAAAACCGTCCATCTCGACCAGCAACTGGTTGAGCGTCTGCTCGCGCTCGTCATTGCCGCCGCCAAGCCCCGCGCCGCGATGCCGGCCCACAGCGTCGATTTCATCAATGAAGATGATGCACGGCGCGTTCTTCTTGGCCTGCTCGAACATGTCGCGGACGCGGGATGCGCCGACGCCGACGAACATTTCCACGAAATCCGAGCCGGAAATGGTGAAGAACGGCACATTGGCTTCGCCGGCCACCGCGCGGGCGGTCAGCGTCTTGCCGGTGCCGGGCGGGCCGACCAGCAGCACGCCGCGCGGAATCCGCCCGCCGAGGCGCTGGAACTTCTGCGGATCGCGCAGGAACTCGACGATTTCCTGAAGGTCTTCCTTGGCTTCATCAATGCCGGCAACATCATCGAATGTGACCCGCCCATGCGCCTCGGTCAGAAGCTTGGCCTTGGACTTGCCGAAACCCATCGCCCGACCCGCGCCATTCTGCATCTGCCGCGACATGAAAATCCAGGCGCCGAGAAACACCACCAGCGGCAGCCAGTTGAACAGCAGCGCATAATACCACGGCGTATCGGATTGCGGCGGCACGACATTGAACTCGATCTTCTTCTCGTGCAGGCGCTCGATCAGCTTGGGATCGAACGGCGCACGCGTCGAGAAGGTCCGCCCGTCGGTCAGAACACCCGTCACTTCCTCGCGGGAGATGGTGACACGCGCGACCCGGCCCTGATCCACATCATCGAGGAAACGGCTGTAGGGCGTATCCGGCCCGGTGGCGCGGCCACCTTGGCCTTGAAGGACGGTGAACAGCGCGAACACCAGCAGCAGGATGACGATCCAGATGCCGAAATTGCGAAAATTGGAATTCATGGCGCTTCTCGGGTTTTCGGGCGCGGCAAGCCGGCGCACCTGTTGCACCCTATTTAGGGACGCCCGCCGTCCTTGCCAAGCATTGAGCGGCCAAACCGCCGGATATTGTTACCGCGCCTTGCCGAAAAGTCCGCGGCGACGCGGCGGCGTCCGCGTGAACCGCACAACATCGCCGGCAAGAACCACCTTGATCCCGGCAATCGTGCCGATGTGGCCCTGCTCATTGTCCATAGCGGTGATCAACCGCCCCGCCATGGCCTCCAGCGCCTCCAGCGGCAGCACCAGAACCTCCTCCGGCGCATAGGCCCGGATGCCGATCTCCAGCATCCGCACTGCCTGCTCGCGACTTCGCCCAAGCAGCGTTGGGGCATGAAGGACGCCGTGCCTTGCCCGGTCGCGCAGCGCCGCATCGCTGTCCAAAAGCGCTGAACGCGCCATGGTGTCGAGCGCCCGGTCCGCCTCGCGCGCGCGCGCCGCAAATGTTGCCAAACGCTCCGCCGTCAGCCCCTCTTCCGCCAAAAGCGGCATCAGCCTGCGCAGTCGCGGGCGCAGGAAGGCCGGATTGTCGTTGGAAGGATCGCTGGCGAACCTCCAGCCCCGTGCCTCGCAGGTCGCGACCAGCCGGGCCTTCGACACACCAAGAAACGGGCGGCAGAGCATAACACCTGCGCGTTCGGTAACAGGCTCCATCCCGCCAAGCCCCCTGAGGCCGGAGCCCCCCATCAGTCGCATCAGCACCGTTTCGGCCTGATCATCGAGCGTATGGGCCAGCATGACACCGGCAAGGCCCCGCTGTTCTAAGAATCCCCGCATCAGCTCATACCGCGCAACCCGCGCCTTCTCCTGCACGGCGGTGGCAGGTTTATCCCCCTGCCACGTTAGGATGGCGTGGTCATGGCCGAGCGCGCGGGCAAAGGCGCCGACCGCTTCGGCCTCGTCCCGCGATTCGGGCCGCAGGCCGTGGTCGACCGTCACGACAACATCACCCATGCCGGCGCGGATGCGGGCACAAAGCCCCATCATGGCCGTGGAATCCGGCCCGCCGGAAACGGCGAGGATCAGTGGCCCGAGATGCGCGAATCGCGCCAGCAGCGCCGCGGCCTCGCTGTCACTCAGCGGCGCATCGCTCACGCGGCGCACTGGGCGCGCTTTTTCTCACGCTCGACCGCCTGGCGGATTGACGGGGAGGCCTTCGGATATTTCTTGGTCACCTCCCCATAGGTGCCACAGGCCTCCGGCACCGCGCCAAGGCCGCGCAGGCTCATGCCGAGTTTCAGCATCGCCTCAGGCGCGCGGCCCGATTTTGCGAAATCCGTCGTCACCGACAGATATTGCTCCGCCGCCTCGCGAAAGCGGTTGCGGCGATAGAAACTCTCGCCGAGCCCGAACATGGCATCAGGTTTCAGCTTGTCCTTGCCATGGGCCTTAATGAATTCCCGGAAGGCCATTTCGGCCGCCTCGAATTCGCCCCGGTCGAGCATGGCTTGCGCCGTATCGTAATCGCCCTTCGCTGTCCCCGGCAGCGGGGTGGGGGCATTCCCGGCCAGCGGTGTGGCCGCCGCTTCCGCAGCAACCTGCCCGATGGTGCGCGGCGCACCCGGGGCACTGGGGTTGGCTGCCGGATCGAACGCATCCGAGCGGCGTCCAGGTGTCGTCGTGGGGGCCGGCAGGGGGTGGGCGGGCTGGGCGCCCTTGCCGCCGCCTTCCTTGAAGCGGAAATCCACATCGGACTGAAAGCGCTTGAGCTGATCATCCAGCCGTCGAACCTGATTGCCCAACTGCTCGACCTGCCCGTTGAGGCGACGATTGTCCGCCTCCAGCCGGTCGATCCGCAACAGAAGTTCCGCCGCATCCTGCGCGACAGCCGGCAGGGCCGCAAAAAGTGCAGTTGACACGAAAAGAATGCGCAGGCTGTTCATGACATAATCCGTTGGGAATGCTCATCAAAGACGACGTTATCATACACGCGGCATTCGGGCCAAACTGTGATAAACCGCGCAAAACGGCCCGACAAACGAAAAACGGCGCCCGAATGGGGCGCCGTTTTTGTCCGATCGTAAACGAGACGTTTACGAACCGGCACCACTCAGCACCGTCACCGCGCGGCGGTTCTGGCTCCAGCAGGAAATATCGTCGCACACCGCCACCGGGCGCTCCTTGCCATAGGACATGGTGCGCATCCGGTTCGAAGCAATGCCCTTGGCGGCGAGATAGTTGCGCACCGTCTCGGCGCGGCGGGCCGAGAGCGCGAAGTTGTATTCGCGGGTGCCGCGCTCGTCCGCATGGCCTTCCACGGTGAAGGAATAGCGCGGATAGCGGCCGAGCCAGCCCGCCTGCTTGTCGAGCGTGGCCACCGCAGTGGGGGTGAGTTCGGTGGAATCGGTCTCGAAGAACACCCGGTCGCCCACATTGACGACAAAATCCTGGGCCGAGCCGGGCACGGCAGCACCGGCGCGACCGGCAAGTCCGCCGTTCAGTGCATTCGGATCATCGGTCTTGCTGGCACAGGCGCCGAGCGAGGCGGCGACCAGTGCGGCCGCGGCAAGCTTGGCCACCTTCGGTGAAACCATGGAAAACAACATGAGAAAACTCCACAACTGCGGCGCGCATCGGCACACACATCGGCCCTATGGCCTTGTCAGACATCAATCGCCCGTCAACCTTAAGCGAACCTTGCAGCACCATGGCGAAATGGCGGCATTGTGGCACTTGGTTAATGATTTCCTGCCTCCGGGGCCCGATTCAGTGCCACAAACACCAGTTGTGGCACTTTTGCCATGGTGGTGCCCCTGTCGTCGCAATCAGGTCTCGCTGAGCAGCGGCGACCAGGCGGGATCGGAAGCGAACCCCGGCGTCGGCACCGGCACCTTCACGCGGCCTGAAACATCCACCATCATCATCTTCGGACCGGCCCCCTGCTCGGAGAAGTACATGAGATAGCGACCGTTCGGCGCCCAGGTCGGCCCCTCATTGTGGAAACCTTCGGTGAGAATGCGCTCGCCGGAGCCGTCCGGCTTCATGATGCCGATGGCAAAACTGCCGCTCTTCTGCTTCGTGAAGGCGATGTAATCGCCCTTCGGCGACCAGACCGGCGTGCCATAGCGCCCATCGCCGAAGGAGATGCGCTGCTGACCGCCGCCGCCCGCATCCATCAGATAGATCTGCTGCCCGCCGCCGCGGTCGCTTTCAAAGACGATGCGCTTGCCGTCCGGCGAGAACGAGGGGCTGGTGTCAATGGCCGCCGTATTGGTCAGCCGCCGCATCTGCTGCGAGTTGAGATCCATGAAGTAGATGTTGGCATTGCTGCCCTGTTGCAGGCTCATGATGATGCCGTTGCCATCGGGCGAGAAGCGCGGCGAAAAGCTCATGCCGGGGAAATTGCCGACTGCCTCGCGCTTTCCGCCCTGGAGATCGACGATATAGACGCGCGGTTCGGCGCCATTCGCAAAGGACATGTAGGCAACTTCCTGGCTCGACGGCGAGAAGCGCGGCGTCAGCGCCAGCGAATCTCCGGTCGAGAGCACACGGTAGTTGGCGCCGTCCTGATCCATGATCGCGAGGCGCTTGATGCGCTTGTCCTTCGGCCCGCTTTCCGAAACGAACACGATCCGGGTGTCGAAAAAGCCCTTCTCTCCCGTCACCTTGGAATAGACCGCATCCGAAATCATGTGGCCAACCCGGCGCCAGGCGGCCGGATCGGTCATGTACTGCTGGCCTACCGCCTGCTGCCCGGTACCGACATCCCAAAGACGGAACTCTGCCTTGATCCGTCCCCCTTCGCGGGAAACCCGGCCCGTCACCAGCGCCTGCACGCCCGCCGCCTGCCAGGCGCCAAAATTGGGCGCAGCATCAAAGCTCGGCTTTTCCGGATGCTTGGATTTCTCCAGCGGCGCAAAAATGCCCGAGCGGATCAGGTTGTTGGTGATGACACCGGCAACCTGCGCCCCCTGCTGATCACCGGCAAAATCGGCAATCGCAATCGGCATTGGCTTGAAGTCGCCGCCCGAAAGCGTGATCGTCAGGTCCGCGCGGGCGGCTGTAACCCCCAGAAGGCTGAAAGCCGCTGCCCCGGTCAGGAACCGGCGGCGCGGCATGATCAGGGGCGCGAGCGGAGCGGAAAGAATGCGTGTCATGGCGTCTCTCATCAAAGCAGGTCGGTCGGATCAAGCCGGACCGTGATGGTCTTCCAGTCGTTGTACTTGTCGGCAAACTTGGCCGGGATGCGATAGGGCGCGCACTGGCGGATGGCACGCATCCCGCTTTCGGCGATGGCGTTGAAGGCCGGATCGCCGGAGGAATTGGTGAGCGCCGGCTGCGTCAGGATCGCCCCGGTCTGGGTCAGTTGCAGGCGCACAAGCGGCTTGACCGCAGGGTTGGACGTGCCTGTGATGCTCCAGCAGCGTTCCATCTGCTCCTTGATCAGGCCCATCAACTGCTCGCGGTCGGACGGCGAGAGCTTCTGCCCGGTCGCATTGGGCGCGCCGGCACTTGCCGTGCGCGTCACCTGCTGCCCGGTCGAACCGGACGAGGACGGCGCCTCGCGTGAGGACAATAGCCGGTTGCGAATTGCTGACTGAAGCTTGTCGGATTCGGCCTTTTCCGCTGCCTTGCGCGCATCTTCGGCCTTTTTGGCCTCCGCTGCCTTTCGGGCGGCTTCCTGCGCGCGCTTGTTTTCTTCGGCATGTTTCCTGGCAGCTTCCGCCTTGCGCTTTTCGTCCTCGGCCTTCTTCGCTTCAGCCGCCTTGCGCGCAGCTTCCGCCTTTTCGCGCTCGGCTTCCTTCCGCTCCTCCGCGGCATCAAGCTCAGCCTGACGCTTCTCGTCGGCCTTGCGCTTTTCCTCGGCTTTGCGTTTTTCCTCGAGCTTGCGCGCCTCCTCGGCCTTCTGCTGCTCAAGCTGCTTCTGCTTCAGCGCGCGCTGGCGAATGATTTCAGCTTCCTTGTCCTCGTCCTCTTCCGGCTCGGGCTTGGCCGGCGCGGAAGCAACCTTCGCAGGTTCCGGCTTGGCTGGCGGCGGTGGTGGTTTGACGGGCTCAGGCTTCGGCGGTTCGGCCCTTACGATTTTCGGCGGCGTCGGAATGGCGACGGTCGCGCCCTTCGAGGGCGTATCAGCATCGTCAAGATCCTCGGCGGCTTCCTTCACGGCAGGGCGCAGCGGCGGCGGCGGGGGCGCCGGCACATCCTTCTTCTCCTCGCCCTTTTCCTTCTGTTCCTCGACCTTTGCGACGCGATCGACGCGGAGCGGCGTATCGGGGCGCAGCTGCTTTTCCGTCGGATCGCCCTTGGTCATTTCGCGGAACTGGCTTTCCGAGATCACATCGACCGGCACAGCCTCTGCGAATTCGTCGAACGGCTTGGGCGAGGACATCGAGACAAGCCCCAGCACGATCAGCGCAAGATGCGTGACCGAGGAAAAATAGATGCCGGGTTCCTGCGCCGAGAACTTCATGTCGGACTACGGCTTTGCATCAGAAGGCTGGTTGATCAGCGCGGTTTTGGTGAAACCGGCGGTCTTCAGCATGGCGAGCACCTCGGCCACCTTCCCGTAATCGACCTTCGATGCTCCACGCACATAGATCCGCTCATCAAAGCCCTGCTTTGCCACCGCCTGCAGCCGCTCGACGAGCGCACCCATCGGCACCTCGGCATCCTGAACGAAAATCGCCCCCTTCTCGTCGATCGAAACAGTCAGCGGCTTCTGGTCGACGTTGATCGGCCCCGCCGAGGTCTTCGGCAGGTCAATCGGCACACCCGTGGCGAGCAGCGGCGCTGCGACCATGAAGATAATCAGCAGGACCAGCATCACATCGATGAAGGGCGTCATGTTGATTTCGGCGACCGGCGCGTGGCGCGCGCCTCCCCTGCGCCGTCTGCTGCCGCCGCCTTGCGCGCCGGCACCCGTGGACATGCCCATGACTAAGCTCCTTAGGCCGCCTGCCTGGCGATTTCGACGCGCTCGTCGATCTGCCGAGACAGGATGGCCGAGAATTCATCCGCGAACCCTTCAAGACGTGTTTGCGCCCGCGAGAGGTCCTTCTGGAACTTATTGTACGCAATTACCGCCGGAATTGCGGCGATCAGCCCGATCGCTGTGGCAAAAAGCGCTTCCGCAATGCCAGGCGCCACTACGGCAAGCGAGGTGTTTTTCGAAGCCGCGATGGAGCGGAACGAGGTCATGATGCCCCAGACCGTGCCGAAAAGACCGATGAACGGGCTCGCCGAGCCCACCGTCGCCAGCACGAAGAGCTTGGTTTCAAGCCGCTCCATCTCGCGCTGGATCGAAACATCAAGCACCTTGTCGATGCGCCCGTGCAGCGAGGCAAAGCCTTTGCCCGAACCGTCGAAGGCGCGCTTCCACTCGCGCATCGCTGCAACGAACAGGGTTGCCATGCCGCTCGTGGGGCGCTGCGACAGGTTGCGATAGAGTTCCTCAAGGCTCTGGCCGGACCAGAACACCTCCTCGAACCGATCCATCGCCTTGCGGACCCGCGCGAACAGCAGCGTCTTGTCGATGATGATGCCCCAGGTCCAGACAGAGGCGAGCAGCAGGCCCAGCATCACCGCCTTGACCACGAAATGGGCGTTCCAGAACATGCCCCACAGCGTGATATCGGCCATATGGCCCGCATCGGCAGGGTTCATCCACTCTCTCCTCAGCCGCCGCTGCGGCAATTCAGTCTCATCAGGAAGCGCAGCATCGGCCCGGCTCTGTCAGCCCGGCTTTCGCCCGCGCACGCATTTCAGGAAATTCGAGCGTCAGGCTTTGCCGGCGATTTGAGACAAAACGAGGGCACGCAAACACACGCATCGTCGATGATTCCGCGTTTCACGGAACCCGATTGATCAATCCGCCCATAGGGTTAACGTTTGGTTGAAATGAGCCCTGCACGGTGCGCAAGGGGCATATGCGCTCAGCTTTCCGGCAATCCGGCGGCTTTTTCAAAGAGATTGCGCAGCGTATCCGGCATCCGCCGCGGTCGTCCGCCGACGAGATAGGCCACCTGCACATCGGCCGAACAGAGCAGCGTCTCGCCGCGATAGAGCCGCTGGTCGATCTGCATTGTCGCCCCGGCAACCTTCGTCGTCACGGACCGCACCTCGACGATATCGTCCATCAGCGCGGGCCGGATGAAATCGATGTTCATGCGGCGGACGACAAAGGCTTCCGGCCCCTCGGGATTGGCGAACATCGCCCGCTGGTCATGGCCGAGCGCACGCAGCATCTCCGTCCGCGCCCGCTCGAAGAAATGCAGGTAACGCGCATGATAGACGAAGCCGGAAAAATCCGTGTCCTCGTAATAGATGCGGAGGGAGAGCGTGTGGTGGGTCATTCTCCCTCCCCGTCCGAAAACAGCCCGAACTGCGCCGGCGCGCGCTGGGGCGCCGTCAGTCCCAGATGCCGGAAAGCGTGATCCGTCAGCAGACGCCCGCGCGGGGTGCGCTGCAAAAAGCCCTGCTGGATCAGGTAGGGCTCGATGATCTCCTCGATCGCATCGCGCGGCTCGGAAAGCGCCGCCGCAATCGTTTCGATCCCCACCGGCCCGCCGCCGAAATTGACGGCAACCATGGAAAGATACTTCCGGTCCATCTGGTCAAGGCCGATGCTGTCGACATCGAGAAAGCCGAGCGCCTTGTCCGCCAGCGCCCGCGTGATCGACGGCAGGCCTTCGACGATGGCGAAATCGCGCACGCGGCGTAAAAGCCGACCCGAGATGCGCGGCGTTCCCCGTGCACGGCGGGCAATTTCGTTGGCCCCGTCCTCGCCGATGCCGATACCCAGCACCCGCGCGGCGCGCCGAACGATGAGTTCCAGTTCCTCGACCGTGTAGAAATTCAGCCGCACCGGGATGCCGAAGCGGTCGCGCAGCGGCGTTGTGAGCAGGCCCTGCCGGGTGGTGGCGCCAACCAGCGTGAACTTCGGCAGGTCGATCTTGACCGATCGCGCCGCCGGCCCCTCGCCGATCATCAGGTCGAGCTGGTAATCCTCCATCGCCGGATAGAGGATCTCCTCAACCGCCGGATTGAGCCGGTGAATCTCGTCGATGAACAGCACGTCGCGCTCTTCCAGCGCCGTCAACTGCCCGGCAAGATCGCCCGCCTTTGCAATCACCGGACCGGAGGTGGAGCGGAAGTTGACGCCGAGTTCCCGCGCGACGATCTGCGCCAGCGTCGTCTTGCCAAGACCGGGCGGGCCGACGAGCAGCACATGGTCGAGCGCATCGCCGCGCGTCTTTGCCGCCTCGATGAAAACCTTCAGGTTGGCGCGCGCCGCCGCCTGCCCGGTAAAATCGGCCAGCACCTGCGGTCGGATCGACGCCTCGATGTCGTCATCGCGCTTGTCGGGAGAGAGGATGCCGGGACGGGTCATGTCAGGTGGCTTAGCCTATTCGTTTCCCGGTGGCTATTGCGGCACACGCGAGAGCCGGTCGTGGAGCCGACAATCGAACACGACCAGCACAAGCAGGGCACAGGTCACGACGATGGCGAGCGTCGCCATCAAGCACCGTCAGCCTGACCCGGGCCGGCTCGGTGCGCGGGTGGCACGTGCCGCGGCGGCGTATGCCAACGGCGGGTCAACAGCCAGACAATTCCCGATGCAACGCCGAGGGAAACGATGAAGAGCACCCGGTGTGAAAAGGTGATGTTACCTGCGTTCACGGTAATCGGCATCGTGCAAACATACACAAGCACAGCCCACTGCGCCTGCTGCCAGAAGGCGCCGGCATCCACACGGTGGCGCAACAAATAAACGATGCAGCCGATCAGTCCGATGAACAGCACATGCGGCACGATCAGCAGGTAACTCGTCAACAGGATGAATTGGAACAAGCCGAACAGTGATCTTGCCCCGCCGGCGGCAAGTGAGACCTCAAGACCGCCGGAATGGACAAGGAGCAGCAGCAGGAAGACAAATGCCGCGATGGTCGGGCCAAGAACGGTCGCGACCAGCCCGGTCTTGAGGCCCCAAAGCCGCGGACGGCGGTCATCGTTGCCCGCCAAACTCAACTCGCCAGTTCCTTCAATCCGCGTCGGATCAGCGCCGCCGCCTCTGCACCCTCGCCCAGCGCCTTCACCGCCGCCGCGATGGCGGCTGCCGCCTGCGGCTGGCCATATCCGAGGTTGGTGAGCGCAGAAATCGCATCACGCACCGGCACCGGCGCCTTCTTCTCGTTAACGTCATCGCTGAGTTTCACCAGCGCGGGATCAACCGAGCCGAAGGCGGGCGCCTTGTCCTTGAGTTCGGCAACGATGCGCGCTGCCAGTTTCGGCCCGACCCCGGACGCCCGCCCCACCATCGCCTTGTCCTGCGTGGCAATCGCGGTCGCAAGTTCCCCCGGCTTGAGGATGGAAAGGATCGCCAGCGCCACCTTGGAGCCGACCCCCTGCACGGTTTGCAGCAGCCGGAACC
>JAIUNP010000099.1 GCA_020161975.1 Pseudomonadota bacterium
AATCTCTTCGACTACGGAAAGCTGAAGATTGACCGTCCATTGCCGGTGAACCTCGGCTTTGCGGGCTTCCGCCTCCACTCTCCGCTCAACGATCCCGGCGTTTATGACGAACTGATCTCGTTTCTCGGGGCGAGCTACTTCCGGTTCCTGTCGCGCGATCAGCATTATGGACTGTCGGCACGCGGCGCGTCGGTCAATGTCGGGGCAAAGGAAGAAGAGTTCCCGGTCTTCACGAATTTCTGGGTTGAGCAGCCGGGGCCGGACGCTGACCATGCGGTGATTTATGCGCTGATGGAAAGCGAAAGCCTGACCGGCGCTTTCCAGTTTCTTGTTTTTCCCGGCGTGCAGACGACCGTCGAGGTTCTGGCCAATCTCTTCATCAGGAAGCCTGTCGCGCGCCTTGGCATTGCGCCGCTGACCTCGATGTTCTTCCTTGGCGAAAACGACCGGCGCTACCGCGACGACTATCGCCCGGAACTGCATGATTCGGATGGGTTGCTGATCCATTCGGGGGCAGGGGAGTGGATATGGCGCCCCTTGCGCAACCCGCGCGAGCCGGAAAACTCGGTGTTCCTCGACAACAACATCCGCGGCTTCGGGCTGATGCAGCGCGACCGGACCTTCGAGCATTATCAGGATCTCGATCTGAACTACGAACGGCGTCCAAGTTACTGGATCGAGCCGCACGAGGGGTGGGGCGAGGGGCAGGTGGAACTGGTCGAACTGCCGACGGCTGACGAGACGAACGACAACATTGTCGCGTTCTGGCGGCCGAAAGCGCCGGTCGAGCCTGGCCAGACACTGACCTTCCGCTACCGGATGCGGGCTCTCAATGGCACCGAGGACCTCAGCCCAGGCGGCGTTGCCATCCACACCTTCCGCACCCGGCCGCGCGCCCTGGGTTCGAATGAGGCAAACACGCCGGGCTCGATTCGCTTCATCGTCGATTTCGCCGGCGGTGATCTCGGCTACCATCTTGCCGCGCCGCAGAAGGTGCAGGTCGTTGCCTCTGCCTCCGTGGGCAAGGTCCTGCGCACGACATTGATGCCGAACCCGGTGACCCGTGGCTTCCGGGCCCTGATCGATGTCGAGGCGCCGCCCGGGCAGGTCACGGATCTTCGCGCCTTCCTCAAGGCTGGGAACAGGGCGCTGACCGAGACCTGGACCTATCCCTGGCGTTCGGAGTGATCGTTCCCCGGCGCAAAATCCCGCCGGGCCAGCCGCCAGGCGTTCAGCACGACCGAGACGGATGACAGCGCCATCGCCGCGCCGGCCAGAGCGGGCGTCAGCTTGCCCATGGCGGCCAGCGGAATCCCGATGCCGTTAAACAGGAAAGCGAAGGCGAGATTCTGGGCGATGGTCGCGCGTGTCGCCCGTCCGGCCCGGACCATTGCTGGCACAAGGCGCGGGTCGGGCCGGGCCAGCGTCACGCTTGCAGCCGCCTTGGCCGCATCCGTGCCGGTTCCCATCGCCATGCCAAGATCAGCGGCACGAAGCGCCGGCGCATCGTTGATGCCGTCGCCGACCACGCCCAGCACCGCGCCGGCTTCCATCATGTCGTGGACAGAGCGGATTTTCTCTTCGGGCGTCAGGCCGGCCCGGGCATCCTGAAGTCCGAACTGCCGCGCAAAAGCCTGCACGGCCTCGGTCCGGTCGCCGGAAAGAACCGTGACGGCAACCCCGAGCTTTTCAAGCCCTGCCAGCGTTTCCCCGACCTGCGGACGCGGCTCGTCCGCAAAGCCGAACGCGCCCAGCACCTCCCTGTCGCGGGCAAGATAGGCGATTGAACCGGCTTTGCGGAAATCTTCGCCCGAAATGAGCGCGTCAAGCTGCGTCGCCTCCACACCTTGAGCGCGGAGAAAAGATCCGTTGCCAAGCCGGTAAACCTGCTTCTCGATCCGGCCAGAGAGCCCGCCGCCGGATATGGCGGTAAAATCAGCGACTGCGGGCAGGGCGAGGCCGTCCTCGGACGCCTGCTGAACCAGCGCCCGGTCGAGCGGATGATCGGAGCGGCTGGCGAGCGCGGCGGCAAGCCCCAGCACCTGCCGGCGATCCGATGCGGCAATGGCTGCAACGGCCGGCAAGCCGCGTGTGAGGGTCCCTGTCTTGTCAAAGGCAATGCGCGTGACGCGTCCAGCCGCCTCAAGCGCCGAATGATCGGTCACGATCAACCCGGCTTTTGCTGCCGCATTCGCGCCTGCCACCAGCGCAATCGGCGTCGCGAGCCCCAGCGCGCAAGGGCAGGCAACGACCAGGACCGCCACCGCGACCAGCATTGCCACTTCGCCATCGCCGCGAGCGAGATACCAGCCGATGCCCGCCAGAAGCGCAATGACCAGCACCGCCGGTACGAAGACCGCCGAAATGCGGTCTGCTAGTTGTTGCACCGGCGAACGGGCAATGTCCGCATCTTCGATCAATCGGGCGATGCGTTGCAGGCGCGTATCGTCCCCCGTGGCGGTGACACTGACATGGACGCTGCCGCCCGTCGCGACGCTGCCCGCGACCACCCGGTCGCCCGGCCCGCGCGATATCGGCAGGCTCTCGCCGGTGATCAGGGCTTCGTTGAATGCGGCCACCCCTTCGGTGATCGTGCCATCTGCCGGCACCTGCGCACCGGGCCTGACGAGCACGATGTAGCCTGCCTTGAGGCTGGCGACATCAACATTGGCTTCGAGTCCGCCCACAATTCTGGTGGCGGTCTGCGGCACGGCATGGGCCAGAGCTTCGAGCGCTGCGCCCGCTCCGCTTCGCGCTTTGCCTTCCAGCACCTTGCCGATCAGCAGGAAGGTGATGACCGTGACACTGGCTTCGAAATAGAGCCCGCCGCCGTGATGAACCCGGTCGCTCAGGAGGTTGTAGAGACTGACGCCATAGGCCGCGCTCGTTCCCACGGCAACCAGCACATCCATGTTGGCAAAGCCGCTGCGTAAAGCGGCAAAGGCCCCGCGATAAAAGCGCGCTCCGCAGACGATCTGAACGATTGTCGCCAGCACAGCCTGCATGAGGGGCGGGATGGCGGGCGTATGCTCGCCGGTGATCATCATCCGCGTCATGTCGATGAGGAAGGGCAGCGCCAGCAGCGTGGCCAGAGCGGCAAGCCCCTGTGTCCGGCTGCGAAGGGCCGCGTGTTCCTTTGCTTTTGCCTCACGTGCGGCACGACGGTCCGCGCTGCTCTCTCCGCGCAGTCGCGCGTGATAACCGGCATCTTCAATGGCCTTAACGAGACCGGCTGCTGCTTCGGCATCGGAAACGGACACATCGGCCCGCTCCAGCGGCAAGCTGACCCGGGCTTCGATCACGCCGGGCTGACGGGACAGAACCGTCTCGACCCGTGCCGAGCAAGCTGCACAGGTCATCCCGGTGATGTCGATTGTCACATGACTGTCATGAAGTTGCGCCATGAAAGACAAGTGGCGACGAGCGTTCCAGCTTGCAAGGGCTTTTTTGACGCATTCAGGACATGGCGGACGGCGGATATGAGCAGCGAAGTCGGGAAGGTTCTTCAGCGCGCCGCGCGACTCTATAGGGCGCGCGTGGCCCATGCCATTGCCGATCTCGGGTTGTTCGCCGGGCAGGAACAGGCTCTTCTGCTGCTGGCCGACAAGACAGAAATGACTGTTGGCGAACTGGCCGAAGCCCTCAATGTCCGGCCTCCCACTGCTTCAAAGATGGTGCTGAGGCTCGTTGGCCAGAAAATGGTCGATCGGCGTGACAGCGATGCGGATGCCCGTCGGACCACGCTTTCGCTGACGAAAGAAGGTCAGCGCTGCGCCAAGGCCTTGCGGCTGCGGCTCGATGAAGTGGAGACCGAAATCTCCGAGGCGCTGGACGGCAAAGATATCAAACGTCTGCGCAAGCTGCTCAAAAGGCTGTCACAGGCGCTTGCAACGATGCCGGCATCCGGGGACGATGATCTCTCCGAAGATGATTGATTGCAAAGAAACGTTGTCAGACAACTCCGCATCGGGCTAAACCGGAACGGCAGTAGCCGTACCGACCGGAGTTTGACATGAGCGATTTCAAGGTTCTCATCCACGGCCCCGTGATGCCGTTGATTGCCAACCGTCTTTCCAGCACCTTTCCGGTGACGAAACTCTGGGAAGAGGCGGACGAGACCTCGTGGCTGCAACGGAATGGTGCGGGCATCCGGGCGCTTGTCGGTGGTTTCCGCTCCCGGATCGACGCAGCGGTGTTCGACCGTTTGCCCGATCTCAGGATCGTCTCTAATTTCGGTGTCGGCTACGATATGGTGGACGCTGTGGAAGCGGGGCGCCGGGGTATTGCCGTCACCAACACGCCCGATGTTCTCAACGAGGAGGTGGCCGATACAGCACTCGGCCTCCTGCTGATGACTGTGCGGCGGCTGCCGCAGTCCGAGCAGTATCTGCGGGCCGGTCGCTGGCTCAGCGAAGGCAATTTTCCGCTGTCGCCGTCGCTTCGCGGACGCACGATGGGGATTGTCGGCCTCGGGCGTATCGGCAAGGCCATTGCCCGCCGTGCGGAGGCCTTCGGGCTGAAGCTTGCCTATTACGGGCGCAACCGCCAACCGGACGTGCCTTATCCCTTCTACTCCGATCTTGTCGCCATGGCGCGCGACGTCGACATCCTGATGGTGATTCTGCCCGGCGGAGCGTCGACCAAGCATCTGATCAATCGGGCGGTGCTGGAGGCTCTGGGGCCGGACGGCGTGCTGATCAATGTTGCGCGTGGCACGGTTGTTGACGAAACGACGCTCATCGAATTCCTCGAACAGAAGAAGATCCTCGCCGCCGGCCTTGATGTCTTTGAGTTCGAGCCGAAGATTCCTCCGGCTCTGCTTGCGTTGGATAATGCCGTCCTGCTGCCGCATGTCGGCTCGGGCTCGGTGCATACGCGTGACTTGATGGGCAATCTCGTCGTCGATAATGTCATTGCCGTCTCGAAGGGGCTTGCGCCGCTGACACCCGTCGCGGAGACGCCCTGGCCGGCGGCAAAAGGGTGACGCATTGAACAGACACGCGACGGTTTATTCCCTGGCTCTGGCCGCCGGACTGGTTTCGTCTGCCGTTGCCGCACAGCCGCGTGCCGCTTCCCCAGAAGTGACCGCCCTTGCCGGTGGTTATGAGATTGCCAATGCCGATGGTACGCGCAAGTGCCTCGTGGTGCTGCGTGCGGCTTCGGTTCCGGGCGGCCACGGGGTGGGCTTTACGCCGCATTGCCGCATCGCCCTGCCGATCATGGCTTCGGTCGCGGCCTGGACTGCCGAGCCGTTGAAGGAAGCGCCCCATGCGCGCATCCGGTTGCATAACGCGGTCGGTGCGGTGCTGCTTGATTTTTCCGCTGCGGGTCAGGACGGCACCGCCAGTGCCCGCGATGTCACCAACGCCTCCTACAGTCTGAAGCCCCATGCGAGCGCTTCACTGGAAAAGCGCATGGCTTCGCTCCAGGCCCAGCGCCCGGCAGTGCCGCGCACGGCGGCAGCCGCCGCCGCCCAGCGTATGCCCGATCCTGTGACAATGCAGCAGGTTGCCGGCACCTACAGCCTCCTGCGCGACAAGGGTCGCGAAACCGGGTGTACGGTCGCGCTTGCTGCCAGTGGCGGACAGGGTACGGCAAAGCTCGCAACGGGCTGCGGAGATGCCGGGATCACCGTTTTCGCGCCCACGGCCTGGCACATCACGGATGGAACGTTGTGGCTGGTGGGTGGCAAGGGCCAGCGCCTCAGCTTTGAGCGCAATCGCCGTGCGGGCTGGGATAAGGGGGCGGGCCAGGGGGCCGTGCTCAGCCTGATGCGCAGTGGGAACTGAACGGGCTCAGTCCCTCAGGTGCTTGATCATGTGGACAATGGAGCGGTCCGGCAGGCGCTCCAGCGTTTCGACGTGGAAGCCCTTTCGCAGGTACCACTCGACATTCTGCGTCAGTTTCTCGCCTGTGAGCAGACGGATCGCCGCAAAGCCCCAGTCGCGCGCACGAAACTCGGCGGCGTTGAGCATGGCGTTTCCATAGCCCCCGCCCTGGACCTGCGGCAGGGTTGCCACGCTCTCTATGCGTAATGCATCATCGCCCGGGCGCAGGATGAGAAGGCCAACCAGCGCATCCTTGTCGTGCACGCCCCATACTTCCGTTCCGAGGAAGATCGTGCCGTAATCCCATTTGAGCGGCAGTGGTTCAGCGCCAAGAATGGCGCGGTTGCGCGCATAGGCCGCTTCCTGGAAGGCCTCGATGGCATCCCGATCGGCGCCCGTCATGCGCGTCAACACCAGCGATCCGACGGAAATCTCGCGCTGGTTGATGGCAGACAATGCGATTTTCTGTGCACCCCGCGCATCGAAATTGCCGGGCGCCAGCCAGCGGCTGAACGCTTGTTCGATGTAGGGCCACTCATTGTCGGTGATCGAAAACCAGGCCGTATCGCGGCTTTTGCCCTTCACGATCATGTGCTGGCGGAAGGTGCCCTCGTAGACAAAGCCAAACCGCAGGGCGGCCCGGCGCGACGGCGCGTTTGCTGCGTTGCATTTCCACTCGAACCGACGGTAGCCGAGATCCTCAAAGGCATGGCGCGCCAAAAGGTAGATCGCCTCAGTGGCCGCCGGTGTCCGCTGGAGCTCGGGTGAGAAGAAGATGTGCCCGACTTCGATCACGCCCATGGCCGGACGGATTTCCATCAGCGTCGCCACACCCAGTGCCCGATCGGACTGGCTGTCGATGACAACATAGGCATAGGGATCGGAGAGTGGCGCGCGGCTGTCGAGCCAGGCGCGGAAGACTGCGCCATCCGCAAAGGGGCCGTATCCGAGATAATCCCAAAGCTGGTCATGGTTCTGGACCGCTGCCCAGAGATCATCGCCATGCCGGGCCGGATCCAGCCGTTCGAGCCGGCAGGTGCGACCGGACAAAACCCGCCCGTCCGGCACCTTTGCGCCCGTCCAGTGAGAAAGGTCGGTCATGTCAAGCACTCCGGTCATCCAGCACATCACCGCAAGCCTACAGCAGGAATGCGACGGCCTGCAAAAAGAAAGGCCCGGCGCGGTGCCGGGCCTTCGCGGTGTCGCCAACGCTCAGTGGTTGTCGCGCGGAACACCGAATTTCTTGTCGATCTTCCGGTATTTCACTGCCGGTTTCAGCACCATGCCGTTCGAGAGTTCATCGACGATGCCGCGCTGGATTTCCTGCCACGGGGTCTGCGACTTCGGGATCTTGAAGGGCTTCTTCTTGAGTTCCGCCCGCCGTGCAGCAATTTCATCGGCCGAGAGCAACATGTTCACCGTCCGCTTGCCGAGATCGACACGCACCCTGTCGCCTGTTTTCAGAATGGCAAGGCCGCCGCCGGTCGCCGCCTCGGGCGAGGCGTTGAGGATCGAGGGGGAGCCCGAGGTGCCCGACTGGCGCCCGTCGCCGATGCAGGGCAGCGCCGTGATCCCCTTGCGCAGCAGGTAATCGGGTGCACGCATGTTGACGACTTCCGCCGCGCCCGGATAGCCGACCGGGCCCGTGCCGCGCATGAACAGGATCGAACGCTCCGTGATGCCGAGCGCCGGATCATCGACCCGTTTGTGATAATCTTCCGGCCCGTCGAACACCACCGCCGTGCCCTCGAATGCCATCGGGTCCTTGGGGTCTTCGAGATAGCGCTTGCGGAATTCGTCCGAGATCACGCTTGTCTTCATGATGGCACTGTCGAAGATGTTGCCCTTCATGTTGAGGAAGCCGGCGGATTTTTTCATCGGCTTGTCATAGGCGAAGATCACCTTGCGATCCTCGGTGAGCTTGCCCTCGCAGTTCTCGTAAAGGCTCTTGCCGTTCACGGTGATCGGCGCCTTGTGAATCTTGCCCTTGGTAATGAGTTCGGCCACCACCGCCGGCACACCGCCGGCGCGGTAGTATTCCTCGCCGAGATATTCGCCCGCCGGCTGGAGATTGACGATCAGCGGGATGTCGTAGCCGATCTTCTCCCAGTCATCATTGTCGAGTTTCACCCCGACATGCCGTGCGATGGCGTTGATGTGGATCGGTGCGTTGGTGGAGCCGCCAATCGCCGAATTGACCGCGATCACATTCTCGAACGCCTCGCGGGTCATGATCTTCGAGGGCCGCAGATCCTCCCAGACCATCTCGACGATGCGCTTGCCGGTCCAGTAGGAGATCTGCTGCCGGTCACGATGCGGCGCTGGAATGGCCGCGCAGCCGGGCAACGACATGCCGAGCGCTTCAGCGAGGCTGTTCATGGTCGAGGCCGTGCCCATCGTGTTGCAATGGCCGACGGAGGGGGCGGATGAACCGACGAGTTCAATGAACTCGCGGTGGTTGATCTCGCCCTTGGCCAGTTGCTCGCGCGCCTTCCAGACGATTGTGCCGGAGCCGGTGCGTTCGCCATGGTGCCAGCCGTTCAGCATCGGCCCGCCGGACAACACGATTGCCGGAATGTCCACGGTCGCTGCTGCCATGATCTGCGCCGGCGTCGTCTTGTCGCACCCGGTGGTCAGCACCACGCCGTCGAGCGGATAGCCGTAGAGCACCTCGACGAGTGAAAGATATTGCAGATTTCGGTCGAGGCTCGCGGTGGGGCGCTTGCCGGTTTCCTGGATGGGATGGAGCGGAAACTCAAAGGCGATGCCGCCCGCCTCGCGGATGCCCTCGCGTACACGCTTGGCCAGTTCGAGATGATGTCGGTTGCAGGGCGCAATGTCGGAACCCGACTGGGCGATGCCGATGATCGGCTTGCCCGACTGCAACTCATCCACGGTCATGCCGAAATTCAGCATCCGCTCGATGTAAAGCGCCGTCATGTCAATGTTGTGGGGGTTGTTGAACCAGGCGCGGGAGCGCAGGCGTTCAATTTTCTGTGGTGTGGGTTTTGACCCCGACGACTTTCCGGCCATTCTGTGCCTCCCTGCCCATTATCGGGCGATTCTGGAAATCTCTACCGCGCAGGAAAGCCCTGACGTTCGGCATTTGCAACTGGTCATACAAAAATTGTCTGATATCAGACAAGACAGAAGCATCCTTGGAGAAGCGACATGCTCGAAATCGTCCCTGCCTTCGGGCGTATTGGCGAGGAAAACGCCTTCGCCGTTCTGGCGCGCGCTACCGAATTGCAGCGTCAGGGCAAGGACATCATCAACCTCGGCATCGGCCAGCCGGATTTTGCAACCCCGCCGAACATCGTCGAGGCCGCCATCAAGGCGCTGAAGGATGGGCACCACGGGTATACGCCCGCAACCGGCATCCTGCCGCTGCGTGAAGCGGTCGCCGCTGATCTCCACCGCAGGTTTGGGGCAACCGTCTCGCCGGACCGGGTCATGATTGTGCCCGGGGGCAAGGTGACGATGTTCATGGCCATCCTGATGTTCGGCCAGCCTGGCGTCGAGATCCTCTATCCGGACCCCGGCTTTCCGATCTACCGCTCGATGATCGAATTCACCGGCGCAACACCCGTGCCGGTGCCGATCCGCGAGGTGAACGGCTTTGCGTTTTCTGCCGAGGAAACGCTGTCGCTGATCACGCCGCGCACGCGCCTGCTCATCATCAATTCACCTGCCAACCCGACCGGTGGCGTCACACCGAAGGCCGAGGTCGACAAGCTGGTGAAAGGGCTCGAACAGTTCCCGCGCGTCGCCATCATGTCGGATGAGATCTATGACCAGATGCTCTATGACGGCGAGGAGCATGTCTGTCTCTTGAACTATCCCGAGATCGTCGACCGGCTGATCCTGCTCAATGGCTGGTCGAAAACCTATGCCATGACAGGCTGGCGCATGGGCTATTCAGTCTGGCCGGAGCGGGCCTACGAGGCTGCGCGGAAGCTTGCGGTCAATTCCTATTCTTGCGTCAACGCTTCAGCCCAGTATGCCGGGCTGGAAGCGCTGACCGGCCCGCAGGATGCCGTGGGGGCGATGCTTCGCGAGTTCGACACCCGGCGCAAGGCGGTGGTCGCCGGCCTCAACAAGTTGCCTGGTGTTTCCTGCGTCACGCCGAAGGGCGCCTTCTATGCCTTCCCGAACATCAAGGCGACAGGCTGGCAAGCCAAGCCACTCGCCTCCGCGCTGCTGGAGCAGGCGGGCGTTGCCACCATTGGCGGGCCCGATTTCGGTGTGCATGGCGAGGGTTACATCCGCCTCTCCTATGCCAACAGTCTTGCGAACATCGAGCGGGCGCTGGACCGGATCGGCCAGTTTCTCGGTCGCAACGCACGGGATTGACCATGACCGGGTTTGTATTGCGTGAAGCCCTGCCGGGCGACGTTCCGGCCATTGTCGCGCTGCTGGCGGATGATGATCTCGGTGCGTCCCGCGAGACGGGCGCCGATCCCAAAGCCTATGCTGCGGCCTTCGCTGCCATTGACCGGGACCCCAACAACGCGCTCTATGTGCTGGAACAGGGTGGCCGACTGATCGGCTGCTTCCAGTTGACCTTCATCCCCGGCCTCTCGAACAAGGGGGCATGGCGTGGCCAGATCGAAAGCGTCCGCATTGCGTCCGATCTGCGCGGTCATGGCCATGGCGCCCGCCTCATCAAGACTGCGATCCAGATGTGTCAGGCGCGTGGCTGCCGCACCGTGCAACTCAGCACTCACAAGCAGCGGACAAAGGCCCACCGCTTCTATGAACGGCTCGGGTTTGTCGCCAGTCACGAGGGCATGAAGCTGGCGCTGCCCTAAACCGGCAAAAACGGCGGGGTAACCCGCCGTTTTTCCATACGCTGTTCGGCTCATGCCCCCGCTATCGTCAAGGGCATGTCGTGTCATGCCGCAGGGCGGACCGACTGCGCTGCCGATTCTATCTGCGCAACGAGTTGCTCATCGAGCCCCAGCGCTTCGGCGAGCCCATCCATGAAGCGGCGTTCAGCCCGGTTATCGACGCTGATGGCGAGGAGGCAGGCGGTGTACAGTGCCGTTGCCTGCTCGGGTCCCTGACATTCGGCGGCCAGCGTCGCGGCATCTGCCGGATTTGCCACCTCGTTGTTGAGGAAGTCGAGCGTGTCCTGATCCATGCCCTGCGCCTGCGCAGAACCAAGGATGGCGGATTTTTCCGCTTCGTCGATGGTGCCATCTGCTGCTGCTGCTGCGATCATGCCGCGCAGCATCAGTGTGGCGTTCCGCTGCTGGTCGCCAGCAGCAGGATTGAAGGCGGAGGCCTTCGGCGGGGCTGCCACAGGTTCACCGAACTGGATCAGCGGCTTGCCGTCGAGGTAGTTCTGGTAAGCCTTGTATGCGAGGCCGCCGATGAGCGCGAGACCACCGAGCTTGGCGGCCGACGTCGTGATGCCGCGGCCCGTCTTGGTGCCAAGCAGAAGGCCGCCGAGCCCGCCGGCTGCCGCGCCTGCGGCAAGCTGGTTGTTGGCGATCAGGTCCTTAAGCTGGTTCAGCATGTCGGGCGACACCTGCCGGCCCGTCGCCTGCTCGACCATCTGGCGCAGTTTATCGCTGGCGCCGGTCGCGGCATCGACGTCGCGCGCGGCATCGCGGGCGCCGCCTGCGGCCTGCCCGAGGATCGAGCCTAGAATGCCGCCGAGGCCACCGGCGTTTTCCACCTGCTGGCCAGCGT
>JAIUNP010000100.1 GCA_020161975.1 Pseudomonadota bacterium
CTCGCCGGGCTTGCCTTCAAGATTTCGGTCGTTCCGTTCCACATGTGGACGCCGGACGTTTATGAAGGTGCGCCGACGCCGGTGACGACGTTCTTCGCCACGGCCCCGAAAATGGCGGCCATGGCCATTCTCACCCGCGTGCTGGTCGATGCCTTCCCGGGCGTTACGCGCGAGTGGCAACAGGTCGTCACCTTCCTTGCGATTGCCTCGATGGCGCTGGGCGCATTCGCGGCGCTGACGCAGACCAATATCAAGCGGCTGATGGCCTATTCTTCGATCAGCAACATGGGCTACGCGCTGGTGGGGCTGGCCTCCGGTTCAGTGCAGGGCGTTGAGGGAATCGCGATCTTCATGGCCATCTATCTTGCCATGACGCTTGGCGCCTTTGCCTGCATCCTGACGATGACGACGTCCGAAGGTCGCGTTGAAAAGATCGACGATCTCGCCGGCCTCTCGCGCACCAATCCCTACACAGCGGCGATGCTGATGTTGATCATGTTCTCGATGATCGGCATTCCGCCGCTCGCGGGCTTCTTCGGCAAGTTCTATGTCTTTGCCGCTGCCATCAAGGCGAACCTGTTCGCACTGGCAGTTCTCGGCATCCTTACCTCCGTGGTGTCGGCCTATTATTACCTGCGCATTGTCAAGGTGATGTATCTTGACGCGCCGCGCGTCACATTTGTGCCGGTGCCGGGCGAGGTGAAGCTGGTGATGACGCTGGCCGGCCTGTTTGTTCTGCTCTTCTGGGTCTACCCGCAGCCGCTGAAGGATGCGGCCGAAGCGGCGGCTCGGTCGCTGTTCTGAGGCCGCTTCCGTGATGCGGCTGAGTGACGCCGCAGGAGCTGCGGGCTTCTCGCTGGTTTCGCTGGAAAGCGTCGATTCCACCAATCGGCTGGCGCTGGATCTGGCGGAACAGGCCGGGGCGAACCGCACTTGGGTGGTTTCTGAAGTTCAGCGCTCTGGTCGCGGACGGCACGGGCGCGAATGGGTGTCACCGGCGGGCAATCTTTATGCGAGCCTTCTGCTCGTTTCGCCCTGTCCGGTCGAGGACAGCCCGAAGCTCGGGTTTGTTGCCGGCGTTGCGTTGGCCGAAGTGGTGCGGCGACTGGCGCCGCTGGCCGATACGCATCTCAAATGGCCAAATGACGTGCTGGTGGGCGGCGCCAAGTTGGCCGGCATCCTGCTGGAAGGGCGGATGATATCCGGCAACCGGCAGGCGGTCGCGATCGGCATGGGGGTGAATATCCTGACCGCACCGGCCCTGCCGGATCGGAAGGCGGCGTCTTTCCTCGATCTCGGCATCTCGACCGATCGGCGCGAGGTTCTGCGGGTTCTGTCTGATCGCATGGCCACACAGCTGACGGCCTTTGCGGCGGGGCAGGGATTCTTCAGAATTCGTGACGCCTGGAGCCGGCTGTCGCTGCCGCCGGGCACGCCGCTGACGGTGCGGCTGCCGCGTGGGGACTTATCGGGCCGCTGTGCCGGCATCGACGAACGCGGGCGCCTGCTGCTCGATATGGACGGCACGTTGCGTGAGGTCGAGGCGGGAGATGTGTTTCTTGACGGCAGCCGAACGGGGCCCTGATGGCAGACGACGAACTTGTGTTTCTGCCGCTGGGCGGCCTTGGCGAAATCGGGATGAACTGTGCGCTCTATGGCTTCGGCTCGCCGCGCCAGCGCAAGTGGCTGATGGTCGACCTTGGCGTTGCCTTCGCCAATGAGGACCTGCCGGGGATCGATCTCGTCCTGCCGCTGACAACCTTCATCGAGGAGCGCAAGAAGGACCTCGTGGGCATTGTGCTGACCCACGCGCATGAGGACCATTTCGGAGCGGTGGCCGATCTCTGGCCGCGTCTTGGAGTTCCGATCTACGCCACGAATTTTGCTGCCGACCTGCTGGAAGTACGGCGTTTGTCCGAGCCGGGTGCGCCCCAGGTGCCGATCAAGCGTATCGCGCAGAACGCGCGGTTCACGCTCGGCCCCTTCGATATCGAAATGGTGCCGGTGGCTCATTCGATTCCGGAATCCTGCGCCATGGCGATCCGCACGCCGTTGGGTACGGTGCTGCATACTGGTGACTGGAAGATTGATGAGACGCCGGTGCTGGGTCTGCCGACCGATGGTGCGCGGCTCAAGGCCATCGGTGACGAGGGTGTGCTGGCGCTCATATGCGATTCCACCAACATCCTCCGCGAAGGCATTTCTGCCTCGGAACGCGATGTGTCGGCGACGCTGAAGGACATCATCCTCGCGTCGCCTGGACGTGTGCTGGTCACAACCTTTGCGTCAAACGTTGCGCGTATTCGCGCAGTTGCGGAAGCGGCTGCAGCGGCGGGGCGGCAGGTGATCGTCGCCGGCCGTGCGATGGAACGGGTGGTGGAGATTGCTGCCGATCTCGGGATGCTGGATGGTCTGCCGCCGTTCCGGGGGCCGGATGCCTATTCGCGCCTGCCGCGCGACAAGGTGGTAGTTTTGGTCACCGGATCGCAAGGCGAGGCGCGTGCCGCACTGGCGCGCATCGCGGCTCATGAGTACCCCGACATCCGGCTTGTCCCGGGCGACCGGGTGATCTTTTCCTCCCGTGCCATTCCGGGCAACGAGCGGGCGATCAACAAGATCATCAACGCGCTGGCCCGGCAGAATATCGAGATTATCACGGATCGGCACGGGCTGGTTCATGTCTCCGGGCATCCGCGGCAGGATGAGGTTCGGCGGATGTATGAGTGGATTCGGCCCCAGGTCGCCGTGCCGGCCCATGGTGAGGCGCTGCACCTGACCGAACATGTGAAGTTCGCCAAGGCCATGGGCGTACCCCATGCCATCCGCGCCTTCAACGGCGATCTCGTGCGCCTTGGCCCCGGCGATCCTGTCATCGTGACGCAGGTGGTGAACGGACGTCTGGTGAAAGATGGTGACATTCTCACCAGCATCGACGGAGCGGTAGCCGAGCGGCGCAAGCTCGCGTTTGCCGGCATGGTGACGGTGGTGCTGGCGGTAGACGAGCGCGGGGCGCTGGCGTCCGACCCCGAGGTGGAAACGACGGGCCTGCCCGAACTGACCGATGATGGCGAGAATGTTGCCGAACTCTGCCTTGATGCCGTGGAAGCGACCCTGAACAGCCTGCCGAAAGGCAAACGGCGCGACCCTGCCGCCGTGCAGGAGGCAATCCGCCGGGCCGTGCGCAACGCCATGCGCGACGTATGGGACAAAAAGCCAATTTGCCAGGTGTTCGTTGTTGAGGTTTGAAGGGCCTTGATCTGAAACTGCGGGAGATGCCGATGATCGGTCGCCTCAATCACGTCGCTATTGCCGTCGGCAACCTTGCCGCTGCCACGAGCACCTATCGCAATGCGCTTGGTGCCAGCGTTTCGGCGCCGCAGGCCCTGCCGGAGCATGGGGTCACGGTCGTGTTCATCGAACTGCCAAACACCAAGATCGAGTTGCTTGAACCCCTCGGGGAAGCCTCGCCCATCGCGAAGTTTCTGGAAAAGAACCCCGATGGCGGGATGCATCATGTCTGCTATGAGGTCGATGACATCATCGCCGCGCGTGACAAGCTGAAAGCAGGCGGTGCCCGGGTTATCGGAGATGGTACGCCGAAGATCGGCGCCCATGGCAAGCCGGTGCTGTTCCTTCATCCGAAGGACTTCAATGGCACACTGGTGGAACTGGAACAGGTCTAGAGCGCTGTCCGGGCAGATCAGACCAGTACAACCGTCCTGTTCGGAGCGAGGGAACGGCTTTCATGAAAATCGGCACCTGGTTCGCCATCTATTTCATCATCTGGTGGACGCTGCTGTTCGTCTCGCTGCCTTTCGGTGTGCGGCGTGATGCCGGCCCCGCAGAGGACGTGCCAGGGGCAGACCCTGGTGCGCCGGTGCGACCGGCCTTTGCACGGATCTTGATCATCAACACGGTGCTGAGCACGGTGGTGCTGGCTGTCTTTGCTTGGCTGATCGAGAATTACTGGGTGTGAGCAAAACAACGTTGCAGAAAATAAAAGCAAGGCTCGCGCCTTGCTTAAGAAACTTTTTTTCGCAACAACCTGTCGGGTTGACCCCGTTCTCCCCCGTTGCAGCGTCTTCGTTCCTCCGAAGACTTGGACCAGATGCAGGCGCTTTCGCTTTCTGCAATAGGCTCATCAACCCCGTGAGTCTGTAACGAAGGTGGCAATGCGAGTCACGCATATTTTTGCCAGTTTGCCGATTTTTTTGGCATTTGCGACGAGCGCTTGTGTTTTCCGCCTCAATCCGCTTTTAAACAGTCGCGCGTTGTTGCGCCGCCCGAAGCGAATCGCTGCCAAAATCCGGATTTTCCATGCGCCTGTCCCGTTACTTTCTGCCCATCCTGCGTGAAACGCCGAAAGAAGCAGAGATCGTTTCGCATCGTCTGATGCTGCGGGCCGGCATGATCCGGCAGGAAAGCGCCGGCATCTATGCCTGGCTGCCGCTGGGCCTGCGCGTGCTGAACAAGGTTTGCGCGGTGATCCGCGAGGAGCAGAACCGCTCCGGTGCCATCGAACTCCTGATGCCGACGATCCAGTCGGCAGACCTTTGGCGCGAAAGCGGGCGCTATGACGCCTATGGCAAGGAGATGCTCCGCATCAAGGACAGGCACGAGCGCGAGATGCTGTTCGGCCCGACCAATGAGGAGATGATCACCGAGATTTTCCGGGCCTATGTGCGCTCCTACAAAGACCTGCCGCTGAACCTCTATCACCTTCAGTGGAAGTTCCGGGACGAGGTGCGCCCGCGCTTCGGCGTCATGCGCAGCCGCGAGTTCCTGATGAAGGACGCCTATTCCTTCGATCTCGACCAGGCCGGTGCGCGCCATGCCTATAACAAGATGTTCGTTGCCTATCTGCGCACCTTCCAGCGTCTTGGGCTGAAGTCGATTCCGATGCGCGCCGACACCGGGCCGATCGGCGGTGACCTTTCCCACGAATTCATCGTGCTGGCCTCGACCGGCGAATCTGAGGTGTTCTGCCACAAGGACTACCTCGACTTCGCGGTGCCGCCGGCGGACACGAATTTCGACGACATCGCCGGGATTCAGGCCACAGTCGACAAGTGGACTTCGCTTTATGCAGCCACTTCCGAAATGCACGATGCGGCTGCCTATGACGCCATTCCGGCGGATCGCCGGGTTTCGGCGCGCGGCATCGAGGTGGGGCATATCTTCTATTTCGGCACGAAGTATTCCGAGCCGATGCGCGCTGTGGTCAACGGGCCGGACGGCAAGGAGCACACTGTGCATATGGGGTCTTACGGCATCGGGCCGAGCCGTGTTGTCGCTGCCGCCATCGAGGCCAGCCACGACGAGCAGGGCATCGTCTGGCCGGATGAGATCGCGCCGTTCAAGGTGGCGCTGCTGAACCTCCGGCAGGGCGACAGCGCGGTTGATGCGGCCTGCGCCGATCTTTACGCCAAACTCTCGGCCAAGGGTGTCGATGTTCTTTATGATGATCGCGACGAGCGGCCGGGCGGCAAGTTCGCCACCGCTGATGTCATCGGTCTGCCGTGGCAGCTGATGGTGGGGCCGAAGAGCCTGGCCGAAGGCAAGGTGGAACTGAAGCGCCGCGCAACGGGTGAGCGCGAACTTCTCAGCCCGGTCGATGCCGTTGCCCGGTTGACCGCATGAGCGCGGCGGCGGTATCCGCCGGGGCGACCGGCTGGGTTGGTAAACTCTTTTCGTCCTTCGAGTGGATGCTGGCCTGGCGCTACCTTCGCGCGCGGCGCCGGCAGGGTTTCATCTCGGTTATCGCCATCTTCTCGTTCCTCGGCATCATGCTGGGGGTCGCCACGCTGATCGTGGTGATGAGCGTGATGGGCGGCTTCCGCAAGGAACTGATCGGCAAAATTCTCGGGGTGAACGGCCACGTCTTCGTGCAGCCGCTTGGCCAACCGATGACCGACTACGATGCGATCGCGCGCCGCATTCAGGGCGTGAAGGGTGTCACCATCGCTGCGCCGCTGGTGGAAGGGCAGGTGCTTGCTGCCTCGCAGAGCGCATCCACGGGTGCGCTGGTGCGCGGCCTTTCGGAAGATAACCTCAAGAAGATGCGCTCGATCTCGGGCAATTTGAAGGAGGGGACGCTCGACGGTTTCGATGCGAGCGAGGGCATCGCCATTGGCAAGCGCATGGCGCAGCACCTCAATGTGGGTGTGGGCGACAAGGTGCGCTTGCTCAGCCCCAAGGGACCATCGACCCCCTTCGGCATGGCGCCGCGCCAGAAGGCCTATGAGGTGGCGGCGGTGTTCGAGGTCGGCATGAGCGAGTTCGATGCCGGCTTCATCTTCATGCCGATCAAGGAATCGCAGATCTATTTCGACAGCGAGGATCAGGCGTCCGTCATCGAGGTGTTCATCCAGAACCCCGAAGACATCGAGCAGATGCTGCCGGCGCTGCAACATGCGGTCGGCCCCATCGCCACATTATCCGACTGGCGTTTCCGCAACGCGACCTTCTTCGGCGCGCTGGAAATGGAACGCACAATGATGTTCGTCATCCTGATGATGATCGTGCTGGTTGCGGCTTTCAACATCATCTCCGGCCTGTTCATGCTGGTGAACGACAAGACGCGCGGCATCGCGATTTTACGCACCATGGGCGCGACGCGCGGCTCCATCCTGCGCATTTTTGTCATCACCGGGGCGGCAATCGGTGTTGTCGGCACGACGCTGGGGTTCCTGCTGGGGCTGCTCGTGACGCATAACGTCGAATCGATCCGGCAGTTCTTCTCGTGGTTGCTGTCGCGTCCGCTGTTCCCGCCGGATCTTTATTACCTCAACAGGCTGCCAGCGATTATCGATCCAGTGGAGGTGTCGCTGATCGTCGGCATGTCGCTGCTGATCGCCCTGCTGGCGACGCTGCCGCCGGCCTGGCGCGCGGCCAAGCTCGATCCTGTCGAAGCCTTGCGGAGCGAATGATGACGGCCCTCGAACTTCAGAATGTCGAGCGCGTCTACCGCCAGGGCGAGGCTGAACTTGTCGTGCTCAGGAATGCGAACCTGACCGTGCGGCCGGGCGAAATGGTGGCGCTGGTCGCCCCGTCCGGCACCGGCAAATCGACGCTGCTGCATTGCGCGGGCCTTCTCGAAAAGCCTGACGGTGGCGAGGTTCTGGTGGGCGGGATGCCGACCCGTACGCTTTCGGACAAGGACCGCACGCGGCTGCGCCGCACCGAACTCGGGTTTGTCTATCAGTTCCATCACCTCCTGCCGGAACTGACGGCGGTCGAGAACGTGATGATGCCGCAAATCATCGCAGGGCTGGACCGGGCGACGGCCCGCGCGCGCGCCTCCGAGATTCTCGGCTTCATCGGCCTTGGCCCGCGGCTCGATCACCAGCCAGGTGAGTTGTCTGGCGGCGAGCAGCAACGCGTGGCGATTGCCCGCGCGGTTGTGAACGCGCCGCGCCTCCTGCTGGCGGATGAGCCGACAGGGAACCTCGATCCGGCGACATCCGACCATGTTTTCACCATGCTGATGTCGATTGTGAAGCAATCGCGCCTTGCGGGGCTGGTGGCGACGCACAATCTTGACCTTGCCCGCCGGATGGACCGTCGCGTCACAATTCGCGATGGCAAGATCGAGGAAATGGACTGAACGCAGCAAGGGTTGCCTTATGCGCGCCGGGCACTATAGTCCCGCGCAAATTTTGACCGTCGGCGCCGCCGGACCGGTCCCACGAAAAGAGGTTTCGACGTGATTACTCCGGCATTTGCCCAGGCCGCAGGCACCCCCGGCGCCGGCGATCTCATCGCCCAGTTTGCGCCATTCCTGATCATCCTGATCATCATGTATTTCCTGCTGATCCGCCCGCAGCAAAAGCGGGTGCGCGAGCATCAGGAACTGATCAAGGGTATCCGGCGCGGTGACACCGTTGTCATGTCCTCAGGCATGATTGGCAAGGTGACGAAGGTCATCGATGATGGCGAGATCGAGGTGGAGATTGCCGACAACGTGCGGGTGCGCGTTGTGCGCGGCATGATCTCCGATGTGCGTAACAAGGCCGAGCCCGTCGCAAGCTGACGCTTCGGCCGGATCACGCCGGGTTTGGTGGATACATCAGATCCGGAAAACGTGATCGATATCTACAATGTGGGGCATGTTTCGTGATGCGTCGGCAAGGCGTGATCGTGGTGTGCCCCGGCAAGCGGGACCCTTCGCACGATGCTGCGCTTTTCAAGGCTCAAGACACTGGCGGTTCTCGCCCTGGTGATCGGGAGCATCCTCTATTCGCTGCCGAGCGCGCTGCCCCAAAGCACGCGTGACGCAATCGAGAAGGCATTTCCCGCCTGGGTGCCGCGCTGGCTGATCCCCTACAAGGGCATTCCGCTGGGGCTGGACCTTCAGGGCGGCACCCATGTGGTTCTGGAAGTCGATCAGGCCGCGCTGATCCGGCAGCAGGTGCAGCAGTTGCAGGCCGATATTCGTGGCATCTTCCGCGAGGCGCGCGTGGCGCCGACGGGGGGCGTTCCGGCACAGCCGCGCGGCGCCGCCGTGCGCATTCCCAACCCGGAAGACCGGGCGAAGATCCTGCCCAAGCTGAAGGACCTTTCGCAGCCGGTCGATCCGGCGCGCCTCGGCACGGGTGTGCGCAATATCGACGTGACCGAGCAGGGCGATCTTGTCACCCTCACCTTCACGGAAGCGGGTATCAACGACAAGGTTCGTCGCGCGGTAGATCAGTCGCTGGATGTGTTCCGCCGTCGCGTCGATCCTGAAGGCACCCGCGAGATTTCGATCCAGCGGCAGGGAATCGACCGCGTGCTCATCCAGGTTCCGGGACTTCAGGATTCCAGCGAACTGCGCGAAATTCTCGGCAAGGTCGCCAAGCTGGAGTTCCGCCTGGTGGCGGAACCCGGCGCAAATCCGGCGGAAGTCGAGACGTTGCCGTCGGAAGAGGGCGGCCCGATGCAGGTCGAGCGCCGCGTGATGGTGGATGGCGCGGACCTGACCTCGGCTGAGCCGGGCTTTGACCAGCGCTCTGGCCAGCCCATCGTCAACTTCCGCTTCAATGTAACCGGCGCGCGCAAGTTCGGGCAGGTGACGCAGGAAAACGTTGGCAAGCCCTTCGCCATCATTCTCGATAACAAGATCATTTCGGCGCCGCGCATTCTCAGCCCGATCCTGGGCGGGCAGGGGCAGATTTCCGGAAACTTCACGGTGGAATCGGCCAATCGCCTCGCGATCCTCCTGCGCTCCGGCGCACTGCCGGCAGCCTTCACCATCGTCGAGGAACGGACGGTTGGCCCCGGACTGGGCCAGGATTCGATCGATGCGGGCAAGAAGGCGGCCTATGTCGCCGGCGGGCTTGTCGCCTTCTTCATGATCGCGACCTATGGCCTGTTCGGCATTTTCGCCAATATCGCGCTGATCATCCACATCCTGCTGATCTTCGCGCTGATGACCAAGATTGGCGCCACGCTGACGCTGCCTGGTATCGCCGGCATCGTGCTCACCATCGGCACGGCGGTGGATGCGAACGTGCTGATTTACGAGCGCATTCGCGAGGAAAGCCATCTCGGACGTTCGCTGGTCGCCTCGCTGGAGGCCGGCTTCAACCGGGCCATGGCGACCATCATCGATTCCAACTCGACGATGTTCATCGCGGCGGCGATCCTCTACTTCCTCGGCTCTGGGCCTGTGCGCGGTTTCGCCGTGACCATGATCATGGGCATCATCACCACGGTTGTGACCGCAGTGACCATGACGCGCATGATGATCGCGCTCTGGTATCGCTGGGCCAAGCCCAAGACCATTCCGTTCTGAGGAGCCGGATATGAAACTCCTCCGCATCATCCCCGACGGCACCAAGTTTCCGTTCATGGCGTGGCGGCGCATCAGCTTCCCGCTGTCGGCCCTGCTGTCGGTCATCACGATCGTTCTGTTCTTCACTGTGAACATGAACTTCGGCATCGATTTCACCGGCGGCACGCTCGTTGAAATGCGAGCGAAGTCCGGGCAGGTTGATGTCGCCAAGGTGCGCACGATGGCCGAACAGCTTCACCTCGGCGAGGTTGAAGTGCAGGAGTTCAAGGAGGCGGCCGAAGTCTCGCTGCGCTTCCCGCTCCAGCCGGGTGGTGACAAGGGCCAGCAGGTTGTCGTCGAGAAGTCGCGCGCCGCATTCCAGAACGATTTCGACTTCCGCCGCGTCGAGGTTGTGGGGCCGCGCATTTCGGGCGAACTGGTGCAGGCTGGCACGCTCGGCGTGGTCGCTTCGATCATCGGCGTGCTGATCTACCTCTGGTTTAGGTTCGAGTGGCAGTTTGCGGTAGGCGCGGTCATCGCGACTCTGCACGATCTGATGATGATCATCGGCTTTTATTTAGTCAGCCAGATCGAGTTCAATTCGACCTCCATCGCGGCGATCCTGACGATAGTCGGCTATTCGGTGAACGATACGGTTGTCGTGTTCGACCGAATTCGCGAACTGCTGCGCCGCTACAAGAAGATGCCGATCAACGAATTGCTGGATCTCGCGATCAATCAGACGCTGGCACGAACCTTCCTTGTCTCCTTCACGGCCATGCTGTCGCTGCTCGCGCTGGTGATTTTCGGCGGCAATGTCATTTCGTCCTTCTCGTGGGCGATGTTCGTCGGTGTGATCGTTGGCACCTATTCGTCGATCTTCATTGCCGCGCCTGTGCTGATCTACCTCGGCCTCAAGGTCGGCGGCGACGAGCCGAAGGCCGCGAAGGACGAGGCCAAGGCAAAGGCGGCTTGATATGGCCGCGCCGGGGCAGGGGTTTGCGCCGGGCCGGCACGCCATCGAGGCCATCGGCAAGGGCGGCTTTCTCTTTGCGGGCATGAGCCACATCGGAGCCATTCTGGCGTTGCCGTCCGGCATACATGCCTGGCCGGTTGCAGGAATGGCGGATGTGACGTGGGACGCGCTGGCGCAAGCTCTGTCAGAGCGCGAGGGGTTCGATTTCCTGCTGATCGGCACCGGCGCACGGTTCGAGCCGCTATCGCCGGCGCTTGCCCGCGCCCTCCGGGATGATGGCATCCGCTTTGAGGCGATGTCGACTTCATCGGCCACGCAGACCTATAACATCCTGCTTGACGAGGGCCGGAAGGTCGCGGCGGCGCTGGTAGCGGTGCCCTGATGGCTGGCACTGCGCCTGATGATGCCTATGCCGCAGCGCTGGCGCATGTGCGCGATCTTGACCCTGACCGTTATCTTGCGACGCTGTTTGCGCCGGCAGTGAGCCAGCCGCATCTTTTTGCAATTTATGCCTTCAGCGCCGATGTCGCGCGCGTCCGGTCCGTGGTCCGTGATGTTCTGCCGGGGGAAATCCGGTATCAGTGGTGGCGCGAAGTGCTGAGCGGCGTGCGTGCGGGGGAGGCTGCCGACCATCCGCTGGCCCGCGCATTGATGGACACCATCGCGCGCTTCTCGTTGCCGGTGCAGGCGTTTCTCGATCTGATCGAGGCGCGGACCTTTGACCTCTACGACGACCCGATGCCGACATGGCTTGATCTTGAGGGTTATTGCGGTGAA
>JAIUNP010000101.1 GCA_020161975.1 Pseudomonadota bacterium
AAATTGAAATCGCAAAGCAGAAACCCGCGCCACTTCCGGAGGTACCTTGCGGAAATCATGTGAAAACCACGCAGTGAAATCGTGAAGGAAAAGCGACAATGGTTCATGCCCGGTCCGATCGAAGAGCGGCCTGAAGATCTGCTGCCCGGGCCAAAGGCGGACCCCCGCGAAACTGCGCTTCTCGATGACTGGCGGAAGGCCGAGGCGGGACATGCCGCGCGGCTTGCCCGTGTGGCCTCCAGGCTCGGCGCGCTGGACGATCGGCTGAGGCGTGCCCCGGGGGGCTGGCGGCACAGGCTCGCCCTGATAGAGGCGGCTGACCTAAGCTGGTTTGTAGGCGACCGCATCGGCCCGGATCGGCTGGCGCTCTGGATCGCCCTGCGCCTGTCCGGCATTCAGGATGACACGGCGGCGCTGGCGCGTGTCGGATGGGCGGTGCGGCGACTGACAGGAGGGCCGGGGCCGGAAGTAGACCTGTCCGCCTTCCTCGACCGCCGCGACCCCGAAAACCTCGGTGATGATGCCGAGCTCTTTGCGGATCGTGCGGGCGGTTGGCTCGACCTCATGTCGCAAGCCGCCGACCTGCATCCGATCACCCGCTCTTGCTTGGGCTTTCACCTCTGGAGCCTCGCGGGCCTCGGACAACACGGCGACCGAATGGAAGCGGCGGTTACAGCCGCACGGATTGCGGCCAGCGAGGGGAGAGGGGCACTCTTTGCGCCTCTCGCCACGGGCGGGGCAGGGGGCCTACGCGCTGGTGGCCCACCGGCTGACCGCCTGGCGCGATGGCTGGACGGGATGCAGACCGCATGCCTCACCGCGATGCGGCAGCTCGACGATATAGAGGCTTGGTCGGTGCGGGCAGGAACCGAGACGGCGCGGCTCTCGGGCAAAACGCCATCAACGTTGTGCGCTGTGCTGACGGAATGGCAACTTGTCTCCGCCCCAATGGCTGAGGTCCTGACCGGAGCCAGTCGTGCGGCTGTCCAGCGCAATCTGGCCTGGATGGATGCGCGCGGCCTGATCCGCGAGGTCACTGGGCAAGGGCGGTACCGGATGTGGCGTATCGCCAAGTGAGTGCTGCCGGAAGTTTGCGGTGGCTCTGATGATATGACCGCCCCCGACGGCATCGATGTGCCAAGGTGGGTCTGCAATGATCCACAGAGCCGATGGAAATCAGCAGCGCGGGTCGCCATAACTTATTTCTACCGCTTCGCTTATTCAGAAGAGTTTGTTGCCAATGACGATGCACCGCGACGACAGGTCGATCATCGAGGAACTTCGGACCAACCTGAAGGAACGCTACCATTTCGAGGGCGGACGGACGCTCCTGCGAGAACTGCTGCAAAACGCGGATGATTCCGGTTCAGAGCAAGTCAGGATCGCAGTCCTGCCCGGCTGGCCCGAGGCAGATCACCCGCTCCTGAGGGTTCCGGGGCTGATGGTTGCGAACGACGGCCGATATGACGCGGAATCAGCGCAAGGCATTGCGCGCTTCGGCGGCAGCATCAAGGCCACCGACACCGCTGCCATCGGGCGGTTCGGGATGGGACAGAAGACGGCGTTCCACGTCTGCGATGCTTTCCTCGTTGTTTCTGATGGGCACGACACTGAGGTGCCCTCCCTCGTGGTTAATCCCTATATCGTCATCGGGAAACCCGGTGATGCATGCGTCGAATGGAAAGCCGCACTGACCACGCGGGACCGTGATCTGCTTCTGTCCAGTGGCCTCGCCGGCTCCGCCCGTCAGATGGTCCAATGGTATCCCCTCCGGAGCCCAACTCTCAAACCGAAGACGACCACCAGCGGCTTCCTACCCAAGTCCTACGACACAAGCTTGCTGGATGATGCCAACGACCCGTTCTGGCTGTCTGGCATCGTTTCGCTGTTGCGTAACGTCCAGAAACTCGAAGTTATCGTGACCCATGGCACGTCCAGTGTCATTGATCGGGCCGCTTCCCCGCGCTTGCGCTTTGATCCTGCAACGCCGGGGCAGACGGATTTCGGTGGTGCGCTGTGCGCCGGAATCCGCAGCGTCGGCAAAGAAATGATGGCGCCAGCGGATTTTGGCACCGATCTGACCGCCTCGGAAGGTTGGCCGGATATCCTCGACCGGCAGGACGATGCCATGGTTCCACAGAAGGCGTTGCCGCATGGTGCCGTGGCGCTTCTCGTCGATCCCGACGGGCAAGATGAACTCGACATCACGTGGTCCGTTTTTCTTCCGGTCGCGAGCGAAAGCGCGCCCCGCGTCGTCGGGACCGGACAGGTGCGGCTGTTCCTGCATGGCTACTTCTTCGTAACGAGCGGACGGGACGCCATCCTCGGTCATGACAAGGACACGCCGGACGACGTCAGCGCCGCGTGGAACGCGCGGGTGCGCGACGAACTCGTGCTGCCTCTGCTGCCGGGTTTGTTGATGGATGTGCTCGAGTCAGATGCATTGACCGAGATGAGGCTACAGGCAGTCGTATCCGGCTTGAATGCGTCCGGGCTCATAAGGAACCATCGCAATGCAATCTCGTCGCGGCAGGTTCTGGCGCGGACCTTGAACGACCGAAAGATCGGCTGGACGCTGAACGCGCCGAGTCTTCAATTCCGGGCACTGCCCGCGCCGGAAGACACCCGGCTTCCCCGGATCCTGGAACTGATCCCCGACCTCGAGCAACGCATGGCTGAGTGGAACCTTGTTCCAACAGTGGGGTCCAACGCAGTCCTGGCGCCAGTTGCCGCGGCCTGGCAGGACGAGGAACTTGCAAAAATGGCAGGGCTCCTGACCGCCGCTGCATTTGGTCAAGGGGGAAAGCTCGCACGGTTCGGCGAATTCCTTGATTTTGCACGCCGTGAGCGTCTGGACAAGTCGGCAGCGCTTGTCGCGCCTGTCCTGAGCCTGCTTCGCCAGGCGATGACAAAGCGTGATGTCGATATGGCACAGGGCGAACACATCCGGATGGTCCTTCGCCATCTTCCAGATGATTGCGTGCTGCCCATGCCACCCAGCGTGATGCGCAGCAGCCAGATGCGCCGGACGCTAGCCTCGGTCGAGGCCGCGCCGCTGTGTATTCACCAGGACTGGCGTCCGACAAGCTTCGGAGCCCGAACCCTGTCGCTGATCGAAGCGAAGGTCCTGTTGACGGCCCTGCAATCGCTGCTGAAGGACACCGCGACCGAGGACGCGGCCGCAACCGCCGCAATTGCCATCCTGAAGGCGATGGGAGACAATTTGGCCGAGGCGCAGAGCGATCCGGAGTTCCGGACACTGCACATCGTCCGTGTCGACAAGGGGCTTGGCTTCCCGCGCAGCGCCAGCCTCGACGATCTGTCAAAGGCAGCAAGCAGCGGTCGCCTTTTCGCTTACAATAACGAGAACCGGAAGCTTGTCGAGCTGCTCGAACGTGCAGCTCCAGGTGCCGGCGCCATGATGATCAACTACGCCGAGGCTGCCCAGCTCCTGACCGAGCTCGGAGCCGGCCTGACCTATGCGAAAGATCCTTCCTACGAAACGGCGCGTCTTGCCGCAGAGGCAGATGCTTCGGGACCAGATGAAGCGCGTCTCGACCTGATGCACAAGCTCTGGAGCACCGAGAGCAAGTTCCGCCCGTACCTGCGCGCGCTCCTTGCCGGACGCCGCGAAGCCCGCTTCGATGACCGCGACCTGCTGTGGATCGAAGGGGGGAACGGCCAACTCGACACCTTCGCCCGCACCCTTGTCGGCGGAGACGACAAGACCATCCTGCTGAGTTCGACCTTGATGATGCGCATTGACGCAGTGAAACAGGGACAGCTTGGCGTCCGGAAGTTCGATGGTGCGACACTTGGCGAAAAGTTCGTGGCCAATCAGAGGCATATCGCAGCCACTCCGATCTCGCCCGAACTGTTCTCGGCCTTTTTCACGGCGAATATCCCGGACGAAGATCTCGAACTTCTGCCGATCTTCGAGACCAACCGGGGGCGCGTTGCTGCCGTGCATGGCTTTCGCCAGAACGTGGACTTGCCCTTTCCGGACGGCATCGACGTGCCGATCTTGCACGCCCCGTTCGGCAACGCGGCGCAGGAACAGTTTCGCCGGATCACTTCAGCGCGCATCTGGTCCGCGGAGCGGCAACTTGCCTTCCTGCTCGGCCAACCCGAGCCTGCAAAACATGTTGCACAAATCATCGCAGCCATTCGGGATGGCAGGACAGCGGAAACGCTACCTCTGATTGCTGAGACGCAATGGCTCACCCTGATCGACGGGCGCACAGTCGCGCCCGCAGCCGTAATGGATCTACCTGGCTTGAATTCGGGCTTGCTCCCCTCGGACATGGCAATACGCAAGGATGTACCAGTTGGCCTGCTCGACGAGGACACCCTGCGTCTTCTGGTGAAGGACGGTGTGCTGAAGGACACCGCCGCAAGCAAAAGTGCGCTTCTGGATCGTCTCTCTGATGGAAGCCTCCCGTGCTGGATCGGCGAGCGGCCCGGTGACATCGCCCCTTACCTGCAATCCCTAGCAAAAGACGGCGCGGACCTGAACTTGCCGGGATGGCCCCTTCTGGCCTGGCTGTTGTCGGCACCAGGCGCCGAGGCACTGACCATCGTGCGCGAGGTCCAGCAGCACGGAGCACCGGACCCTGAACACTTCCATGGTTGGATGGATGCGCTATCACGCATCGCCGCGTCAGGAAGCCACGCCGCTCGCGCCGTCTATGACTCGGGCTTCCGCCTTCTGGCAAGGACGTCGATCGGTCAGATCGCGAAGATCCTTTCCGGAACACTGGTGCCAACGCGCGACGGAACTTGGCGTGCCGCCACCGAGGTGGTCGCGCATGGCGGTGCCGTTGCCTTCCCGCATCGTCTCGACCCCGAATTGTCGCGGCTGCTCCCGCAAACCGCTCAGGGTTCGAGCGACGACCCGCGAAAGCTTCGCCCAAGCGACGCGCCCGCTGAACTGACGGAAAAGCAGTCCGCCGATAGCCTGAGGCCGATCCTTGCCCGTGCGAAAGTTGCCGTTCCCGCCGAAATGCTCGCTGTCCTTGTGGTGATGCTCGGTCGGTCGGATTGCTGGCGGGCGCTAATGCGTGACGAGCTTGGGCTGGCCGCCCCGGTGATCGAGGGGATCGAGCGCGATTTCGAGAACCAGGTAGAGGCGGTGTACCGAAAAGGTAGCGATCAAACCCTTATGGCCCGGTCTGCCAGAATGCGCATCCAGTTCCGTCAGCGACGCGATCTGCAAGGTCAGGGCGAATTTATCAGCATCGCTGGAACAATGGTAACTCTCCCGCTCGGGGACGCACAGCCGTTGGAGATCGTCGGAACCATCGGACAGAACTGGAAGAACGAGCAAACCAAGGACCTGCATAACCTGACGAGGCGACGCGCTCTCGACGTTGTATTGCCCGACGATGTGCGCCTAACGGACCGACATGTATTTGAATTCTGCAGAACCCTCGCCGAAGAATACATCGGCAGTGTCAAGGATCAGCCCGAAGCACGCGAAGCATTGGACGCGCTGCTTGCAGGTCGTGCGCGGTTTGCCGAACATGTCGCCAGTGCGGTCCGGGCCGAAATCCGTGATCAAATGCCGAAAATCCTTGGCGAGATGAAGCCGAGGCCCGGCGGCTCCCTGGAACGCGCGCGCAAGGACTACGAGGATGCGGTGCGCGGCGCCGGAGACGGTGCCGATGCCATTCGCCAGGGTCTCAAGGACCAGCTCTGGACAAAAGTCGACCAACCTGCCGGACACAAGGAGTTGCTCGAAAGGGTGCGGGCGAGGATCACGGAGGACGGATACGCCCCGGTACGGATCTTTTTCGAGCTATTCCAGAACGCGGACGATGCATGGCAGCAGGATCCGGCCTGGACCGATGCTCCCGGACGGTTCGAGTTGTCGCGAGATCGTGGCACGACCACGATGAACCACTGGGGAAGGCTGATCAACGTTGTCGGTGCAGGCAATCACGGCGAGCGCATGGGTTGGCACCGTGACCTGTACCACATGCTCTTGCTCAACCTCAGTGACAAGGACCGCGCGGAGGCCGTGACCGGGAAGTTCGGCCTTGGCTTCAAGGCAGTCCATCTTCTGGCCGATCAGGTGCGCATCGCCAGCCGACATGTCGCCTGCCACGTTCACGGCGGCTTGCTGCCCGCCCCTTGGGATCAGGGAAAGGAGCGCTCTTTCGAAGCGACAAGCCAAGGCCGGCCCGCCACGATCATCGAATTCGATCAGAACGCGGGACAGGACTACAACACAGCGTGGGACGCATTCCGTCGCTCTGCGCGCTGGTTGCCCGCCATGGCGCGTGGCATCCGGCAGGTCGATATCCGCAAGGAGGCTCTCGTCGAGACCTTCGGTGCCTCCTTCGAAGACACGGGAGCCGAGAACGTCCGCGTCCTGACCTTGACCGGAACCGAAGCCGGCAAGGCGCTTGTCCTGGACCTGGACGAGGATACGACGCTGTTCCTGCCCCTCGGTCCGACCGGGCCGGTTCCGCCCGCCGAAGGCACGCCCGGCCTGTGGTTGCTGGCGCCTTTGGATGTCGACGCGCGCCCACGCTGGCTGATGAACAGCCGCAGCTTTGCGGTCAATCCGGGCCGGGGGCACCTGAGGGGAACGTTGGACGAACGTAAGGCTCTCTTCCGCAAGCATGGCACCAGCCTGGCGCGCAGGCTCAAGTCTTTGGCGAAACTGCTAGAAAACGACTGGCCTGCGTTCGCCCACAAGGCCGGTTTGTCCAACCCGGACCCGGACGAAGGACGAAGCCTGTTCTGGACCGCCCTGGCCGACAGCTTCACACCGGATCTGCGTCACGACCTGCTGGGGTCGCTCCACGTGGACGACACCCAACCGCGTGGCATCACCAACGAGGCCCCCGACACCGCCCGGCTCGGCTGGGCGAGTCTGGTCAGCGATGCGCCCGTCTTCCCGACAGGTCTCGCCGCTCCCTTCACGCCCCTGTTGCAAGCCACGGAAGTCCACTGGCAAGTTGCAGGCATCATGGACTTGCCTGGTGCTGCGGATCAGCTTGCAGGCCATCCTATCTCCCAGCGGATACTGTCACGGAGCGTGTCAAGGCAAGCAGCCCGCACGCTTGAACGCATCGGCCTCCGGGTGCCAAGTCCGCTGCATGCTGGCGGATTTCTGAAAGAGGTTATGGGGGTGTCTCGCCGCATTGATCCGGAACTGGCTTCTTGGGTTGGCGGTATCTTGACAGCCGAGCGGACAGAAAAAATGGACGGGCAAGAACGGGCAGCAATCCTTGCCCAGTTGCGCGACGCGGAGTTCCGCATGGAGGATGGAACTTGGAATACTGCGGCGTTTCTGCCGAAGTCTTGCGACCGGATGAAAATGGAGAAGAACAAAGACGAGAGATTGATGGGAGATTTCATTTCTTCGCGCCATGTTCTGTCCGGCGACTACAGCGAAGCGGCCCTCGACCTATACGATCTCGCACGGGGTGGCGGATATTTCGGCTCACTCATGAACCCGTCAAGGCTGGCCCAGTTCGCAAGCGATTGTAAATCGACAGAACAGAAGCGGTCTGTCCTGATTTACATGTTGCGCGGTGAGAAAGGCAGCAGACTTGCTGAGGAATTAAGGGCGCGGCGATGCAACTGGCTACCGCCAACCTTCGAGGCGTTGTGCGCCAGCGATTTTGCGGAAGGATTGAGCCGTTCGGAGCTCCAGAACATCATTCCGCAACTCTACGCGGGTGAACTCGAAGAACGGTTCGACGTGAGGCATGAGACGCCCCCGACGGTCGAGTATCCCGGGATTGCCGAGGTCGTTGAACAGCCAGATCCCGCGCTCGTGCTCGAACATCTGCATGCGTGGTGGACGCGAAAATCCCAAGAGCTTGGCAGCAAATACAACTTTGACACCTACCCGACGAATTCTAAGCCGGAACGGCTCCGCGACAAGCATTATGACGATGATCCCGAGGGATGGTTCACCTTCTTCGCCCAGGCCGTCTTCCGAACCATCGAGTGGGGCAACGAGACCGCCAGCCGCAACTTCATCAACAATGCCAAACGCACCGGATGGTGGGGCGAGATGGCCCGCATCTCGCAGGTCCACAGCTACAAGCCGTGGACGGATCGGCTCGACGAGCTTGCCAGCATTGATGGCATGGCCGAGGACTATCGCCGCTGGCGCCGGGCACTTGGAGAGCTTTACGTCGTCGCGCGGTGGCTTCCTGACTATGTCGACGTCTACCAGAACCTGCCAAGATTCGTGCAACGCGACGGAGCGATCAGCCTCGTCGATCATTGGTGGCCGAGTGCCTCGCCGCGACGGGTGATGTCGAAGGTGCGAAGGCTGTATGGCAGCGGGCCATCGAACTCGGAAAGCAACGTGGTGATGCGGACGGTGTCGCATGGGCAGCGCAGGCGACGACCGCGCTCGACGCGCTGAAGTGACGTCCGCCTGGTCGTCTCGGGCGGCCCTTCCCAAAAATAGGAACTGACCGGCAACGAGCTACTTACTGCCCATTAATTTCGAGACACAGAACCAAACTGTCCGTATGGCCTGGGCATCTCGGTACACATATTTGAGCGCAAGTCGCCCAAGAAACATCGCCGTTTCATGTGAATTCCACTCACCCTGCTTCGGTCCTCTGACTCACGAACTGCACTATCGGCAGAAGAGTCGACGAAACCACCCCGCTTCAGACTTTTGTACTGGCGTCTCACCCTCTTCTGTACGCGCGTAGACCGCGAGAGACGCTTCTCTGGAGTTCAGTTGCTCGGAGGCGGAAACGCGGTGTCCTTCGGCCTCGGCCGTGTTGGCTATTGCCGTCGACACAAACGCCTTTGCCGCGGTGAGATCAACAGACGGATCCTCCAAAGCCCTAGTCAGCCAGGCCGGACCCTTACCCCCAATCGATGGACAAAACGACTCAAGTTCACCAACCGGAACCACAAAGACGCCCTTCCTCTGGAAAGAAGCATCTAACTTTTGCCAAGCATTGTAAGGCGCACCGGTTTCGAGCGCGGCAGCTCCGCTGCGCTTACCCCTGAACTCGGTTGCGGAGGATCCGCGGACGTGATCTTCCCGGCGCATGCCACTGGACCAGCGAACACGTCGGGCGATTGTGCGGCTGCGCAAGAAGGGGCTGCGGTACTCGGACATCGCCGAGGCACTCGGAATCAGCCGCACGTCGGTCAGCAGGCTGCTCACGACGTGGCGAACCAAGCGCACGCTGAAGCCGCAGAAGCCAGGCGGGGGCAACAAGTCGCCGCTGCGGCGAATCGAGCGGGAGTTCAAGGCGTTGGTGCATGAGTTCTCCGATGCGACCGCAGAGGAGTTGGCGGCGCTGGTCGGGGAGAGACTGGGAGTGCAGACGACGCGCTCGTCCGTGCTGCGGTTTCTGTCAATTCTCGGATTCACGCTCAAAAAAAGAAGTTCGTCGCCGAGGAACGGAGCCGGCCAGATGTTGCATGGCGACGGAAGGTGATGAGCGCGCTGTTGCTCAGGCTCGACATGGCGAGGGCGGTCTTCCTCGACGAGTCTGGTTGCCGAGTGGGCATGCGTCGCGAGCGCGGTTGGGGCTTCTCTGGAGAGCGCGTGGTGGGCAGTCGGCCGGCGAGACACTGCAAGAACATCTCGATGCTGGGAGCGATAGCTCTCGGACGACGACCAGTTCTGATGACGCACAAAGGTGGAGTTGGAACGGAGGTGTTCGTTCACTTCGTCAAGACGCGCCTCGCGCCGTGGCTGCGCAAGGGAGACATCGTGCTGATGGACAACCTTCGCGCGCACAAGCGCCCCGAGGTCGTCGATGCCATCATGGCCGTCGGAGCGCTGCCCGTTTACCTGCCGCCTTACAGCCCAGACATGAACCCCATCGAGTTCTGGTGGGCAGACATCAAGCGCCAGCTTCGGAAGCTCGCGATCGATTCGGAGCCCGACCTTCTCGTCGCAATTCGGCGGCTGCGGGGCTGCCTTTCCAACGCAAAGGTCGCTGGCTGGTATCGTCACGTAGAGGCCCAGCTCAAGTGATCTTGTATCTCCTCCACTCACGTGGAGGCTCAAAGTTCAGGCTCGCGGAAGCGATCGGCGGCATCACCGCTAGTCGCCGTACCGCCCGCAGCGATAGGAAAGAGCCGACGGAATCGGAAGAGGGTCGCCGAAAGTGACGGTGGAGAGAAATCTCCGGGACTGAGATTGGCGCCCTCGACCGATGTTTCTTACCCGGACGGCATCGAGAGGCTGAAGTCGAGTCCTCGCAGGGACAAGCGTGGGAATGAACATCGGCTCCGAGGCTCTCCGGCACCGTCGGAAAGGCTGGAGGACATGCGGTACGTGGGCATCGACGTAGGCGCCGAGAAGCACGTCGTCGCGAGCGTCAACGAAGTGAGCGAGGTGCTGTCGAAGCCTGTCAGCTTCGGCGAGACGAGCGAGGGTTACGCCAAGCTGAAGTCGTTGCTTGGCGAAACGAGCGATGTGTTCGTGGCGATGGAGGCGACAGGGCACTACTGGCGCAACCTCTTCGCCTTCCTCGCCAGCGAGGGCTACCGGGTTGCCCTGCTGAATCCGCTGCGCACGAGTCGCTTCGCTGGTGAGGACCTGCTGCGAGCGAAGACGGATGGTGTCGATGCGCAGAGCCTCGCCCGGTTTGCAGCACAGAAGCGGCCGGCGCCGTTTTCGCTGGCTGATGAGGCCACGACAGAGCTGAAGGAGCTCGTCCGCTTCCGAGACAGGACCGTCCAGGACTTCGGCGACAAGCTCAGACAGCTGCACCGCCTCGTGGACTTGGGCTTTCCCGAATTCACGTCGCTGGTGAAGTCGATGGACAGCGAGCTGGCGACAAGCCTCTTGGCGAAGTGGCCGACGGCCAAGGCATTTGCGGCGGCGAAGCCTCGCTCCGTGGCCTACCTGCGCTACGACGGTCGCCACTTCGTCGGCCTCGAGCTCGCTTCTCAGTTGGTGACCGTCGGCAAGACCTCTGTTGGCGCCCACCACGGGCCTGCCTACCAGGTCCAGGTGAAGTGCCTGTGCGAGGACCTGCAGGTGCTTCGAGAGCGGATTCGGACGCTGGACTCCGACATCAACGACACGCTCGACAAGCACCAGGTCGGCAAGCTGCTCACCACCATCGACGGCATCGGCAGCAACACGGCTGCTCGCATCATCGCGGAGGCCGGTGACCCGGCTCGCTTCCGCGACGGTGCGGCGCTCGCCGCCTACGTGGGCGTCGTGCCGGGCACATCCCACTCGGGCAAGCGGCAGCCACTTCGCTCGTCGCTCTCGCCCATCGGCAATGGACGCCTCCGCCGCGCGCTTTGGATGCCGCTCCTGACGGCCGTGAAACGCAACCCGTGGCTCAAGCGCTTCTACGACCGGCTCATCCTGGCGGGGAAGCTCCCGAAGGTCGCGCTCATCGCCGCGCTCAGAAAGCTCCTCCACGCGATCCACAGCGTCGCGCGCACCAGAACTGCCTTC
>JAIUNP010000102.1 GCA_020161975.1 Pseudomonadota bacterium
CCGCCGAGCTTTCGGCACGCGAGGCCGCGCTTCTGGCCGCCGCCCTGCCGAACCCGATCCTCCGCAATCCGGCAAAACCGTCCCGCGGCCATGCCAATGCCGCTCGGCGGATCAATGCCCGTGCACAGGCCAATCCCGACGGGCTCGACTGCCTGTCCTGAACCCGGGCAGGCCGGCGTCAGATATAGGCGCCGTGGCAGTGCTTGAACTTCTTGCCCGAACCGCAAGGACAGGGCTCGTTGCGGCCCACCTTGCCCCAGCTCTCCGGATTGTTCGGGTCAATCACATCCGCCCGCGCACGGCTCGCCTGCGGCAGCAACTGCATGGACGCCATCTCGTCCTCGCCGGTTTGCGGGTTGATGTGGTGACCTTCCATCGGCGGAAGTTCGGGCGCCGGTGGCGGCTCCTCAAACCGTACTTCGACACGGCTGAGCTGCCCGGTCACATGCTCGCGCAACCGCGTAACCAGACCGTCGAACAGTTCGAACGCCTCGGATTTATACTCGTTGAGCGGATCGCGCTGGGCATAGCCGCGCCAGCCGATCACCTGCCGGAGATGGTCGAGCGTGACGAGATGCTCGCGCCAGAGGTGGTCGAGCGTCTGGAGCACCACCTGCTTTTCGACGTAGCGCATGGCTTCAGGCGTATTGCGCTCGACCCGTTCGGCATAGGCAGTGTCTGCCGCCTTGGTGATCCGCTCGCGGATTTCCTGATCCGCGATGCCTTCTTCCTTGGCCCATTCGTCGACGGGCAGGTCGAGGTTGAGCATGTCGGCTACATTCTGTTTCAGGGTCGCGGTATCCCATTGTTCGGGATAGGCATCGTCCGGAATCGCCTGGCTGACGAGATCGTCGATGACGCCATTGCGCATCTCCTTCACCTCGCCGGCCATATCCTCCTGCGCCATCATGTCGCGACGCTGCTCGAACACGACCTTGCGCTGGTCGTTCATCACGTCGTCGTACTTGAGAATGTTCTTGCGAATATCGAAGTTGCGCGCCTCGACCTTCTTCTGCGCGGTTTCGAGCGCCTTGTTCACCCAGGGATGAGCAATCGCCTCGCCCTGCTGGAGGCCGAGCTTCTGGAGCATCGAATCCATCCGGTCCGAGCCGAAGATGCGCATCAAATCGTCTTCAAGGCTAAGGAAGAATCGCGAATGACCGGGGTCGCCCTGCCGGCCTGAACGGCCGCGCAGCTGGTTATCGATGCGGCGGCTTTCGTGCCGCTCGGTACCGATGACGGTGAGACCACCGGCCGCCAGCGCCTTCTCCTTGAGAACGGCGACTTCCTTACGAATCTCGGCGGCGCGCGCCTCATACTCCGGCGAGCCGGGCTCGAATGCCGTCAGTTCCTGCTTGAGGCGCATGTCGACATTGCCGCCAAGCTGGATATCCGTGCCGCGGCCCGCCATGTTGGTGGCGATGGTGACCGCGCCGGGCACGCCGGCCTGCGCCACAATATAGGCTTCCTGCTCGTGGAAGCGCGCGTTCAGCACGGCGAAGATCTTCTCGGCCTTGCCGCCATGGGCGGCCCGGTAGAGCGGGGCAAAGGCGTTGGGGTCAGTCAGGTCGATCTGCTTGAACCCGTCCCGCTTGAGATACTCGGCGATCTCTTCCGATTTCTCGATCGAGGTGGTGCCCACCAGCACCGGCTGGCCGCGTACCTGGCATTCCTCGATCAGCTTGACGATGGAGGCATATTTCTCGTCCGCCGTGCGGTAGACCTCATCATCATCGTCCCGGCGCTTGACCGGCACGTTGGTCGGAATCTCGACAACCTCGAGGTTATAGATCTGCTGGAACTCTTCCGCTTCGGTCGCAGCCGTGCCGGTCATGCCGGCAAGTTTGGTGTAAAGACGGAAATAGTTCTGGAAAGTGATCGAAGCGAGCGTCTGGTTCTCGGGCTGGACCTGGACACGCTCCTTGGCCTCCAGCGCCTGATGCAGCCCTTCCGAATAGCGGCGCCCCGGCATCATGCGCCCGGTGAACTCGTCGATGATGACGACCTCGCCATTGTGGATGATGTAATCCTTGTCGCGGGTGAAAAGCGTGTGCGCCCTCAGCGCCTGGTTGACGTGATGGACGAGGGTCGAATTGGCCGCATCATAGAGCGTGCTGTCGCGCAGCAGCCCCGCTTCGCTAAGCAGCACCTCGATCCGCTCGTTCCCCGCCTCCGTCAGGTGGACGGTCCGCTGCTTTTCGTCGAGTTCGAAATCCTCCTTCGCCAGACGCGGGATAAGCACATCAATGGCGTTGTAGAGGTCGGAGCGGTCATCCAGCGGGCCGGAAATGATCAGCGGCGTCCGCGCTTCATCGACCAGGATCGAGTCCACCTCATCGACGATGGCAAAGGCATGGCCACGCTGGACCATCTGCGCCATCTCGTACTTCATGTTGTCGCGCAGATAGTCGAAGCCGTATTCGTTGTTCGTGCCGTATGTGATGTCACAGGCGTAGGAATTCGCCCGCTCGGCATCGTCCAACCCATGCACGATGATACCGGTGGTCAGCCCGAGGAAGGCGTAAACCCGGCCCATCCATTCGGCGTCGCGGCGGGCGAGGTAGTCGTTGACGGTGACGACATGGACGCCCTTGCCGGCAAGGGCGTTGAGATAGACCGCAAGTGTGGCCACCAGCGTCTTGCCCTCGCCCGTGCGCATCTCGGCGATGGCGCCCTCATGCAGCACGATGCCACCGATCAGCTGCACATCGAAATGCCGCTGCCCAAGCACGCGCTTTGCCGCCTCGCGCACCGTGGCGAAAGCCGGAACGAGCAGTTGGTCGAGCGTCTTTTCCTCCGCCGCGAGCTGGCGCCGGAATTCGACGGTGCGGGCCGCCAGCGCCTCGTCGCTCAGGGCGGCGAGTTCGGGTTCAAGAGCGTTGATCGCGGCGACGATCGGGCGGTAGCGCTTCAGGCGGCGGTCATTCGATGAGCCGAATATCTTCTTGGCGATTGCGCCGAACATCAGGTGTCCTCGGATCGGGGCCGATGCCCCTCATGGGGCCGCGCAGGGTGCGACGGCTGAATTCATGCCCGCCCGAGATAAGGACTGCACCTTGTCAAGTCAATGAACGGGCGGGTCCACAGCCCTTACCACATCGATTTTTTCGCCCGTTCCGGCCATTCGCGGTCATAGGTCTCGCCGCCAACGCGGGCATCGGTGATCTCCGCAAGGATGCGACCGGGAGTCGGCAGGCGCGCAAGATCGGCATGACGGGCGGGGTTCCACAGGTCCGAACGGATGATTGCCCGCGCACACTGGAAGTAGACCGTCTCGATATGAACGATGATAACCGAGCGCGGCGGTTTGCCCTCGACGGCAAAGCTCGCGAGCAAATCGGAATCGGCAGAGATTTCCGCCCGTCCATTCACCCGCAATGTCGTGCCGGACCCCGGAATGAGGAAAAGCAGCGCCACGCGCGGATCGCGCACAATGTTGCGCAAGGAATCAATCCGGTTGTTCCCGCGCCGGTCGGGCAGATGGAGCGTCCGCCGATCAACGATCCGGATGCCATCCTGAAGATCTCCGCGCGGTGAACAGTCGAGCCCCTCCGGCCCGGCGGTGGCCAGCGCATAGAATGGCGAAGCCTCGATGAGCGCGCGATAGCCGTCGGTCAGATGCGGCTGTTCCTTTGCAGTCGAGGTCTCCTGCGGCGCACCGTAAAGCGCCTCAAGGTCTTCGATGCTGCCAATCACACCCATGCCATAACTCCGCCATGCAAACCTTGAAGAGGCTAACGCATCGCCTTCCTGCGGCAAACCACCAATCGGAGGCTTGCTGAAATCTGCAACTCATGCCAACCCGGTATCACCTGATCTTTCCTTCGGAGCCCCGATGCTGTCCGCTATCCGCCCCCTCGTCCTGGCCGCTGCCGTCCTTTCGCCGGCCATCGTTCTGGCCCAGAACGCGAAAATCGCCGCAAAGATCGATGGCATCGCCATCACCGAGGATGATCTGAAAGCGGCACAAGATGACATCGGTGCCTCGATGCCGCAGCTTGATGCCGCCCAGAAGCGCAAATACGTGCTCGACTATATGCTCGACCTCAAGCTGCTGGCCCGCGCTGCCGAAAAGCAGAAGATGGCGGAAGGCCCGGATTTCGCGCGCAAGCTCGCTTACCTGAAGGATCGCGCGCTGATGGAAGCTCTCATGACGAAAGAGGGCAATGCCGCTGTCTCCGATGAGAAGCTGAAGAAGTTCTACGAGGACGCGATCAAGGGCCTGCCGGCCGAAGAGGAGGTCCACGCCCGCCACATTCTGGTTCCCGAGGAAGCGGATGCCAAAAAGGTCGTCGCGCGGCTGAAGGCCGGTGAGGATTTCGCCAAGGTCGCCGGCGAGGTCTCCAAGGATCCCGGTTCGGGCAAGGAAGGTGGCGATCTCGGCTGGTTCACCAAGGACAGGATGGTCAAGGAATTTGCCGATGCCGCCTTCGCCATGAAGCCCGGCGAAATCTCCGCGCCCGTGAAATCCCAGTTCGGCTGGCACGTCATCAAGCTGGAGGAGCGCCGCAACAAGCCCGCCCCCACGCTGGACGACGTCAAGGATGAACTGTCGAGCTACATGCAGAAGAAGGCGCAGCAGGACCTGATCCTGAAACTGCGTCAGGAGGCAAAGATCGAGCGCTTCGATGCCGACGGCAAGCCCGAGGCGCCCGCCGCCGCCCCCGCTCCGGCTCCCGCCGAACAGAAGAAGCCCTGAGGTCCGCCATGGCCGGCAAGAACGTCCCCGTCTCTCCGCTCGCTCCGAAAAGCTATCCCAGGCCGCCAGCGCTTGATGGCGTGGTTTTTGCGACCGCCGAAGCGGGCATCCGCTACAAGGGCCGCACGGACGTTCTGCTGGTGTCCATGCCGGAAGGCACGGCGGTTGCCGGCGTCTTCACCACCTCGAAATGCCCCTCTGCCCCGGTGGACTGGTGCCGGGCGAACCTTGCCGGCGGCGGGGCACGGGCTCTGGTCGTCAATTCCGGCAATGCCAATGCCTTTACCGGAATGAAGGGGCAGGAGGCTGTGGAACTGACCGCCGCCATCGCGGCGGAGGAACTCGGCGTCAAGGCCTCGGAAATCTTTCTTGCCTCGACCGGCGTGATCGGCGAGCCGCTCGATGCGACCAAGTTCAACGGTGTGATCGGCGATTGTGCCCGCCGCGCCGAGGGCCACAACTGGCTCGACGCAGCCAAAGCCATCATGACCACCGACACATTCCCGAAGATCGCCACCCGCACGGTGAAGATCGGTGGGGTCGATGTCACCATCAACGGCATGGCCAAGGGCGCCGGCATGATCGCGCCGGACATGGCGACCATGCTCTCCTTCGTCTTCACCGATGCCCCGATTGCCGCGCCGGTGCTTCAGGCGCTGCTCTCCAGAGGCACGAAAAATTCCTTCAACGCCGTGACGGTCGATAGCGACACATCGACCTCCGACACGCTGATGCTGTTTGCAACCGGTACTGCCCGCACGCGCGGTTGCCCGCAGATCACCGACGCGAAGGACCCGCGCCTTGCCGCCTTCAGGCGTGCGCTCAACGCCCTGCTGCTGGAACTGGCCATCTTCGTCGCCCGCGACGGCGAGGGCGCCCGCAAGTTCGTTTCCGTCACCGTGGAAGGTGCGGTTTCCGCTCGCTCGGCCCGGCGCATCGCCTTTTCCATCGCCAATTCCCCGCTGGTCAAAACCGCGATCGCCGGCGAGGACGCCAACTGGGGCCGTGTGGTCGCGGCAGTCGGCAAGGCAGGCGAGCCGGCTGAGCGCGACAAGCTCACGATTTCCTTCGGCCCGCATCGCGTCGCCCATCAGGGCGCCCGCGATCCCGCCTACAGCGAGGCCGACACCTCGGCCTATATGAAGAACGAGGATATCGTGATCCGCGTCGAGCTTGGCCTCGGGCGCGGCAAGGATACGGTCTACACCTGCGACCTCACGAAAGCCTACGTCGAGATCAACGGCGACTACCGTTCGTGATCGAAGCGGAGAACCGGGCCAGCCCCGCCTTCGTACTGTCCCACCTTGCGCTCTGCTCGCTGGCCTGGGGGTCGAGCTTCTATTTCATCAAGCTGCTGGGTACGGACCTTGTGCCCGTACAGATCGCGACCTTGCGCGGGCTCATCGCCATGCTGGCGCTCATGCTCTTCATCATCGCACGCGGCGGAATGCCCCTGCCCGCGCGGGATGAGATCGTACCCTGGCTCACCATCGGTCTTCTGAACGGCGCCTTGCCTAATACTCTCGTCGCTTTCGCCATGCAGCGGATGGATTCAGGCCCTGCTGTGCTCATCCAGTCCATCGGCCCGCTGCTGACCGCCGTGATGGCCCATCACCTGTTCGCCGACGAACGATTGGGCCCGCGCGCCTTTGCGGGCGTCGCGGTCGGCCTTGCCGGCGTCTTCCTTCTGATCGGCCCGGATGCACGCGCAGGGCATGCTTCACTCAGTGGCGCGCTGGCCATGCTGGTTGTCGCGACCTCTTATGCCCTCGGCAACATCTATACGCGCCTTGTCCGCCATCATGATCCGATCCGCCTCGCCCTTGGCCAGCAGATGGGGTCGACACTGCTGGCGGGCCTGGTGACAGCCTTCATTGCTCCACCGCTCGCCGCAGCAACGATCGCGCATCACGCCTTGCCGCTCCTGATGCTTGGCATCGTCACCACCGCCCTGCCCATCGCCGTCTTCATGCGGCTGATCGTCCGCGCCGGCCCCACGCGCGCCGCCTTGACCGGCTATACGGTGCCTGCGGTTGCCGTGATCATCGGCGTCTTCGCCCTCAACGAACGCCTCAGCCTCTGGCAAATCGCCGGCGGCCTCACCGTCTTTCTCGGCGTCTATCTTGCCGCCACGGCCAAACGGAGCCTCGCATGAAACTCCTGCTCGTCGCCGCCGTCGCCCTTGTCGATGCGGACAAGCGCATTCTCATCGCCCAGCGCCCCGAAGGAAAGCAGCTTGCAGGTCTCTGGGAGTTTCCAGGCGGCAAGGTCGAGCCCGGCGAGCGCCCCGAGGAAACGCTGATCCGCGAATTGAAGGAGGAGCTTGGCATCATCGTGAAGGAAGCCTGCCTTGCCCCGCTCACCTTTGCCTCCCACGCCTACGAGACGTTTCACCTGCTGATGCCGCTCTATATCTGCCGGCGCTGGGAGGGCGTTCCCCATGGCGTGGAAGGCCAGAACCTCGCCTGGGCGCGCACGAACGAACTGCGCAACTACCCCATGCCGCCAGCGGATGAACCGCTCATCCCCATGCTGCACGACATGATCTGAAAGGTCGCGTTTGAATCGCAACCAAGATTGGTGTAACCCGGCCTCAATCCCCCTTACCGGAGCCAGCCGATGAAAGCCCGCGTCACCGTCACCCTGAAGAACGGCGTTCTTGATCCGCAGGGCAAGGCCATCGAGGGCGCGCTGAAGTCGCTTGGCGTCGATGGCATTGCCTCGGTCCGCCAGGGCAAGGTGTTCGACATCGAGGTGAACACCGCTGACAAGGCGAAGGCCGAAGCCGCGCTGAAGGCCGCGAGCGAGAAGCTCCTCGCCAACACCGTCATCGAGAATTTCAAGGTCGAGGTGCTCTGATGCACGCCGCCGTCATCACCTTCCCCGGCTCGAATCGCGAGGGCGACGTCGCCCGGGCACTGACCCGCGCCGGGGCGAAGGTCAGCGCCGCCTGGCATGCCGATTATGACCTGCCGGCCGGCACCGATCTCGTCGTCCTGCCCGGCGGCTTTTCCTACGGCGATTATCTGCGCTGCGGTGCCATTGCCGGCCGCGCGCACATCATGGAAGCCGTGCGCAAGCACGCGGCGAAAGGCGGCCTCGTGCTGGGCATCTGCAACGGCTTCCAGATCCTCTGCGAATCCGGCCTGCTACCCGGCATCCTCACGCGCAACGCCGAGCTGAAATTCATCTGCAAGATGCAGCATCTCAAGGTGGAGCGAACTGATACGCCGTTCACGCGAGGCTACGCGCGCGGTCAGGCCATCGAGGTCTGCATCGCCCACGGCGAGGGCAACTACATCTGCGACGACGAGACGCTGAAGCGGCTTGAGGGCGAGGACCGCGTCGCCTTCCGCTATTGCGATGCGTCGGGCGTGGTCACAGCTGAAGCCAACCCCAACGGCTCGCTCAACGGCATCGCCGGCATCTATTCCGACAAGCGCAACGTACTCGGCATGATGCCGCATCCCGAAAACCTGATCGAGAGCCTGACCGGCGGCACCGACGGGCTCGGCATGTTCAAGGGTCTGGCAGCCTGAGGTTCAGGCGCCCACCCCGAACCGCTTCTCGATATACTCCGCCACCATCGCCTTGAAATCGGCGGCAATCGTCGGCCCGCGCAAGGTCGCGGCCTTCTGCCCATCGATGAACACCGGCGCAGCAGGCGTCTCGCCGGTGCCAGGCAGGGAAATGCCGATATCGGCGTGCTTGCTCTCGCCCGGCCCGTTGACGATGCAGCCCATGACCGCGACGTTGAGCCCTTCCACACCGGGATAGCGGGTTTTCCACTCCGGCATCGAGGTGGAAATCCATGTCTGGATATCGCGCGCCAGTTCCTGAAACACCGTCGAGGTGGTGCGCCCGCACCCCGGGCAGGCCGCCACCAGCGGCACGAAGGTGCGGAACCCCATGGTTTGCAGAAGTTCCTGCGCCGCGCGCACTTCCGCCGTGCGGTCCCCGCCGGGCTCCGGCGTCAACGAATAGCGGATCGTATCGCCGATGCCGTCCTGAAGCAGAATGCCCATCGCCGCCGAGGAGGCGACCAGCCCCTTCGAGCCCATGCCCGCCTCGGTCAACCCGAGGTGGATGGCGTAGTCCGAGCGTGCGGCGAGCATCCGGTACACCCCGATCAGATCCTGCACCGCCGAGACCTTGGCCGACAGGATGATCCGGTCGCGGCCAAGGCCGATCTCCTCGGCCCGCGCAGCCGACAGCAGTGCCGACTGCACCATCGCTTCGCGCGTCACCGCCCGCACATCCTTCGGCGCAGCGGACTTTGCGTTCTCATCCATCAGATGGGTAAGCAGTTCCTGATCAAGCGAACCCCAGTTTGCGCCGATGCGCACCGGCTTGCCGTATCGGATCGCCATCTCGACGATGGCCGAGAACTGCCGGTCACGCTTGTCACGGAAGCCGACATTGCCAGGATTGATCCGATACTTGTCGAGAGCCTTGGCGCAGTCCGGATGCTCGGCCAGCAGCTTGTGGCCGATGTAGTGAAAATCCCCGACGATCGGCGCAGCAATGCCGCGCCTCATCAGCTTGTCCTTGATATGCGGCACCGCTGCCGCAGCCTCGTCGCGGTCAACCGTGATGCGCACCATCTCGGAACCCGCCCGCGCAAGCGCAGCGATCTGCGCCACAGTCCCGTCGATATCCGCGGTATCCGTATTGGTCATCGACTGCACGACGATGGGCGCGCCGCCTCCAACCAGGATGTCGCCGACAAGCACGCCGACTGTCCGGTGGCGCGGGCGTGGGGCGGCAAGCGCGGCATCGAGTGTCGGCTGGAACAAGGTCATCGGGCAAGTCCGGTGGCACAGGCGGCGCAGGTGCCGCTGATTTCAATGACGCGCGTGCGCGGGCTGAACCCGCGCTCGGCAGCGAGTGACGCGAGCCCGCTTTCCAGCTCCGGCGATGTCACCTCGCCGACGCGGCCACAAGCCTCGCAGATCAGGAAAACCGCCTCGGGATGGGTGCCATGCCCCTCCGGACAGGCAAGAAAGGCATTGCGGCTTTCGATCCGGTGAACAAGATTGTTCTCCACCAGAAAATTGAGCGCGCGATAAATGGTGATTGGCGCAATCCGGCCGCCGCCCGCAGCCTGCATCCGCTCGATGAGGTCGTAGGCGCCAAGGGCCTTGCCGGCATCCAGCAGTGCTTCCAGCACGGTCGCACGCTGCCCGGTGAGCTTGACGCCCCGCCGCGCGCACAGACGTTCAGCCTCGACCATGCGGTCGCCGATGCTGCCGGACGAACAACCGGCATGATCATGGTCATGATGGGAATGCGTGCTCATCAGGAGAGGGCTATAGCGCAACTTTACGCCACATGCGAGAAGCGGCTTTTCAAACATGGAATAGCTTGCAGCCATGACCGTGACCAAGAAGATCAATCTTGCCTTGCAGGGCGGCGGCGCCCACGGCGCTTTCACCTGGGGCGTTCTCGATGCCATTCTGGAAGACAGGCGTCTGGAAATCGAGGCGATTTCCGGCGCCAGCGCCGGCGCCATGAACGCGGTGGCGCTGGCCGATGGCTATGCGAGCGGCGGGCGCACCGGTGCGCAGCGGCAATTGAAGGAGTTCTGGCACAAGGCGAGTCTCGACAGCGGCCTCGCCGGCATGACCCGCACCGCCTTCGATGGTCTGCTCGCCGCCTGGGGTTTTGGCAAGCGCCCCAGCGAATGGCTGCTCGATACCATGATGCAGAGCGCAAGCCCCTACACTTTCAATCCGCTGAACATCAATCCGTTGCGCGACATCCTGACCGAAGAGATTGATTTCGCCCGTTTGCGTACAGCATCACCGATCCGGCTCTACATCAGCGCCACCAACGTCGATAATGGCAAGATCCGCGTGTTCGAGACGCAGGAGCTGACAGCCGACCATATCACCGCCTCGGCCTGCCTGCCGCTGGTCTTCCAGACAGTTGTCATAGACGACATCCCCTACTGGGACGGCGGCTACATGGGCAATCCGGCGCTCTATCCTCTGTTCAGCTGCAAGAGTTCCGATATCCTGCTTGTCCAGATCAATCCGGTGGAGCGCAAGGGCATTCCGCGCACCCTCGATGCCATCCAGAACCGCCTCAATGAGATCACCTTCAACGCAAGCCTGTTGCGAGAGATGCGCGCCATCGACTTCGTCACCCGGTTGATCGAGGAAGGCACGCTGAACAATCCGAAGTACCGGCGCATTTTCATGCACCGCATTGCCATGAGCGATACCGTGGATGAAAGTGCGGCAAGCAAGATGTCCGCGCAATGGAGCTACTTCCAGAAGCTCAACAAGGCAGGCCGCAAGGCGGGCAAGGCCTGGATTGCCGCCAATTACGACGCGATCGGCGGAAAATCCACCATGGACCTGCGCCAGGAATTCGCCTGATCGCCCTCAGGTCCGCCGGAGCAGGAAGACCGCCTGCTCGCCGACGAGATTCCAGACCCACCACGGCGCGGAAAATCCGATCTGCTTGCCGGCCGCATCAAGCGCCACCGCCCGTTCCATCCGCGCGGGGATGACATCAAGCAGCGCGACAAAATCGCGGATCGTGCAGAAGTGGATGTTCGGCGTGTCATACCAGGCGTGGCTGAGATTTTCCGTCACGGGCATCCGTCCCCGGAAGAACAGGCTGGAGCGCACCCGCCAA
>JAIUNP010000103.1 GCA_020161975.1 Pseudomonadota bacterium
AATATTACCCAAGGGCAATGGTATCACCGACGGGGTGCGTTTCAATCAGGCAGGCTGGATCAGGTCCCAGGGGTTGCCGTAGAGGTCCTCGAACACCGCGACCGTGCCGTAGCCTTCATGGCGCGGCTTCTCGCGGAACGTAACGCCGGCGGCGGTCATGCGCGCATGGTCGCGGGAAAAATCGTCGGTGTGCAGGAAGAACGCCACGCGTCCACCGGCCTGCTTGCCGACGGCGGCGGCCTGTTCCGGCCCGTCGGCCTTTGCGAGCAGCAGCGGCGTCCCCTCGCCCGGCCCGACCAGAACCCAGCGCTTGCCGTCGCCGAGCGGCGTATCGACGATCAGCGAGAAGCCGAGCACGTCGGTGAACCACGCAGTCGCCTCGTCATAGTCGCGGACGACGAAGGTGACCGCGCCGATGCGGCGGTTCACGGGATCGCCCGCCCGATGTCGAACCGGCCTACCTGCTGGCCCGTCGAGAGATCGAAGACGAGGATCGCCTCCGCGCCAGACTGCCGGATGTGGAGCGACAAGCGGTTGGCGGACAGGCTCTGCGAGACGATCTCCGCGCCTGAGGGAAGCGACAGCGCTCCCGTTGCGGCGAGCGGCGCGATCTCCGTCGCGGCGGCGGAGTCGGGCGCCTTGACGCCCCGGTCGGAGAAGAAGGCGCGGTAGACAACCGCGCCGACCACCACCATAACCGCCAGGAACAGGATGCTCAGATTGACCGCCATGAACCGCACCATCTTCCGGCGCACGCGCTCGGCCGCCGGGTCGAGCGGTTTTTCGTCGTCGGGGTCGGCCATGAAAACTCCGGGGCGGTGAAGGCGATGGCCGACGCTGATAGCCGAGGAGCCGGCGCATTGAAAGCATATGTCGCCGGAGCGGAGGCGGCCGGCCAGCGGCTCGACCAGGTTCTGGCCGCACTGGCAGGCCCCGACCTGTCGCGCAGCCGCGTGCAGGCGCTGATCAAGGCAGGACAGGTGACGGTCGGCGGCCGGCCCGCCACCGAGCCGAAGCTGAAGCTGGCCGGCGGCGAGGAGATTGCCATCAACCTGCCGCCGCCGGAGCCGGCGACACCGCGGGGCGAGGACATCCCGCTCGACATATTGTTCGAGGACGAGGAGGTGATCGTCGTCAACAAGCCGCCGGGGCTGGTGGTCCATCCGGGCGCGGGCAATCCGGCCGGAACGCTGGTCAACGCCCTGATTCGGCATTGCGGCGCAACGCTGTCGGGCATCGGCGGCGTGGCGCGTCCGGGCATCGTCCACCGGCTGGACAAGGATACGTCGGGCGTCATGGTCGTCGCCAAGACCGATCGCGCCCACCGCGTCCTGTCGGAAGCCTTCGCCGATCATGGCCGGACCGGCGATCTGGAGCGAGCCTATCTTGCAGTCGTCTGGGGCGCGCCGCAGCGGAAAAGCGGAACGATCGAGACTTTTCTCGGCCGCTCTTCGCGCGATCGGCTGAGGCAGGCGGTGGTGCGCGAAAGCCAACCCGATGCGCGCCATGCGGTGACGCATTACGAGACGCTGGAGACCTTCGGCCCGAACGGCGAGCCGGCGGCATCGCTGGTCGAATGCCGGCTGGAGACGGGCCGCACACACCAGATCAGGGTCCATATGAGCCATATCGGCCATCCGCTGATCGGCGACCGCGACTATGGCGCGGCATTCCGCACCAAGGCGAACCGCCTGCCCGAACCTACGAAGGGCGTTGTCCACGCCTTTCCGCGCCAAGCGCTGCACGCGGCGATGCTCGCCTTCGAGCATCCGTCGACGGGAGAGGTAATGCGCTTCGAGGCCGACATGCCGCAAGACATGCAGGCGCTGGTCGACGCGATGCGGGGACTCAACCCGGGTTGACCTGCATTTTCAGGCGGCGCGCCGGCCGATCCAGCGGCGGTATTGCCTGGCGCGGCGGCGCGATTCGAGCTGCGAGCAGGCCAGCGCCCAGACCGGCGAAACGCCGGGCGATGTCGGCCGGCGGCGGCTGAGCCGGGTGAGCTGATACTTCACCGCCGCCATATGTGCCGACGAGGCGAGCGGCTTGTTCTTCCAGGCGATGGGTTTCAGCATCGGCACGCCGCCCTGCCCGGCGCGCCATGTCTTCGGCAGGTCGGGATCGATCGGCACCGGCACTTTCGACACGAACGTGTCATAGTCCCATTCGTCATCGTACACCGGCAACCCGTCTTTCACCCGGCCCGGAAGCCCCTCGACCATCCGCCGCGCTTCATCGCGGGGCAGCGCATCATATTCCGCCTGGTACTCCGCAAGGCTCTTGCCCGCCCGGTTTTCGGCCCGCGCCGACAACCCGGACGGCTGGCGGAAGAAATTGACCGTCCGTACATCCCTTTCCGGGTTGAACTCGGTCTTGAACGATCCGCGCTCGCAGGCTTCCCACAACGGATGGTTCGGATCAGGCGGGTTGAAATCCACCTGCATGATACGCGGGCGCACAGTGCCTTCCGGCAGCATGTCCATGCGCGGATAACGCGCTGTGCGCGAGTAGAAGAACGGGATGGCGGCCACGGGAATGCCATCGGCTTCCGTCGCCCAGCCCCAGCTCGTCTCATAGGACTTGAACGCCAGTTCGTAGTTGATGTCCTGAATGGCGAAGAAATCAACCTGCAGATCGACCGGAATTTCACGCGCGATGCCGTCGATCACCCGCACGGTGGACAGCCGCAGCTTGTGCGTGGCCGGGCGGTCCTGCCCGCCGAAGAATTCGGGATGCTGCGACACCGGGAAATAATCGAACCACGATTGCAGCGTGGTGCGGTAGAGCGACCGGTAGTTGTCGCGCACTACCGTGCCCTTCACCCTGATCTGGTGATCGCGGCACACCGGCATGGACGCGATAGAGAACCGGATACCCTTGAAGATCGACGCCACCGTCTTGCCCGAACCGCCCGGCCCGGTGATCGCGTCAATCGGTCCCATCGACTGGATATAGGCGCTCGCCACCGGCCCCGGCGGATTGTAGTGCGTGAGCGAGAACCGCGCCGCCGTTGGCAGGCGGAACCCGCAGATGTCCTCGATATCCCTCGCCCGCAGCCGCTCTTGCGGCATGTCTACAAAATCGCTCATCCCCGCGCCCCTGTCCCGCCGTGGCAGGGTTCACCCCTCCCCAATCCCCTGCCCGCTCCCGGTTCAAAATCCGCCGCGCCCCTTGGCAGGCGAGGCCGAGGGCGGCCTGTGGGTGTGGGACGCCACCCCCCAGGGGGGGACGGCTCGCGCCGGTTTTGACCCCCCCGGGGGGGGCTGGCGCACGGTGCGGAATGGCCACCGGGGGGCCTTTCGCCGCTGACATGACGCGCGCGGTCCATCGGCAGGGGTATTCCCCCGCGCGCCTGCCACTGATTCCCAATCAGTTGCTGATATCGGCTAAGCCTTTGTTTGTTCATGCCTTTTCCTCCGCGTCCGACACGATGCCATCCGACATCGCCACCGCATGGACGCTAAGTGCTTGATTTTGCTCACCCGGCTGTCCGTTCGCCACATTGACCTGTGTCGGACCGTTGCCGATCACAACCAGCGTGCGCGGTGCGCCCTCGTTCTGAACCTCGATTTGTTGCGGCATGCGGCGGTGCTCGTAGGGCATCCGGTCGGCAGCGGCCTTGCGGATTTCACCCAGAACCTTGACGCGCACGGCCACCCTGTCCGCCGCTTTCAGGCTCAGGCCAGCGCACAGCGCATCAGCCAGCTCCACAGGGTCCGCGCTCGATATGGCCGCCAGAACTTCCATGGGGTCGCGATATCCGCGCGCCGCCATCAGCTTTTTCATCTGCACGGTGGTGAAATCGGCCTTGCCCGGCGGCCTGCCGGGTCCGCGCTTTTTCGGCGGCGCCAGCACCCCGCCGATGCCGTCCAGCCCCGCCTCGAACTCTGCGAACAGATCGGCATCGCCGGAATTTTCCCCAGCGGCGGCGTGTGTGCCACCCAACACCCCTGTTTCCGGGTCCTGCATGGCGGTCACCATCGAATGCGCTGGCCGCTGTCCGTTCATGGACATTTTCCCCCCATTTCCAATTGCCGGTTACGCCCAAGGCCGGGTGTAACGGCACTGTAACTTTCCTGTAACCGCCTTTTTCCCTTGCAAATCAGCAAGTTAATCATTCCCGTTACAGAGTTACAGCTTTTCCCCTCCCCCCTCACATGCGCACACGCCCGCGCCGCGCACACGTTGCGTACAACGCGCGCGCCACGCGCATTCGCGTCACGCGCGCGCGAGGCGTGCAACCCGTAACTTCTCACCCATATCACTGATTTCATTGGAGTTTTCAGGTTACAGAAAAGTTACAGGCGGTTACATCTGTAACATTCATGGCGGCGACGGGCCGGATATGCCTACGATTGCCACAGCGCGGCGGCTGTTAAGCGCCCTGCCCCCGAAAATCGCGCGCCGATAAAACTGCTCGCGGGCGCGGCACGCGCGTTGCGACGGCAGGGCGCATGCCGCGCCCGCGAGACGTTATTCCTCCTCAATGGGCATTGGGTTGGGGTCCGGGTGATGGGTCGGGGCGCGGGCGGGAGGAAAAGCGTCCCGTCCGTGGCATGCGTGTCGATTCATGGGTTGGCGGCAGCAGAAAAGCCCGGTTTGCGCAAACGGGCAAACTGACCGGAATGCCTGTCCTGTTGTCGCAGGCGGCGGCCTACGCCGGTTCCACCGGCCAGCGCGTGGTCAGCAGCTTCACACAGCCGTCCCGGTCAGTCGCCAGCCAGGCGAGCGTCACACAGGCCGCGCGCATCCCGTCGAGATCGTGGCGAAGATCGGCGATTTCCCGCGCATCGTGCCGGGCGCAGGCGTCACCCAGCAGCCGTTCCAGCCGCGCCAGCGTGTTGCGCGCGGCGTCCCGCTGCGCCTCAATGCTGACGGGCGGGGAGCGGGGCGCGGTCATGGCGGCGGCGCTGCCGCCCGGCGATAGCAGGCGCACCCTGCCGCATAGAGCGGATCAGCAATCCAATCGGTCCATGCGCGTTCATGGCTGTAGAGGCGAAATGCCGCCTCGCACAACAGCCACCCCAGCAAGTCCCATACGGCTTTCATTGCCGCCCCTCCGCATATCCCCGCTCGATCTGGATCAATCCGGCCTGCGACACAAAGCGCCAGAACCGCGCGGCAACCTCGTCTTTTGCCGCTTCCTCGCTTGGCGCGTGGCCATCGACCGGGTTGATGCAGACGTTGACCCATGATCGCCAACGCCATTGACGCCCGCCGCCACGGGGCGGAAACACCGCCCCGATCGCGATTGCACCGCAATAGGCCACCCTGCGATGCGGCTCAGTCGTCCATACCAGAACATGCGTCATGTCCGCACCGCCAGTTGTCGATACTCGGCTGGCGTCAGGCCATACGTCCATGCGACAGCGGACAGCGCGGTTTTGATCGGCCTGCGCCTGTCGTTTCGTTCGGGCACCGCAAGAAAGTAGGTCTTGCGGGTGCCGTCCGGTTCCAGCGATCCGTTCAGCACCTCGACCGCGCAATATGGCTCTTCGTCAGCACCGAGATCGCGCCGCCACAACTTGCCATAACGGTCCTGCTGGACCACAACGCCGCCGGCATCCGGCATGAACCGATCGACACCATAGATTTCGATGGCCACACGCCGTTGCTCTGCGTTCGTCATAGCCATGATGCTGTCAGTGGTCAGCTCGTTGCGCTTTTCGATCAGGTCGCCTGGGATTTGCAGCCCATGCCAGGACCACACTTTCCAGCCGTCAGCGAATTCCAGCGCAGGGCCATCCTCCGCATGCAGTCGCATGCGATCATTCGGGCCAGATGGCTCCATGCGACAAGTTGTCGGCCTGTCAACTACAACACACAGACCATCGAACGGCAGCATCATGAAGCATTCCGTCGCGATTATCTCCATATCCTGTCGATAATCATCAATAGAGCTGTCATATTTTGTTCCGATACTCTCTGCCGCCTGATAATGTGCAAGCCAGACATTTGCGTAGTTTGTGTCGAACGCTGTTTGATAAAAAATGTTCATCGCCGACCGCAAAGTTCCGCGCGCATCCGAGCGAGGCCCGAGCGAGGCATCGAGCGAGGACCTGAGCGAGGACCAGAGCGAGGACCTGAGCGAGGCAGGGAGGGGCAAAGCCCCGCCAGCGGGGTTGGGGGTGCGGGCGATCGCCAGGAACGCCACGGCGGCCATGGGGCCGTCGAGCCACAGAAATTGAGGCGGGGCTTTGCCCATGCGGGCATAGACTGCCGTCAGGGCTTTTGCCGCTGCCCGGCGGTTGCACCGCCGGGTTGAGGTTCCGCGCGCCAGATACTCCCGGCGCACGCGGCCAATCTGATCAAGTTCATCTGCGGTGAACGGGGCTGTCCGCATGACGCACCTCAATCCTGCACGCGGCGGGCTTCGCCCGCGTGGTATTCGCGCTGGCGCCGCACCTCATAATGGCCGGGGTCCAGCGTGATCGTGTCATGCTCCGGATGCGTCAGGCACGCCTGCCCGCCCTCGATTTTGAGCGACCCGATATAGAGATCGGACGGCACGGCCCGTGCCAGCGCGTCATCCCGGAACAATACCGCCCCGCCGTAGAGCGCATGGTGATGTCCGGTCACCTCGCCTTCGGCCAGGATCACCGGGTCGGCTCCGTCGCGGCGATTGGCTTCGCCTCGATCCGAGCCACGCGGTGCGCCCTCGGCCTGTGTCTGGGTGCGTTGCACCACAGCACCGCCGCCGGCATCGCGGCGGATCAGCAGAATATCGCCCTGGGCGAATACAGTTGGCTTCCTGTTCATGCTCTCTCTCCTTAGACCTGCCGTGCGTCCCATGCGGCCAGATCGATGAACTGCGCACGGGTCGCAGCATTGTTGATTTTCACCACCGAGAGGGGCTGGCCCTTGTCGGTCACAAGGTCGCGGCGCACCACGCTGCGCGGCGCCTGTTTCAGCGCGCTGTTCCACACGCCGTCCCGATATTCCGTGCCCTGCAGGATCTTGGCCGGGCCGAGGTTCGGCGATGTCGGCACCGCCAGCGCCGACACTTCAGTTCCGTCCGGCGCAAAGGCCCGCACAACCTTCAGCCCCACCAGCTGCAGGCGCGCATTGGCCATCACCTCGTCAAACCCGCCGCTTGTCAGGCGCATCTGCTCGAACACATTGCCAACAGTCGGCTTCTGACCGTCCTTCCAGGCGTCGATCGTCGCGGCGAACATCTTGTGGAGGCAGTTGACCCAGTTGTCGGCCTGGTCGCTGCGCTCGGTTTCGGTATAGGCGCTCAGTGCCGCGCCCAGCCGGTCAGGTTCGGTCACCGGCAGGCCCTCGGCTTCCATCACCTCCGGGCCAACCAGCAGTTCGGCCACGGCCATCAGCGTGCCATAGGTCATCTGCGCGCGGTCGCTGAACCCGGCGCTGCGCAGGGCGTCGCGCCAGTTGGCCAGCGTGCGGTTCAGGTCCGGCCAACGGTCCATCAGCAGCCGCAGGATGATGCGACCGGTTGTGTCCCCGTCGATCACCGGCGTTTGCCCGCCGGCGGTGCGGTTCAGCGGTTCTAGGTTGATCATCGCCATGCGGCTCTTGTCCGCCGCGCCCATGGGCGGCGGGTTGATCGCCGAGAACATGAAGGTGGAGCGCATGGTAAAGCGCGCACCGTGATGGTCGGCGCCGCCGCGCAGGATGTCGTCGCCCGATGCCGCGATACGGGCAAGATCAATCACCGCCGCCACCTTGCGGTTGTCCTCGCTGGCCTCGAATTCGTCGATGGCGATCGGCAGGCTGTCGCGCCGCCCGAACTGGCGCAGCGATGCTTCCGTGACATTCGATCCTTTGATCAGCGCATCGTGCAGCACCGCACGCAGCGCCGCCTGCAAGGTCGATTTTCCCACGCCGGCGCCGCCGGTGAAGAAAAGATACGGGCGCCAGTCCAGCGCCCCGCCAAGGAAACAGCAGCCGATGCCGCCGAGGATGATCAGCGGATCGAGCTTTGGCCGCTCGAAATTCCATTTCTGGAACAGCCGCAGCAGGTTCACCGCCTCATCCTGCCCGGCGGGTTCCGCCCAGGGCGTCAGGATCGGCGCCGCACCGGGATAGACGATCCTGTCGATGGCACACGGGCCGGATGACTTGAGCACCCCGCGCGTGGCCGAATACAGCGCATCGCCCGCATGCCACACCAGTTCGCCCCGGTCGGTGCGCCAGGCGCCGCGACCGCGCACCCGCGTGTCGATTTCAATGGAGCCGATATCAGCGCAGGCGTGCATCAGGCAGTTGACAGCATTGTCAACCTCAACACCGTTCATCGTCAGTTCCGCACCACCCCCCTTTTTTGCCGCCGCCCAGCGCGGCCAGTGATGCTGCAGGTAGTTCGGGCGGGCGTTGAACAGGTCCAGCAGCAGTTTCTTGCCCCACTTGTCGCGGTGCACGCCGTTCAGCTGCTGCATGGAATCGAGAAACCAGTAGGTTTCGCCATCGCGACCCAGTGGCACCACCGGACAATCGGGCGGCAGCGCATCGGCGGGCGCGCCGGGCCACATTCCGGCCTTGTATCCCCAGCCGCCCTCGGCCTTGGGCGCGCCGTTTCCCGGCAGCGGGTCGCGCGCCGCCTGTCGGCGGGCCACCTCGGCCTTGGCGTCTGCCCAAACGGCAGCAATCGCTGTCAACCCTTTGCGGGACATGCGTCATTCCGGGAGAGAGAGAGAAAAAGAGGCGGCCCGGCGTGCCGGGCCGCCGGCAGGATCAGCGCTTGCCGCCCTTGACCGTCACAGGTTCCGGCGCAGGCGCGGGCTCCGGTGCGGGCGCGGGCTCCGGTGCGGGCGCGGGCGCGCCGATGGTCAGCTGCGCCGGAATGTCGGTGATTTTCTCCCCGATGCCGGCCACCTGGTCGAGGATCGTATCCGCCACCGGCACGCTTTCGGGCACCGGCGTCGCGGTGCGCTTGGCGTCGGCTGCGGCAATCGCCGCCGTCTGCCGTTCGAGATCAAGCGCGATCGGCACCGTGGCATGGAACACTGTGAACGCCGCGCGGTAGCCATCCGCAAGGGCGTCCCAGCCATCCGCCGCGCCCCTGTGCAGACCCAGCCCCTGCGCATGGCGGTACAGCGCTTCGGGCGGTGCGGTGCGCTGGCTGTCCGAGAACGCGGCCATGGCCTCCAGCATCGGCTGCAGGGCGTTGTTTTTAAATGCTTCACCCAGCGTCGGCCAGTTCAGAAACGGCAGGTCGGGATCGCGCGCCGTTATCATCGATGCGGCGGAGAGATAAGCATTTCTGACTGTCGACATGGGATATCCTTTCAGTTGATCGTGTCGTTGAAGTCGTTGCCGGACGGCGGCACCAGCAGGCCGGGCGGTTGCCCGAGCTTGGCCGTCACCTCCGCCAGAACCTTGTCGCGCCCGGCCAGCGCGGCGGGCTTGATGTCGTTTTCAAGCGCCACGAACCCTTGCGAGATGCACGGATGCTGCCAGGGCAGCGCGGCGAGATTGCCGAGGTTCAGCGCCGCCCACACGCGCGCGTCGTCAATGCCCATCGCCAGCGAGGCCATGGTTTCAATGCCCTCACCGGCCACCAGCGGATCACGCCGCCCGGCCCGCCGCGCTGCGCCGGGGTCCAGCCCGGACGGCCCGTGCGCAATCATCACGAACCCGCCCTTGACAGCGCCCAGCATCAGGCGCGGTTCGGCGCGGGTCAGCTTGCCCCAGCGTCCGTTCACCTGCTCGAGAAACGTGGCGTGGATCGCCGTCACCGCCCCGGCCACGCGCACCGGCCAGATCATGGCCGGGGCCGTGATCCGCGTTTCGCCCTTCCAGTGCTCGCACCGCGCCGCAAAGCGCCCTTCTCCGGGCACAAGGCTGGCAATGGCGCCAAGGTCGATGCCCCGCCCCTTGAGATAGAGATCGGCAGGATCACCGGCAGCAATCGCCGCCGCGTCCATCCACAGCTTGAACGCCTTTTCGCGCTTCCATTGCGCCTTGCGGTCGGCATCCCTCTGCCGTTCCGCCGCCTTGTCGCGCGCGGCGGCGGCCATCCGCGCCCGGTCCTCGCGGGTCAGCTTGCCAAGGCCCAGCCAGTCGCGCGCCCAGTTGATCGCATCGGTGAAATCCGAGCGGTGCACATAGGCGATAAGCCCCAGAACATCGCCCTTTTCGCTGTCGCCCGCGTCAAATTCCTTCCACGCGCCCGACCGCCACACGGTGAAGGACGTGTTGCTTTTCTCCGCCCGCGTCGGGTTCGGCGCTTTCCAGTAGGCGCCGTGTGGCCGTGCCCCCGGCACCAGCACGTCCAGCAGCGCCGGCAGGCGCGCCACCAGCTGGTCCTTGATCATCACCACATCGTCGCGGTCGCGGCTCATGGCTGCACCCCGTTGCGGTGGCGGGTTTCCCGGTCGAACAGCGCGCGCAGGCGCGGGCGGCAATGCGCCGCAAGGGCATAGCCCCGGCCATGATCATTCTGGATCACGATGCGCAGCGGGTGCAGGCGCGCGCGCAGATGGCTGATATGCACCCGTACAAGTGATATGTCGCTCCCGATGGGGTTCGGGCTATGGCCGATGGCCTGCGACAGATGCGCATGGCTCGCCGCCCCGTCCGTCTCGAACAGCACGGCCAGCAACAGCCGTTGCGAGACGGTCAACGGCTGGCCACCCAGCGAGATCGGCATCGGGCGCGGCGCGGCACTCATGCAGCGCCCCCGTCAAGCAGCGGCGCCGGCGTCATGGCGCCGAACCGGAACGCATCGTCATGCCGGGTCAGGCGCTTGCGTTGTCCCGGCGGAATCCATGTGATCGACGGGCCGAGCGGCACGGTCCAGCCACTCTCGCGGCGGCGCCAGACAAACCAGCAGTAGTCTGTTGCGGTCGATGCTGCCGGGTCCCAGCGGCCTTTCACCATCGGCACGCGCTCGCAGAACGGCGCAACAGTCGCGGGCGGATGTGCCCGGAACACGCGGTCATGGCGACCGGTGCCGTGCAGCCACACACTGCGCAGCAGCAGCGCCACGCCGTGCCGCGCCTCATCCAGCGCTTTCAGCAGAAACTCTTCCGCCTTGTTGAACGGCGGATTGGTGATGATCCAGTCGGCACCCACCGGCGGCGCTGTCAGGAAGTCCTGCACCGCACCGAAACCGTAGTCATGCACGTCCGAGGCTATGACGCGGCCCTGCGGAACATCCTTGAGATATTCCGCCAGCACCGAGGCCATATGCCCTTCGCCGCAGGCTGGTTCGTACAGGGCGCGCATCGGCCAGCCCGTTCCGGTCACGCATTCGAACAGCGCCCGCGTCGCCCACGGCGGCGTCGGGAAATAGTCAAGGCTGTCCGGCGGCTCGCTGCGCCGGGATGCCACCGCGAGGGACA
>JAIUNP010000104.1 GCA_020161975.1 Pseudomonadota bacterium
GCGATCAGCCCCAGCCAGAACAGCATATCCTTGGTTTCAAAAATCGGCGCAGGGGATCGTGTCATGCGCGCATCCTTACGGGCTTCCCAAAGCTGCGCAAGCGGGGCGGGCGCTGCCACTCACGCAATTTTAACGAACCGGGCGCAGCGTATTCAAACGTGCGTATGCTTGCCCTTGTCTCTTCGCCTCAGAATGGAGAGTACCCGCATGACTGCTTCGCCCGATTTCCAGCGCCAGCTTAAAGGCTATGGCCTCACTACGGCGCAAATCCTCTACCGGATGCCCGACCATCGAAATCTTGTTCAGGAGTATCTCTGGCAAGAGTATGATCTGTCCCCGGACTTTCCCGAGCTCAAGAAATTTCTTGATTTCTGGCGCCGTAATCTTGATGGGCCGGTTCTGTCTGTCACGATTACCCATGCCAATGTCATCAAGCCGACGAGTTTCAACGCGCCGGGGCATCTGTTCCTGCTGAACTGAGTGGCTGGCGCGCGACCCGTGTTGGGGTAATGTCGTCTCTGGGAGGCATACCGAATTGTTGGTATGCTGATGATTGGGGCCGATCTCATGCCGCCGCTTGCCGGACTGTTCGTGCTGGATTTTTCAACCCTGCTGCCTGGGCCGATGACCAGCATGATGCTGGCCGAGGCCGGGGCGGAGGTGCTCAAGATCGAGCCACCGCAGGGTGATGACATGCGGCGGTTTCCGCCCGTTGTTGATGGGGAATCGGCGGCGTTTGCGGCGCTGAACCACGGAAAATCGATTCTCAGCCTCGATCTCAAGTCCGCGGGGGCAGTTGCCGCGCTGCGGTCGCATCTGGAACGTGCGGATATCCTGATCGAGCAGTTCCGGCCCGGTGTGATGGCGCGGCTGGGGCTCGGCTATGAAGCGGTTCGGGCGATCAATCCCGGCATCATCTATTGCTCGATCACCGGATATGGGCAGACGGGCCCGCGCGCCATGGAAGCCGGGCATGACCTCAACTACATCGCGCGGACCGGAATGCTGGGGCTTTCCAGCGGTGGGGCGACGCATCCGGTGATGCCGCCGCTGCTTGCCGCCGATATCGCCGGCGGCACCTTTCCAGCGGTCATCAACATCCTGCTCGCGCTGCGCCAGCGCGACAGGACGGGGGAGGGCAGCCATCTCGATATTGCCATGGCGGATACGCCGGCGACCTTCCTCTGGCACGCGGCGGCGACGCGTGCTGCGACCGGCGCGGTGCCGCGAGACGGGGCGGAGCTCTTTACGGGCGGCTCGCCACGATATCGCACCTATGCGGCGGCGGATGGGCGACTGATTGCGGTCGGGGCGCTTGAGGAGAAGTTCTGGCAGGCCTTCTGCACGGCCATTGCCCTGCCAGAGGCCTTTCGGGGTGCGGATGCCACGCCACGCGAGGCCATTGCGGCGGTGGCGGAACGGTTGGTTGCCCGGCCTTCAGACCACTGGCGAACGGTGTTTGAACCGCTTGATTGCTGTGTCTGTGTGGTTGCAACGCTGGATGAGGCGATGGCCGAACCGCAGTTTATCCAGCGTGGGCTGTTCCAGGCCGGCGCCGGCAAGGATGGCTCGGTTTCTCGCGCATTTGTTCCCGTGGTGCCGCAATTCCGCCGTTGACCGGCGCATTGGCCCCTGTATTCGTCCACGCGAAGCGATTGAATCGCTGCGGGGACACCGATGAACGAGAATGCCATTATTGAACACACCTCCGCGCTGTGGCGGATGTTTATTGAGTACGCGCCTTCTGTGCTTGGCGCTTTTGTCGTGCTGGTGGTCGGTTTTTATGTCGCTTCCTGGATCAACCGGCTGGTTGTCCGCGCGCTGGACCGGTCGCGGATCGATCTGACGCTGCGGCCCCTGATCGCGAGCATGGTGCGCTATCTCGTGCTGGCACTGACCGCGTTGATCGTGCTCCAGCAGTTCGGGGTTCAGACAGCCTCGCTGGCCGCGCTGCTTGGTACGGTGGGCCTGGCCATCGGCCTTGCGCTACAGGGCACACTGTCGAATGTCGCGGCGGGACTGATGCTCCTCCTTCTGAGGCCATTTGAGGTCGGCGATGTTATCGAGGCCGCGGGTGCGACAGGAACCGTGCTCAGCATCGACCTCTTCCACACCAACATGCGCTCGCATGACGGGGTGGATATCGTGGTTCCCAACGGCTCGATCCTGTCCGGCGTCATCCGCAACATGTCGCATTTTCCCGAACGAGTGCTGAAAGTGAATCTCTCAGTGGCGGCGGGCGCGGATCTTGGCGCGGCGATCAGTGAACTTCAGACGATTGTTGGCGCGTTGCCTGATTTGATCGCGGAACGCGGCACGACCGTGGCTGTCAAGGCACTGTCAGGCGGGGCGAGCGACATTGAGATCCAGATCTGGGTGCCCAATGAACACTATGTCAGCGCGCGCACGACCCTGTTGACCGAGGTGCGCCAGCGCTTCGGCCAGAAGGCGATTGCTTTGGCATAGCAAAGAAAACTCTTCCTTCTGAGAGAGCGCCGGCATTTCAAGGAATTCGCCAGTCGGCCTGTAAGCCGGGTTCTGTAGGGCCGCCCGGATTGCTCCGGACGACGTGGCGGCCATTCATCTGGGACGCTGCTTGCGCAGCGCCTCCTGCAACCAACCCGGACGACGGCCCGGAAAATGGCCCGGACGGTTGCCCGCCCTCGTCGTCCCTATTCGGTCTTGCTCCCGGCGGGGTTTGCCATGCCGCGTCCGTTGCCGTCCGCGCGGTGCGCTCTTACCGCACCTTTTCACCCTTACCCCGGCGTGCCGGGGCGGTTCGTTCTCTGTGGCACTGTCCCTGGGGTCGCCCCCGCCGGACGTTATCCGGCGCCGTTCTTCCGTGGAGCCCGGACTTTCCTCCCCCCGAAGGGAGCGGCCGCCCGGCCGACTGGCGCGGTTCTCATGCGCTGTGGGAGGGAGGAGTGTCAAGGCGGCAGGCCACCCAGCGCTCGCCGGAGCGGTTCACACAACCCGGTGCCGTATCCGGCCCGGCCAAGGGTGCCAGCGTTACTCGCCGCGCATCGCAACCTTGCTGCCCATGATCGCGCGGACCTTACCGCAATAGATGCGGTTGGCCGCATTCATCCGCGTTGCGCCAAGCCCTGACTGGTAGCGCATTACTGTGCCGCAGATGTCGCCGCGCGACATGCGGTGGGCCATGCCGAGGTACTTGATGCCATAGCGCAGGTTGGTGTCGGGGTGCATCAGGCCGGCGGCGGTGCCGGTATAGCCGATGCCGCGCGCGGTCTGGTGGCTGATCTGGGTGAGGCCGAGGTTGGCGCGGTTGCGGGCGCCCGGGTTGTAACGGCTTTCAATGCGGACGATAGCATCGGCCAGTGCGACAGGCACGTTGTTGGCCTGGGCGTGGCGGGCAATGAGCGGGCGGATCTGCTCGCTGGCCGAGGCAGTGCCGGTAAGGATGATCAGGCCGACGGCCAGTGCGAAGCGGTTTTTCAAATGGCTATCCTTCTCTGGAATGGCAGCGAAAGGGCGGGCTTTTGTCAGCACAGCGTGGTGTCGGCCCGGCAAAATCATGGCAATTTGCAGGCAATCGCCGCCATTCGGGATTCGGGGATGCTGTTTTCATGATTTGGTGACGCAGGCGGCATGGCGCGCGGACGGCTTCCTTGACAGCGGCGCGGTATTGCCATTCGTTATCGATGACTCGCGGTTCATGCGTCGAGGAGGAGTATCATGAAGAAGATTATGAGTGTTGCGGCGGTTGCGCTTGTGCTGGCGGGACTTGGTGCCTGCAACACCAACGATCCCAGGGATCGTGCGGTTGGTGGCGGCCTGCTTGGGGCTGCGGCGGGTGCGGCCATCGGCGCGGCGGCTACGGGCCGTGGCTCCGGCGCGCTGGCGGGTGCGGCCATCGGCGGTGTCGGCGGTGCCGTGGTGGGCGCTGCGACGGCGCCGCGTTGCGCCCGCTGGGGCCGCGACTACTACGGCAACAGCGTCTGCACGGCCTATTATTGATCGACGGGGCGGGGGCAGGCGCAACGCTTGCCCCCGGTCTGTGCCTGCCTGATAACGGGACATGCGCGCCAAGGCTGATTCCCGTTATGCGAAGCTTTTCCCCTCCCCAAACCATGGCGAGCGCAAGGACGGGCTGCGGCCTGAACTGGTGCTGCTGCATTATACCGGGATGCCGGATGCCCAATCCGCGCTGAAGTGGCTGTGTACGCCCGAATCGAGCGTTTCCTGTCACTATTTCGTGTTCGAGACCGGCAAAATCCTGCAACTCGTGCCGGAAAGTCGAAGGGCCTGGCACGCTGGGGCCGGCATCTGGCGAGGGTTTGACGACATCAATTCGCGCTCCATCGGCATCGAGATCGTCAACGTCGGCCATGACGGGAGGAGCGTTGATCCTGCCGATCCGCACAAGCGGCTGGCTGACGCGCCGCTCAACATCCAGCCGCTGCCCCAGTTTCCGAAGCGACAGATCACGGCGGTGATCAAACTCGTCGCGGATATCTGCGACCGCTGGCAGATTCCGAGAGCCAATGTGCTCGCCCATTCCGACATTGCGCCGCGCCGCAAGCGTGATCCCGGCGAGGCGTTTCCGTGGAAGCGGCTCAATGACGAGGCCGGGCTGGGCCTGTGGGTGGAGCCGGTGCCGATCCGCTCGGGACATTTCTACCAGCAGGGCGATGGCGGCGCGCCTGTCGCGGCACTGCAACAGATGCTGGCGATGCTCGGCTTTGCCGTGCCGCAAAGCGGGCAATTCGACGAGGAGACAGCCTTTGTCGTCAAGGCGTTCCAGCGCCACTGGCGTCCGGAACGGGTGGATGGGGTCGCGGATTTCTCGACCATCACGACCTTGCGCGATCTTCTGCGCGCGGAGCGATGAGGGCGGGCCATCCCCCGCTTGTGTTTTCCAGCGATGCGCCGTCTTCTCCCCCGGCGGGAGTTCGACCATGACATGATATGTCGCGCGCATTCCGATGGTGCTGAATGTGCCGGAAGCGATGCACTGGGCCATCAAGGACGTTCTGGAAGGCGAATATGAAGCCCATTACGATGGGCAGGGGCTCGATATCCTCGATGTCGGCGCTAATTGTGGCTCCTTCGCTCTGTGGGCGAATGCGCGCTGGCCTGGCAGCCATGTCACGAGTTTCGAGCCGCATCCCGAGACGTTCAAGCCGCCGATCCAAACTTAAAGACGTGGATGGTCCGCCTTCGCGGACCATCCACGTTTCCAAGGCCGGGGAACACCGGATTGGAAGGCAAACCGGCTTACTGCGCGGTCCAGCCGCCATCGACCGGCACGGCGGTGCCGGTGATGTTATGCGCGGCCTTCGAGCAGAGGAACAGCGCAAGGGCGCCGATGTCCGACGGGTCGGCCATGCGGCCCGAGGGTTCCTTTTCGAGGACAAGGTTCTTGTAGCCCTGTGCGCGATCACCGCCGAACTTTTCCGCGCGCGCCATGATCTGCGGCTCGATCAGCGGCGTTTCCACCCAGCCGGGGCAGATGGCGTTGACGGTGACGCCGCCCGAGGCGCGGTCGCCGGCGGCGGCATATTCGAGGGCCGCAACCTTGGTAAGGCCGACAAGGCCGAATTTCGAGGCGACATAGGGCGCCTTCTCGATCGAGGCGACGAGGCCATGCACGGAAGCGATGTTGATGACCCGGCCAAAGCCGCGCGCCGCCATGGCCGGCAGGGCGTGGCGCATGGTGTAGAAGCAAGCCGACAGATTGAGATTGATGATGGCCTGCCACTTTTCAACGGGCATGTCGGCGACGGAGGCAGTGAACTGCATTCCGGCGTTGTTGACCAGAATGTCGACGCCGCCGCCCCATTTCAGGGCTTCGGCCATCATCTTGTCGATGGCGGCGGGGTCCATGAGGTTGGCGTCGAAGTAGCGAACGTCCGGCGCGCCGGCCTTCTGCAACTGGTTGGTGGCGGCCTTGATCTGTTCGGGGGTGCCGAGACCGTTGAGGCCGATGCGGGCGCCGGCTTCAGCAAATGCCGTGGCGATGGCAAGGCCAATTCCGCTGGTGGAGCCGGTGACAAGGGCTGTACGGCCCGACAGGGGCTTCGACATGATGCGTTCTCCAGTTGTCGTTCATGCCATGGGTAGGTCCGGGGGGGCGTCAAGGTCAATCCGCAATCTGGCCAAGCGGCTGGCAGCGCGGGCGCAAATGGTAACCGTTCCTTAGGGTTAACAACGTCTAATGGGCCTTCAAGCTCCCTGCCGAGCCCTGTGCCCGGCGTCCCCTCATTGAAGGCCGTCCGGCCCCATGTTATCGCGATGCATCCCAACCGGAGACTGGTTCGCAACGCTTCCCCGTGCGGCTTTCCGCCGTGCGCTGCCGCGTTCGCGCGTCGTTTTCCGGATGACCGGCTGGCGGGGCACGGAGGGGTTGAAATGACGGATGCGGTGGGCAAGGCCGGTTCCGGCGCAAATGAAATGCGGCACATTCCGGTGCTGGGGCCGGAGGCCGTGGCGGCGCTCGGCGTGACAGCCAATGGCATTTATGTGGACGGAACCTTCGGGGCGGGTGGCTATACGCGGGCAATCCTTGCGACCGAAGGCGCGCGCGTCATCGCCATTGATCGCGACCCCAATGCGGTTCGGGACGGGCAGGGGCTGGTGCGCGAGGCGGCGGGCCGGCTGACGCTGGTGCATGGCCGCTTCGGCGATCTTGATTCGATCCTCGATGAGGCGGGCATTGCTGCTATCGATGGCGTGGTCCTCGATATCGGCGTGTCCTCGATGCAGATCGACGAGGCCATTCGCGGATTTTCCTTCCGGCACGATGGCCCGCTCGACATGCGTATGGCGCAGGAGGGGGAAAGCGCCGCAGACCTCGTCAACGGCGCTGATGAGGCCGAACTTGCCGACATCTTCTATCATTTCGGCGAGGAACGCCTGTCGCGGCTGATCGCTCGGGCCATCGTGACCGACCGGAAGGCAAAGCCGTTCACAACGACGCGGCAGCTTGCCGACATGATCGGTCGGATCATCCGCACCCGCCCCGGTGATATCCACCCCGCGACGCGGACCTTCCAGGCGCTGCGCATCGCGGTCAACGATGAACTGGGTGAGCTGGTTCGGGCGCTTCATGCCGCCGAGCGTGTACTGAAGCCTGATGGTACGCTGTCTGTGGTCAGCTTCCATTCGCTGGAAGACCGGATCGTGAAGATGTTCTTTGCCGCCCGCTCGGGGCGCGGCGGCGGTTCGCGCCACAGCCCTGTTCCGGTGACCGGCGAGGCGACCTTCAGGATCGTCGGCAAATGGCCGGTGACAGCTTCGGCAGCCGAGGTTGCCGCCAATCCGCGGGCCCGGTCGGCCAAGCTCCGGGCGGCTGTCCGCACCAATTCGCCTGCGCGCGCCATCGAGGCGCAGGTTGCTCAACTGTCCACAGTTCCGTTGCGTAAGAAAGGGAGGCGCTGATGCTCCGCCTGCTCAATATCTCTGTCCTGACCTTGTTGGTCGGCACTGCGGCCTGGGCCTACCAGACCAAGTATGAAACGATCTTCTATGCCGAGCAGGTCAAGAAGCTCGAAGCGCAGGTCGAGAAGGAAAAGGACCAGATCGCCGTTCTGAAGGCGGAATGGCAGCTTCTGAATCGCCCCTATCGGCTGGAGGCGCTGGCCCAGCGATATCTCGACATGAAGCCGGTCAAATCAACGCAGATCGCGCGCGTGCAGGACATTCCCGAACGGAAGGCGCAGGTCGATCAGATCGGCGCCAAGCTCGATGCGCTCGGCATCACGGGATCGATTCCGTCGCCGGAGCCTGCGGGCAAGTCCGGGCGCAAATCCGATCGTCCGTAATCGGTTGAGTGGATGATTGAAATGCTGAGTATGTTGCGCGTTTTCAGGGCCGTCCCTTCCCGCTTCCGCCGTTCGAATGCGGAGGCGCCTGCCGTCTGCGCGCCACCGCGCCAGCGGGAGCCATTTCCGTTGCCAGATTTTTCCGGGCTGGGGCAGTACAGGCCAAGCTGGGCCGGGGTGCGCCGGATCATTTCGGACCTGTTTCACACGCGGCCCGACAAAAGCTCCAAACGCCTCCTGATGGCCGGGCTTGCCTTCACGGCTGTGTTCGGCATTCTGGGCGGGCGGCTCGTGCATCTTGCCATGATGTCCGACGATCAGCCGACGATCCGCCGCCAGGCACAGGAAGCAACCTCAGGTGCGCGCCCCCCGGTTCTGGACCGGAACGGTGAACTCATGGCAGCGGATGTGAAGATGGTTTCGATCTTCGCCGAACCGCGCCGCATCATCGACAAGGACGAGGCAGTGGAACTGCTCAACGCAGTCTTCCCCGATCTCGATGCCAAAGATCTGCGCGACAAGCTCGGCAGTCGCAAGGGTTTCATCTGGGTGAAGCGCGAGGTGACGCCGCGCCAGCAGGCCGAAGTGCACCGGCTCGGTCTGCCCGGCATCGGCTTCATTCCCGAGTTCAAGCGTGTCTATCCCAACGGGCAGGTGGCGGCCCATGTGCTCGGCTTCGCCAATGTCGACAACCAGGGCATTGCCGGCATCGAGAAATGGATCGATGGGCAGGGACTCAACGACCTGAAAAGCCTCGGGTTCGGCGGCAAGCCGATGGAACTCAAGCCGGTGCGCCTGTCGATCGACATGCGCGTGAACCACGCCATGCGCCTCGAACTCATCGATGCGATGAAGAAGTTCAAGGCCAAGGCGGCGGGCGGCGTTATCGTGGATGTCAACACGGGCGAGATCGTCTCCCAGGTTTCACTGCCCGATTACGACCCCAACAACCCGACCGATGCGCTGAAGCCTGAGAACATCAACCACCTTGCAGTCGGTGTCTATGAAATGGGCTCGACCTTCAAGGCGATGACCACGGCAATGGCGCTCGATTCCGGCAAGGTATCGCTCACTTCGCATTTCGACGCCACGCGGCCCCTGCGCTATGGACGGTTTGCGATCAACGACTATCACGGCCAGAAGCGCGTCCTCTCGGTGCCGGAAATCTTCATCTACTCCTCCAACATCGGCACGGCGCGCATGGCGCTGGCGGTCGGTGTCGAGGGGCACAAGGCCTTTCTGCGCAAGATGGGCCAGCTGGAGCGGCTGCGCACCGAGATGCCGGAATCGGCCATGCCGATCGTCCCGCAGCAGTGGGGTGAACTCAACACCATGACCATCTCCTTCGGCCATGGTCTTGCCGTATCTCCGCTGCAAGCGGTGGTGGCGACGGCCTCGCTGGTCAACGGCGGGCTGATGATTCCGCCCACCTACCTCAAGAGGACGCGCGAGGAAGCGCAGGCGATTGCCCGCCGCGTCATCAAGCCGGAGACCTCCGAAGCCATGCGGTTCGTCATGCGGCTCAATGCCGAGAAGGGCAGCGCCAGCAAGGCGAATGTTCCTGGCTATTACGTGGGCGGCAAGACCGGGACCTCCGAAAAGGTCATCGGCGGACGCTATTCCAAGACCAAACTGCTCACCACCTTCATGGCGGTGGTGCCTGCGGACAAGCCGCGCTATCTGTTCCTGACCATGCTCGATGAGCCGCAGGGCCTGCCGGAGACGCATGGCTATGCCACTTCCGGCTGGAATGCGGCGCCGACCACTGGAAAGATCATTGAACGGGTCGGGCCGATGCTCGATGTCGCGCCGCGGTTCGAGTTTCCGCAGCAGCCCTTCCCGCTCGTCTCGCGGCTGAACCTCAGGCATCAGGTGTTGAGAGACTGACATGCGGATCGATTATGCCGAACTTGCGCATGGTCTGGGCCTTCCGGCGGAAGGCCCGCGTCCGCTTGTGACGGGGCTTGCCTTCGACAGCCGGGCGGTGAAACCGGGCGATGCCTTCTTTGCGCTCGCGGGATCGAAAACCGACGGTGCGCTCTATGCCGTCAAGGCGGCCGAGGCCGGCGCCGTGGTTGTGATCGGCGAAGGCGCGCGGCCTGCGGGGCTGCCGGCCAATGTCCTGTTTGCGCCGGTCGCGGATGCGCGGCTCGCGCTGGCGAAGGCCGCCGCGCTTGCCTATCCGCGCCAACCGGGCACCATTGTTGCGGTGACGGGGACGGCGGGCAAATCCTCTGTCGCGGACTTCACACGGCAGATCTTCGAAGCAACCGGCCATCCTTCGGCGAGCCTTGGAACGCTCGGAATCATCACGGGCAAGGGTGCGCAATACGGCTCGCTGACAACGCCTGACCCACTGACGCTGCATCGGACACTTGATGCGCTCGCGGGTGAGGGCATCACGCATCTCGCCATCGAGGCGTCCTCGCATGGACTCGATCAGCGTCGGCTCGACGGCATCCGGTTGACGGCGGGCGCTTTCACCAATCTCGGGCGCGACCATCTCGATTATCACGCCAGCATCGAGGAGTACCTTGCCTGCAAGTTGCGGCTGTTCGAGACGCTGCTGCCCGATGGTGCGCCGGCGATCCTCAATATGGATGGCGACCGATCGGGCGATGTGAAGGCGGTTTGCGAAAAGCGCGGGTTGAAACTCTTCACCACCGGGCGGGCAGGTGACCATCTTCGGCTGCTCAACGTGGCGAATGAGGCTTTCGGGCAGCGGCTGGCGCTGGCTTACGCGAAGAACGCCTACGAGGTGATGCTGCCGCTGACCGGCGCGTTTCAGGTGGAAAACGCATTGGTTGCTGCCGGTTTTGCGCTGGCGCTCGGCGCGCCGGCAAAGCGTGTGTTCAACGCAATGGCCCAGCTCAAGGGTGTGCCGGGCCGGCTGGAACGGGTGGGGGCCAAGGGCACTGCACCGGTCTTCGTCGATTATGCGCACAAGCCCGAGGCGCTCGCTTCTGTGCTGGGGACAATGCGCGGTTCGGTGTCGGGGCAACTCATCGTCGTGTTCGGTTGTGGTGGCGACCGGGACCGCGGCAAGCGCCCGATCATGGGAGCCATCGCCACGGACAAGGCCGATGTCGTGATCGTGACCGATGACAATCCGCGCTCGGAAGTTCCGGCGGAAATCCGCCGCGAAATTCTCGTGGCCGCGCCGGGTGCGCGGGAGATCGGTGATCGCTCCGAAGCGATCCATGCGGCTGTCGCCATGCTGAAGGACGGCGATGCGCTGGTCATCGCCGGCAAGGGGCATGAAACCGGGCAGATCGTCGGCGGTACCGTCATCCCGTTTTCAGACCATGACGAGGCCCGCGCCGCGCTGTTGGCCGAGGGAGGAATGATCCTGTGACCATG
>JAIUNP010000105.1 GCA_020161975.1 Pseudomonadota bacterium
CAGGAGAGGGTGGTGAACAGGAATTCACCCCAGGTGAAGCCCGGCGCGACGATCAGCATCGCCGGCGAAAACGCAAAGACAAAGGGAACCAGCGCCTTGCCGAGCGCCAGACGGAAGGCGGTATTGCCTGTCTTGAATGGATCGGCCCCGGCCATGGAAGCGCCCGCATAGGCTGCGATGGCAACGGGCGGTGTCACATCGGCCAGCACACCATAATAGAACACGAAGAAATGCGCGACGATGGGGGCGACACCGAGCATCCCGAGCGCCGGTGCGGCCACCGTGACCATGATGATATAAGTCGCGGTGGTGGGGACGCCGCAGCCCAGCAGAATGCAGACAATGGCCGTCATGACCAGGGTGAAGAACAGCGTCGCACCCTTGATGGTGATGGGCAAAAGCGGCAGCGCGCCCAGCAGTGATTTGGCCATGGAATCGGCCGAGGAGGTGACGATCCACGAGATCTTGAAGCCGACGCCCGTGAGGGTGACGACGCCGACGATGATGCCGACCGTTGCCGCTGCCGCGCCCACCGCGATGGCATACTTGGCACCGACGATGAAGCTGTCGACAAGGTCGTTCAGTTTCTCCTTGCGGTCGGGGTGGGTAAAATAACCGTGCAGCATGACGACAGCAGCGGCGCCGAACAGGATCGCGTTTGCGCCGGGCATCCTTAAAATCTCGAACGGCGCGGCAATGCCGATGATCACCATGAAGGCGAGCGCGGTGATGGCACGGTGGCGGCTCAAGGCCAGCAGCATGCAGCCCGTGATCCCCCAGAACGCCGACAGATAGGGCGTGTAATCGGAAAAAAGCACGACGATCAGCGCAAACAGGGGCGCGATGGTCGGCCATTCTGCGCGCAGAACGTCGCTGAGTTTGGGAATTTCATCATCCCTCAACCCGCGCATTCCGTTGGCTTTCGCCTCGAAATGCACCTGCATCAGCACGCCGAAGAAATGCATGAAGGCCGGTACAATCGCCGCGAGCACGATGGCCGCGTAAGGCATATTGAGAAACTCGACCATCAGGAAAGCCGCCGCCCCCATGATCGGCGGCGTGATCTGCCCGCCGGTTGCCGCAGTCGATTCCACGGCGGCGGCGAAATGACGCTGATAGCCGAGGCGGATCATCATCGGGATGGTGAGCGAGCCGACCGTCACGGTATTGGCGACCGACGAGCCCGAGATCATGCCGAACAGAGCCGAGCCGAAGATCGAGATTTTTGCCGGGCCCCCGGCAAAGCGCCCGGCCACTGCCGCAGCGACGCCAAGAAACAGCCGCCCAAGCCCGACGCGCGTCGCCAGAACGCCAAACAGCACGAAGTGGAACACGTAAGTCGCCACCACGCCGAGTGCGACGCCATAAATCCCCTGGCTGGTCAGATAGAGGTGGTTGACAATGACATTCCAGGTTGCGCCCGGATGTAGGAAAATGCCCGGAAACCACGGGCCGAAATAGGCATAAGCGAGCGAAAAGAGCGCAATCAGCGGCAGGCCCCAGCCCATGCATCGGCGCGTTGCCTCCAGCAGCACCACGATGGCGATCGTCCCCATCGTCACATCCAGCGGCGATGGGTTGCCGACGCGGAACTGAAGATCGGTGAAAATCCACGGCACATAAAGCGCCGAAGTGGCCGCGCCCAAAGCCAGCAACCAATCAAGCAGCGGTACGCCGCCGGGCGAGAACAACGTGGATTCCTGAACTGTCTTGCTGGTCTCCGCCCGCGCGCCGAAGACGAGAAAAATGAGGCCGACAACGAAAGCCAGGTGAATGCCGCGATGGGTCGTCTCGCGCAAAAGGCCGAAGCCGGCGGTGTAATAATGGAAGGCCGAAAGCGCGAACAGGAGTACGCCGACGATCAGCGCCGTTCCATGCGGCACCTTGCGGAAAGCCATTTCCGGATCGAGTTCTTCTTCCAGCCGCTGGAGTTCAGCAGCAGATGGGGTGGCGCTCTGCGGGGTCAAGGGCAGTCCAATCGAATAGGGAGTCATGGCCGGTACGGAACCGGCCATGACGAACGCCTAGATTACTTCAGCAGCCCGGCTTCCTTGTAGAAGCGCGCCGCGCCCGGATGCAGCGGCACACCGCCGATGCCGGTGAGCGCATTGGCCTTGGTGATGGCCTTGCCCTTGGCGTGGCCGGCATCGAGCACGGCCCGGGTCTTGTCGGACCACAGCCCCTTTGTGACGCGGTAGACGAGATCGTCAGCGATCTTCGCCGACGTCACCCAATGGGCACCGACCGCCACGGTTTTCACCGCGCCGATGCCCTTGTAGGTGTTCGCCGGAATCGCATCCTCGGCAAAGAACGGGAAGGAGGCCCGCAGCTTGGCCGCGCCATCGCCGTCAATGGGCAGAAGATCGATGCCCGAACCGGTGGAGGCAAGCTCCGAAATCGCCGCCGCCGGAAAGCCACCGGTGAAGAAGAACGCATCAACCGAGCCATCCTTCAGCTTTTCCGCAGCCTGGTTGGGCTTGAGGAATTCGGGCGTGATGTCCTTTTCGGTGATGCCGTAGGCGCCCAGAATCGCGCGGGCGTTGAGCAGGGTGCCCGAGCCCGGCTCGTCGAGCGAAACCTTCTTGCCCTTGAGTTCGGCGATGGATTTGGCAATGCCCTTGCGCACCACCACATGCACTGATTCGGGATAAAGGTTGGCGATGGCTCGGAGTTCCGCCACCTTCGGCTTGCCTTCCCAGACGCCGGTGCCCGAATAGGCCCAGAAGGCAACATCGGCCTGCACGAAGCCCGATTCCGCTGCGCCCGAGACGATGGAATTGACATTCGCGACCGAACCGTTGGAAGCAACAGCGGTCAGCACCAGCCCCGGCGGATCGGAGATGGCATTGGCGATCATGCCACCGACAGGGTAATAGGTGCCGGCAGTGCCGCCCGTGCCGATGCGGAAAAACGCAGGTGCCTGTGCGACGACAGCACGCGGCAATACAGCAGCAGCGCCTATGCCGGCAAGAAAGGTGCGTTTGGAAACCATGTCCATCTCCCTGTTTCTGTAATCGGCCACGCGGCCCATACGACGAATGTTGCATGGGAGAACCGGGTTGGAAAGGGCAGGTTGTACCAATCTCCGCGCCGGTTCTCGTCGCGTGGGCTGCATTTTGGGTCGCCTGCGGGCGAACTTGCAAAGTTGCAATGAGAATTGTGAGGAAGTGCTTTTCTGAAACGGTGGAATTTTCGCGCTGCCGCTCCTAGATCACGTTGATCGTCTCCCCCATAGGATTTTTCAAACAATGACCGCCAAGATTCTCGTCTTTTCCGGCTCCTCGCGTCCTGGGTCTTTCAACGACCGGCTGGCGGGCCTTGCTGCCCGCGAACTGCAGGCGCTGGGCGCTGAAGTCACCTATATCAACCTTGGCAAGTTCGAGCTGCCGCTCGTTGATGCCACGGGCTTTGGCAACGCGCCGAAGGCGGCGCACGAGTTGCGCCAGCTGTTCGACGAGCATGACGGCATGTTCATTGCTTCGCCTGAATACAACGCCGGCTATGCGCCCGCGCTCAAGAACGCGCTCGACTGGGCAACGGTTGCCAAGCCTGGCGCGCCGGCCACCGGCCTTGCCGGCAAGGTCGTGGCGCTTGGCGGGGCCTCCCCCGGTGCAATGGGAACCTATCGCGGCCTGACCCAGTTGCGCACGGTGTTGGAACTCGGCTTCGGCGCGACCTTGGTGCCGGAGATGGTGGCCGTGGGCAATGCCGCGACCGCGTTCAGCGAAGATGGCAAGCTGGCCGACGAGCGCACGGCAGGCTTCTTCAAGACGACATTGGCGCGCCTTGTTTCGATGAGCGAGAAGCTGAAGGCGTAACGCCAGGCCCAGGTCAGGCCTTGGCGGAAACGCGCCGCGGCCTGATTTGTCATACAAGATACTTGCATTTGCCGGCGTTTGGCGGGAGGCTCCGCGCCTCTCTACGGATGCAAGGATCAGGATCATGACCGGACGCCTCAAGGGCAAGACTGCCGTTGTTACCGCCGCAGGCCAGGGCATTGGCCAGGCCATCGCCGCCGCATTTTCACGCGAGGGTGCGAAGGTCTATGCGACCGATCTCGATGTCTCCAAGCTCGATGAACTGGCCAAGGTGAAGCGCCGCAAGCTGGACGTGCGCTCCACGCGCGCGGTGCAGGCCTTCGCCGAAAAGGTGGGAGCAATCGACATTCTGGTGAATGCCGCCGGTTTCGTGCATCACGGAACCGTGCTGGATTGCTCCGAGCAGGACTGGGATTTCTCCTTTGATCTCAACGTGAAGTCGATGCATCGCACGATTTCGGCCTTCCTCCCGGGAATGCTGGCCAATGGCAATGCCTCCATCGTCAACATCGCCTCGGGGGCTGGCTCGGTGCGCGGCATTCCAAACCGCTACGTCTATGGTGCGACCAAGGCTGCCGTGATTGGCCTGACCAAGGCGGTTGCGGCCGATTACATCCGCAAGGGTGTGCGCGCCAACGCCATCTGTCCCGGCACCATCGAATCGCCGTCGCTTGAGGATCGGATCAACACCCTGGCGCATAACACCGGCCAGTCGGTCGAGGCCGTCCGTCAGGCCTTCATTGATCGCCAGCCGATGGGCCGCCTCGGCACTGCCGAGGAAATTGCGATGCTTGCAGTTTATCTCGCCTCGGATGAGTCGAGCTACACCACCGGGCAAATCCATCTCGCCGATGGTGGTTTTGCGCTCTGAAGCCTATTCATCTTCGGCGTCGGGGCGCCCCGGCGCGAAGAATGGCGTCACCGTGTTGAGGCCCACCGTGCGCAAGACATGGTGGGTCGAGACATAAAGCGTATCGAGCCCCATGGCCGCGCCCGTCATGATCATTGCCTCCGCGCCGCCCGGCGCAAAAGCGACCAGAATCGCCGCCGGATCGAGCCCTGTCAGTTCGTAGACGGCAAAGGCTGTTACAAGGCATATGGCCAGCGCGATCATCAGGACCATCAGCGCCGGTGCGAAATAGCTCGCGACCATGCGGAAGGTTGCGCCCTGAAAGCGCACACCGGCGAACACCCCCACCAGCATCATGCCGGCAATAGTGACCGGTTCCGGCAATCGCCCGGGAATGAGGTCGGTGACGTGCAACAGCGTGCTGGTGATCATGCCGCAAAGGAACATCGGATTGGCGATGCGCTTGCCGAAAATCAGTGACGCGACATAGGCGGTTAAGAACAGCACCAGCATTGCCGCAGGCGTGACGATTGGCGCATCGCCGACCGGCCCGATCACCACGACCGCATTGATGACAAGCGGCAGGCCGATGACCAGCGCGAACAGACGCACGGCCTGGACGATGGCAATACGCCGGACATCGCCGCTGCTGGCGGCGGCCAGCGCCATCACCATGCTGAGCGCGCCAGGCACCGAGGCCAGAAAGGCCGTGGGCCGGTCCCAGCCATAGACCTTTTCCAGCATTCGTCCGCTGAGAAAGACCGTTGCGAACACCGAAAGGGCGAGGAATGCGACGCTGACCGGATAGCGCGTGATCGTCTGGAGCGCCTCGGGCGTGACCGTTGCCCCCAGCGACACGCTGCCGAAAAGAAAGCCGATATCGCGCAACACGGTGGGCATTTCCACCTTGATGTCGAGGAGTGCCAGGAGAGCCACCGCAAACATTGGGCCAGCCAGCCACGGCACCGGCAGGTGCCCGACCGCAAATATCACGCCGCCGGCCAGCCCGGCCGCCAATGTGCGCCCTGTCACGACAAGCGAAGGTTGTGCGCGCATCAGCGTCTCGCAAGCAGCGCCTTGCGCAAGCGGCGCGCGGCCTCGGCGATGTCTTTGCTGTTGCGCAGGTAGCAGAGGCGGAAAAACCCCTCGCCGCCAGCACCGAACGCACTGCCGGGCGCAAGGCCTACGCCAGCACTGTCGATGAGGGCCATGGCTTCGTTGAGGCTGTCCGTCATGCCTTCAACCCGGAGGAAGAGATAGAACGCGCCTGACGGATCCGGCACAGTGAGGCCGTTGATGCCGCGGAACGCATCCAGCAGCAACGCGCGGTTCTGCTCGGCGAGCGCCCGCTGTTCGAGAATGAGTGGCTCGCCGTGGGTCAGCGCCGCAATGCCTCCCCGTTGCAGCGGCACGGCAACGCCGGACGTGGAATACTGGATGAGATTTTCGATGATCTGCCCGAGGGCGGGCGGCGCCTCCAGCCAGCCGATGCGCCAGCCGGTCATGGCCCAGTTCTTCGAAAACGTCTGGACAAAGAGGATGCGGTCATCCTCGTCCATGATGTCGCGGAAGGACGGCGCACGCGCGCCGCTGTAGAAAAAGCGACCGTAGATTTCGTCAGCGATGATCCACAGCCCATGCCGACGCGCAAGGGCGAGAACCTGTTCGAGTTCGCCGCGCGTCGCTGTCCAGCCGCTGGGGTTGGCCGGCGTGTTGAGGCAGATGGCGCGGGTCCGTTCCGTAATCGCGGCGCTGAGCGCTTCAGGATCGAGCGTGAACCGCCCGTCTTTCAAAACCAGTTCCACTTCCCGCGGGCGAGCGCCGTTCACCGTGATGGCGCCTGTGAAATTCGGCCAGGCCGGGGTGGGTACGATCACTTCGTCGCCGGCGCCCGATACGATCCGCATGGCGATTTGCAGCGCGTGCATGCCGCCGCAAGTGACGAAAAAGCGCTCGGGCGACAACGTCTGGCCGTAAACCGTGCCAAGATAGCCGGCGATCGCCTCGCGCAAGGCAGGGATGCCGCGCTGGTAGGTGTAGAAGGTTTCCCCGTCCTGCAGCGAGCGGACAGCGGCTTCCTGAATGAAGGCGGGGGTCGGACGATCGCCCTCGCCAACCCAGAGCGGCAACAGGCCGGGCTTGTTGCGGCCATAGTTGAACACCTCGACGATCCCGCTGGAGGGCGCATCGAGGGCGGCTTGATTGACGGGCAGCAGGGCAGGGGCGGGATGGTTTGACATGGTTCCGTTTCTCACGGCGAAACCGCCAAAAGGCAAATCAAAAACTTAGACATGAAAACAAAAAACCCTCCCGGCGGGCCGGGAGGGTTCGTGTTGCCAATAATGGCAGCTTACTTCTTGGCGAGCAGGTCGCGGATCTCGGTGAGAACCGCAAGCTCGGCCGGCGGAGCGGCGGGCGGTGCCGGCGGCTCAGCCTTTTTCAGCGAATTCATGGCCTTGATCACGAGGAACAGCACCCAGGCGACGATCAGGAAGTTGACGACGACCGTGAGGAACTGGCCGTAGCCGAGCACGGCACCGGCTTCCTTGACTTTCGCATAGCCGGCGCCGGTGGCTATGGCCTTGCTCGCTGCACCGCTGAGGCTGATCATCAGGTTCGAGAAATCGACACCGCCGGTGATGGCGCCCACGATCGGCATGATGATATCGCCGACGAGCGAATCGACGATCTTGCTGAACGCAGCGCCGATGATGACACCGACCGCAAGATCGACCACATTGCCCTTGAGGGCAAATTCCTTGAATTCCTTAAGCATTTAGACCCCCAGGTTTCGGTCGGATCGCCACATGCGCCACCGACGGCGCTTCTTTTACTCCAATTCGGTATTTCTGCAATCGGTCTGTTGGCCTTTCGTAGCGGCGCGCGTGTGTTCATCAGGGATATCGCTTGCGCGAACGGCAATTTCGCTGTTCGGTTGCGTGAAGGAAACACAGCGGGCAGGGGATGGTTGACGGCTGGATCGTTCTGACTTGGGCGCTGTTCTATCTCTGCGTCCTGTTTGTGGTCGCGCACTTTGGCGATACGACCGGCCAACGTGTGCTGAACGGGCGCCTGCGTCCGGTCATCTATGCACTGTCGCTGGCCGTCTACTGCACGTCCTGGACGTTCCTCGGCTCCGTGGGGCTTGCCTCGCGCTCGGGATACGATTTTCTGCCGATCTATCTTGGGCCGGCGCTGGTCTTCCTGTTCGGCTGGCGCGTACTCGAGCGCATCGTCAAGATCGGCAAGTCGCAGAACACCACCTCCATCGCTGATATGATCGCGGCGCGTTACGGCAAGAGCGAAACCGTCGCTGCGGTTGTCACGATCATCTGTCTGATCGGTATCGTCCCTTACATCGCCCTGCAATTGAAGGCCGTTTCGCTGACGCTGGAACTGATCTCTGTGCCCGGTCTCAGTTCGGTGCGCACCTCGGCCGAACAGGCAACCCGCTCGGATGGCGCGCTCTGGGTGGCGATCATTCTGGCATTTTTTGCCATGGTCTTCGGCACGCGCAATTCTGACGCCACCAAGCATCAGGACGGTTTGATCCTGTCGGTCGCCACCGAATCCTTCGTCAAGTTGCTGGCCTTCCTGATCGTTGGCATTTTCACGGTCTGGGGCATTTTTCGGGGCTGGGGTGATCTGTTTGCCCAGGCACTGGCCGACCCGGCCATCGGAGCCAAGCTGAATTTTGCGCCAGATGCTGGCACCTGGATTGTCAACACATTGATTGCGGCCTTCGCAGCCGTGCTGTTGCCGCGCCAGTTTCATGTGCTGGTGGTGGAAAACCGGGACCGGAGCGACGTGCGCCGGGCTGCCTGGATGTTCCCGGCCTATCTCGTTGCCATCAATATTTTCGTCGTGCCCATCGCGGTTGCGGGCCTTCTGCGCCTTCAGGGCAGAGTGGATGCGGATCTGACGGTGCTGGCGCTGCCGATGATATCGCAGTCTTCCGCCATCACGACCATCGCGGTTGTCGGTGCGCTGTCTGCGGCCACGGCCATGATCATCGTCGAAACGGTTGCCCTTTCCGTGATGGTCTCGAATGATCTTGTCATTCCGATCCTGCTCAAGAGCAACAGCCGTTTTCGCGAGGCTCGCGCTCAGCGGCGGGAGGGTAACCCGGTGGCGGTCCGGGCTGAAACCCGGCAGTTCGGTGGTTGGGATTTCGGGGGCATCGTGCTCGGCATTCGCCGGATGGCGATCATGTTGGTCCTGCTGCTCGGCTATGTCTATTACCGAACGTCCACCGATGTTTCGCTTGCCAGCATCGGGCTTTTGTCCTTTGCGGCGGTCTCGCAACTTGCCCCGGCCTTCTTCGGCGGCATGATCTGGCATGGTGGCAATGCCCGTGGGGCCGTGGCGGGATCTGTGGGCGGCCTGCTCGCGTGGTTCTTGCTCCTGCTGCTGCCGTCCTTCGCCAGTTCCGACGGGGACGTCGCAAGCTGGCTCGATCATGGCATCTGGGGGATCGCCTGGCTGCGTCCGGCGACCTTTGCCATCGGGGATTTGTCGCCCCTGGCCAGCGGGGTGCTGATTTCGCTTGGCATCAACATCCTGCTCTATGTCGGAATCTCGCTGAGCCGGGCGTCGACACCTGTCGAGCGCCTTCAGGCCAACCTGTTCATTGGCGCCGACACCGGCATCGCGGGCAGCGGGTTCCGGCTCTGGCGCAGCGCGGTCACCATCGCTGAGCTCAAGACGACGGTGGCGCGCTATCTGGGCGAGGAGCGGACGAACGCCGAGTTTGCAACCTATTCGGAACGACAGGGGCTTGATGATACGATCGAGATCGAAGCCGATGCCCATACGATCCGTTTTGCCGAACATCTTCTCGCCTCGGTGATCGGTGCGGCGTCCTCGCGCCTTGTCCTGTCGCTGATGCTGCGCCGCCGAAATGTCTCGACCGAGGCGGCGCTGAAACTGCTCGACGACGCGTCCGCCGCGATCCAGTACAGCCGTACCTTGCTCCAGCACGCGCTCGATCACGCCAAGCAGGGCGTGACCGTGTTCGATAGCAATCTCCGGCTGGTCTGCTGGAATCACGCGTTCAGCGACCTTTTTGAGTTGCCGGGCGATCTGGTCCGTTTCGGTGTCGGACTGGACGATATTGTGGGTTACAACGCCCGACGAGGCGCCTACGGGCCCAATTTCAGCTCCGATTCCATCGCGGCCCGGCTGCATGGTTTCGTCAACAACACCGAGCCGGCGCGCCTGCGTCTCTACAAGCCCGACCGCTGGCTGGAAACCCGCTCAAACCACTTGCCCGATGGCGGCATCGTCACGACCTACACGGACATTTCCGAGGCAGTAGCGGCGGAAAAGGCGCTGAATTTGGCGAATGAAACGCTGGAGCGCCGGGTTCTTGAACGGACGGACGAATTGACGCGCGTGAACGAGGAACTGGCGCGCGCCAAATCCGAGGCTGAACAGGCCAATCTGTCGAAGACGCGCTTCCTCGCCGCCGCCAGCCACGACATTCTCCAGCCGTTGAACGCCGCGCGCCTCTATGCGACGGCCCTTGCCGAGCGTTCCGAGAACCGATCCCAGTCGGAACTGGCTGGCAACGTCGGCTCCTCCCTTGATGCGGTTGAGGAAATCCTCGGTGCGCTGCTTGAAATCTCGCGGCTGGACACGGGCAAGCTCAGGCCGGAATGGTCGAATTTCCGGGTGGATGAACTCTTCCGCCAGCTGTCTGTGGAATTTGCACCTCTTGCGAGCCAGAAGAACCTCCAACTGACGTTCATCGCTTCGCGTCTCTCGATCCGTTCGGATCGTCGTCTGCTGCGGCGGGCTCTGCAAAACCTGATTTCAAACGCCATCAAGTACACGCCGGAAGGCCGCGTTCTGGTCGGCGCGCGGCGCGACGGCGACAAGCTGCGCATCGAGGTCCGCGATACCGGCATCGGTGTTCCGGAAGCCAAACAGCGCGCGATCTTCAAGGAATTCCAGAGGCTTGATGAAGGCGCCAAGGAAGCCCGCGGCCTTGGTCTTGGCCTCTCCATTGTCGACCGCATCTCGCGCGTGCTGGAACATCGCATCGCCGTCGGCCCGTCCGGCAAGCGCGGCACGGTGTTTTCGCTTGAGGTTCCGGTCGTCTCCGTGGCGATCTATGCGGTAACGCCCGTTGAACTGGCCCCGACAGCCTCGACCCCGCTGGCGGGGCTCTCGGTCATGGCGATCGACAACGAGCCGAGCATTCTCGATGGTCTGCGGGTCATGCTGGAAGGCTGGGGCTGCAAGGTTTTCACCGCATCGGATTTTGCCACGGCGCGCGCGCAGTTGAAGGGGCGGCGCGACAAGCCCGATATCATTCTGGCCGATTATCATCTCGACAACGACACGACTGGCATTGGCGTGGTCCAGCGCCTGCGCCGCGCTTTCCG
>JAIUNP010000106.1 GCA_020161975.1 Pseudomonadota bacterium
GCCGTGCCGTTGCGAGCCTCCACGAGTTTGACGACCGGATGCTCAAAGACATTGGCCTCGTTCGCTCGGATGTTGTAGCCGCCTTGGATTCGCCGCTGGATCAGGACCCGTCCTTGCGCCTCGCGCGCGTTGCGGCTGGTCGGAGCCGCCACGGCCTGTAAGCAGCACACAGCAATCGAAATGAAAACGCCGGCCCAGAAGGCCGGCGTTTTGCATCGGGAAGGCAGTCAATCGCGCCCTCAGGCAGAGGGTTTGTTGGCCTTGAGAATCTGGTCAAAGATGTTTTCCATCGACTGCGTCTGCTGATCCTGAATCGCCTTGCCCTGCTCGAACATTCCCTTGAGAATGTCGATCCCGGCGGAAAAAGGGTCCGCCGGCGCGCCGGCCTTGCTGCCGCCCATAGCGCCGCCCAGCATGTCGTTCAACAGATCGCCCATTGGGTTGCTGCCGGGGTGTGTCTGGGTGGGCTGGCCCGGCTGGCCGAACATGCCGCCGCCGCCCAGAACCTGTCCCAGAAGATCGCCGAGGCCCTTGTCGCTGGCGCCCTTGAACAGCGCGCCCATGATCATGCTGGCGATGATCGGCATCATCTTTGCGAGGATGCTGCTGCCGATGCCACTGAAAGCCGCCGCTTGCTGGATCATCTGATCCTGCACCTGTCGTGTCTGTGCCTGCGAGCCCTCAAAAATCTGCTGCATGAACTCCTGGCCGGATTTCATCATCGCGGCCTGCGGCGCGGCATAGGCGGCAAAGGGCTGGCCCTGGCCCATCATGCTGAAAAGATTGGCGAGCCCGTCGGGCGTTTGCATCTGCTGCTGGAGCCCGGCGGAAAACGCCGGCAACATGGCGTTTACGGCTGCCTGCGTCTGTTCAACGCTCAGGCCAAACTGCTTGGCCATGTCCTGAAACGCATCCGGACCGTAGGCATTGGCAAACATGTCATTGAGATTCATTGTCGATCATCCTCCCGATGCCTGCACGGTAAGGCCTGGGCGACAAAAGAAAAGCCTCAGCTTGCCGATTTTGCCGCCGCGATAGCCTCGGCCTTCCGCTCAAGCTGGCGAATGGCGCGGAAAGCGACCAGCACGGCTGCAATGCCGAAAATGGCCGAGCCGGCGATCCATGAGGCGATGACGCCCTTGTAGCCCCAGAGCTTGGCGCCGAGCAGTGCGAAGGGGATGACGCCCAGCGTTGCGCGCCCCCAGTTGAAGAGCGTGGAATAAAGTGGAAATCCGAGGTTGTTGAACGCCGCGTTGCCGACGAACAGCAGGCCGATGAACACCCAGGCCGCCGCGCCCACGGTGCAGAAGAACGCGATGTAGTCGCTGACTACCGGGCTTGCTCCAAACAGTGCCGGGATTGAGTTGCGTCCCAGCGCCAGCACGGCCCAGACCGCCACGCAGTAGGCGAGGGAAAACATCAACGCATCCCGCAGCGCCATCCGCACACGATCAAAACGACCGGCACCAAGGTTTTGTGCCAGAATCGGGCCCACCGCACCCGTGAGCGCGAACACGACGCAGAAGGCGAGCGGAACCAGCCGGTCAATGATCGTGAAGGCCGCGACCGCCTCCGCGCCGAAAGGCCGGATGACACTCAGCGTGAAGGCGGAGGCAAAGGGCGTGGCAAGGTTGGTCAGCACCGCTGGAATCGCGATGGCAGCCAATGGCCCGAGATAGCGGATGACATCATGGACCGACGGCGGCGCCATCAGCTTGTGCAGACCGACGACATAGCGCCAGCCGACCGCGCAGAAGATGATCCGCGACAGCACTGTCGCCATCGCGGCCCCATCCGTTCCCATCTTGAGGCCGAAGATGAAGAGCGGATCGAAAATTGCGGTTCCAATGCCACCCAGCAGCGTCACCATCATAGACCGACGCGCATCGCCCGCCGCCCGTAACGTGCTGGAGAGCACCATGCCGAAAGCCATCGCGGCGTTGGAGGGCAGAACAATGGCCAGAAATCGCGCCGCAACATCATGCGGGATGCCATGAGCGCCCAGCGCATCGAGAAGCGCGTGCCTGCCGACATAGGCGCCGATGCTGACCGCTGCCGCAACCAGCGAGCAGACGATCGCGCCGGCGGTCGCCACACGTCGCGCGGCCTCCCGGTCGCCGGCACCGAGCGAGCGGGCTACCAGCGCGGAGCTGGCAATCATCAGCCCGACATTGATCGAAACCGTGAAGAACAGCAGCGTGGTGGCATAGCCGACCCCAGCGGTCAGTTCTTCATCACGCAGCAGCGAGATATAGAAGAGCGACAGAAAATCGACCAGAAAGATGGCGACAAGCCCAACCGACCCGGCAAATGTCATGCTCACGACATGATGCATGGTCGAACCGACGGTCAATCGGGCAGGGGGCGGCGAAGTGGGCGGGGTCGCTGGTTCAGTCATGAACCGGTTCTGACAGGTTCGCCGGGCCGGTCAACATCCGTTCGGCTTGACCCGGCCCCGGGTGCGGGTCAAAACGCCGGCCAGGTCCTAAACTGAGGGCAAGTGTGATGGAAAAGCCGCCGCTGAAAATCCTGCTTTGCGCGCCGCGCGGCTTTTGCGCCGGGGTTGTCCGGGCGATCGATGCCGTTGAGGAGGCGTTGAAGCGCTTCGGCCGGCCGGTCTATGTCCGGCATGAGATCGTCCATAACCGCTATGTCGTCGAGGACCTGAAACGCAAGGGTGCGATCTTCGTCGATGAACTGGATGAGGTGCCTGATGCCGGCGCGCCGGTCATCTTCTCCGCGCATGGTGTGCCAAAATCCGTGCCGGCGGAGGCCGTGCGTCGCAATCTCGTCGCAATCGATGCAACCTGCCCGCTGGTGACGAAAGTGCATCGCGAGGCGGAAATCCACCATCGGCGCGGCCGCAAGGTTATTTTCATTGGCCATGCTGGCCATCCCGAAGTGATCGGCACCATGGGGCAATTGCCCGAGGGAGCCGTTGTTTTGGTGGAAACGCTGGAGGATGTCGCCGCGCTCGCCCCCGATCCTGCCGAGACACTCGCCTACGCAAGCCAGACCACGCTTTCAGTGGATGATACCCGCGAGATCGTGGAAGCGCTGAAGGCCAGGTTCCCGGCCATTCACGGCCCAAACAAGGAAGACATCTGCTACGCCACCACCAATCGTCAGGAGGCGGTGAAGCGCGTCGCCCCGCTGGTTGATGCCCTGATCGTGGTGGGGTCGGAAAATTCGTCCAATTCCCAGCGCCTGCGCGAGGTTGCGGAGCGGGCAGGGTGTAAAGTCGCGCGGTTGCTGCTCCGGGCGGATGATATCGACTGGGCGGCCTTCGCCGGCATCACCAGCCTCGGCATCACCGCAGGCGCTTCGGCGCCGGAAGTGCTGGTGGAAGAGATCATCGACGCTTTCGCCGCCCGCTTCGTGGTGACGGTGGAAGTTGTGTCCACCGCTGACGAGAGCGTGTTTTTCCCCCTGCCGCGCAGCCTGAGGGAGGGCGCCTAGGCGTTTAAACTCAGCGCGACACCAACAACAACCAGCGCAAGCCCGATGCGTTCATTGCGGCTCATCGCCTCGTTGAACACCTTGCCGGAGATGGCATAGGCAAACAGCACCTCGATGAGGGCCAGCGTGCGTACACGCGCCGCGCTCGTCAGCGCAAAGCCAAGGAACCAGAACTGGGAGGCGCCAGCGCCGAGCAGCCCCGCCGCCAGCGAGGGCCGCCAGGCGGCAATGACTTTCCGCAGCGTTTCCCGATCACGCAGCAGCAGATAAATCAGGATCAGCGCGGTTTGCAGGCCAAGGCCGAGGGCGAGAATCATGCTGGCACGCACCCAGGTTCCACCGGAATCGAGCGCATGGATCGCCCCGCGATAGCCGATGGCGGAGAGCGCGAAACAGGCGCCGGAGAGAATGCCGATCAGCGCCGGGCCGTAATCGCGCATCGGGCTTGCATCCTCGCCGGGCCGCCGGGCAGGCCAGCCGAGTATCATCACCCCGGCGGTGGCGATGAGGATGGCCAGTGCGAGCAGCGGCGTCAGGTGGTCGCCAAGAAAGATCAGCCCGAACAGGGCCACTTGCACCGGCTCGGTCTTGGTATAGGCCGTGGTGACGACGAAGGAGCGTGACGTCATCGCCTTCAGCATCAGGCCGGTTGCCAGGATCTGCGTCACACCGCCGGCAAAAGCCCAGAGAAGGCTCGTGTTGGTCAGTCCGGGCAATGGTTCGCCGGTGACGAACAGGGCCAGCGCAAGACAGGCCAAGCCGAACGGAAAGCCATAGAGAAAACGCACCAGTGTGGCGCCCACAGTGCCGATCCGGGCGGTCAGATCACGCTGTGTCGCGTTGCGGGCCGTCTGCGCGGCGGCAGCGATGATGGTGAAGAGCGCCCAGAGCATGGGGATTGATGCCTTTCCAGCTATTGGCGCGTTTGCGCCCGGCCCGCGAAGCCGATAACACGGGGACGCGGGGCCGCAACAGACTTTCCGCCCCCCGATCCCGTGATGAGGCCATGGCTGTCTATACCGAAGTGAGTGTCGAAGATCTCGGCGCGTTCCTGAAGCCCTACGATGTCGGGGGGCTTGTCTCTTTTCGCGGCATTGCCGAAGGGGTCGAAAACTCCAACTATGTGCTGGAGGCGGAAAAGGGCCGCTTTATCCTCACGCTCTATGAAAAGCGCGTGAAGGTGGAGGATCTGCCGTTTTTCCTCGGTTTGATGGAGCATTTGCAGAAAAAGGGCATCAACTGCCCGCTGCCGGTGCGCGCTCGTGATGGTCAGATGCTGCATCAGCTCGCCGGACGGCCCGCCGCGCTGATCACCTTCCTCAACGGCGTGTCCTATCGCCGGCCGACGCCGCAGCACTGCGCCGAGCTGGGTCGCACTTTGGCCCAGTTGCACAATGCTGCGGGCGGCTTTGCGCTCACCCGCCCCAATGCACTCGGGGTCGATGGCTGGCGTCCGCTCTATATGATGGCGCGCGATGGCGCAGATAGCGTGCAGCCCGGCCTTCAGGCCTTGATTGACGGCGAACTCGGCCATCTGGAACAGGTCTGGCCTCGTGCGCTGCCCGACGGCGTGATTCACGCCGATCTGTTCCCCAACAACGTGCTGTTCCTTGGCGATGCGCTGACCGGCGTCATCGACTTCTATTTTGCCTGTAATGATGCCTTTGCCTACGATCTCGCCATCTGTCTGAACGCCTGGTGCTTCGAGAGCGACTTTTCGTTCAACCTGACCAAAGGCCGGGCGATGATTGCGGCCTATGAGGCCGTGCGCCCGCTTTCGGCGGAAGAGAAGGCGTCGATGCCACTGCTCTGCCGGGGCAGCGCGCTCAGATTCCTGCTCACCCGGCTCTACGATTATCTCAACGTGCCGCCCGGTGCGCTCGTCAAGCCGCATGACCCGCGCGAATACGCCAAGAAACTGCGTTTCCATCAGGGCGTCGGCTCGATCGCCGATTATGGTTTCGGCCTGTGACCCGCCGCGTTGAACTCTGGACCGATGGTGCCTGCTCAGGCAACCCCGGCCCCGGCGGCTGGGGTGCGCTGTTGCGTTATGGCACAATCGAGAAGGAACTCTCGGGCGGCGAGGCGGATACCACCAACAACCGCATGGAACTGATGGCGGCCATCAGGGGGCTTGAAAGCCTCACCCGCCCCTGCGAGGTCGATCTTTATACAGACAGCCAGTATGTGAAGGGCGGCATCGGCGGCTGGATCTTCGGCTGGAAAAAGAATGGCTGGCGGACGGCGGACAAGAAGCCGGTCAAGAATGTCGATCTCTGGCAACGCCTCGACGAGGCAACCCAGCGGCACCGCGTGACCTGGCACTGGGTGAAAGGCCACGCCGGCAACGAGGACAATGAGCGGGTGGACGCGCTCGCCCGCGCCGGCATGGCGCCTTTCAAGGAAAAGCCCGGCGCCGCCTAGATCGGGATTAAGGGCGGACGTCATGACCGGGCACACCCGGCCATAACGTGAATGTTATTGACCTCGCAGCGCTCAAAGCGCTTTCAGCATCGCCTCCGCGCCGGTCTTGTCGGCGGTTCCGGGAGTTTCCTCGATGTTCAGGGCCTTTACCACACCATCCTCAAGCAGCATCGAAAAGCGCTGGTTGCGCATGCCGAGGCCACGTTCCGTAAGGTCGAGCGCAAGCCCGATCTCTTGCGCGAACTTGGCGCTGCCATCGGAAAGGTAGGTAATCTTGCCGAGCCCGCCGGTTGATTCCGCCCAGGCCTTCATCACGAAGGGATCGTTGACCGCGATCACGGCGATGTCCTGCACGCCCTTGGCCTTCAGGGCATCGAGGTTCGACAGATAGCCGGGCAGATGGTTCTTGTGGCACGTGGGTGTGAACGCGCCGGGCACACCGAAGAGTACCGTCTTCTTTCCGCCGAACAGTTCGCTGGTGCTTTTCGGCTGCGGTCCGTCGGCGGTTGCGACAACGAGCGTGGCCTCGGGCAGACGCTCGCCTACCTTGATCGTCATGGAAAATCCCTCTGGTTGCCCGCGCGATGTGGCGCGGCTTGGCGCCCCGAACTTACGGCGCCTTTTTCACCCCGTCGAGATCAAGTTTGGTTTCGACCGCTTCACGGCCCGCTACCAGCGTCAGAAGGATTGATCCGCCGCGCGGTCGGTCGGGCCTGTCAAAACTCAGGGCAAATTCCGCGGTGTCGCCGGTTCTCGCGATGAGGCGCGAGGACACGGCCGTGTCGCCTTCGGCAAAAAGGCTCGGTTCCAGACCGGCTGGAACCCGCGTCCGAACGGTCAGCTTCGGTGGTTTTGCCGTATCGTTCCAGGTTGTTTCGGTGATCGCGAGCGGCCCCTGACCGGCAAGCGGCAGGGCGCGCGGCACCGCATCGCGTGCTACACGGACGACGTTGGTAAGCGCACTGTCCGCCTGGCCGGTCGCGGCTGCCAGCGTGAGTTTCGCCTGAGCCGGCAGGCAGAGCGATTTCGTGCAGATGCCAAAGGCAAGATCGACCGCCAGAAGCGGCGCTGCCGTCTCCGCTCGGAATGTCACGGGGAAGGTCACGCGCTCAAGATAGCCGTAGGCAACGCCGCCCACACCGTCATCGAACGCAACGGGCGCCGGAAATTGCAGGGCGACATCGACTGCCCCGGTTGAGCCGGAGAAATCCGCCATGGTCGGAACACCGGTGTCACCCGGCGTCCGCCAATAGGTCTTGGCTCCGGCGGGCAACACAACCTCGATGGCTCCCGTTGTTGCCCCCTTCGGCGCGTCCGGTATGATCAGCCGCACGCGCGCGCCGCCCGCATCCTGCCAGGGCGTGGCGGTGAAGCCCTGGGCCATGGCGGGGACAGCGGTCAGAAGCAAGGCGATAAGAAGAAGAGGCGATCGGGGCTGCAAATCTGAACTCCCTGAAGCGGACAGGTGTGCCCGTCATTGTCGCGGCCAATTGCTAACGATACCTTTGGTAACGAAAGGACTTGGCTTTTTCGAGGCTGCGCCTAGCATGGCTCGATGAATCTGAAAAAGCTGACGACACCCGACGGACGACGTGGCTTTCTGGATGGCCAGATTCTGGTGGCCATGCCCGGGATGACGGATGAGCGGTTTGTCCGTTCGGTGATCTACGTCTGCGCCCATTCCGCCGATGGCGCCATGGGGCTTGTGATCAATCGCCGCAGCACCGCCATCGCCCTGCCCGAACTTCTGACGCAGCTCAAGGTCATTGACCCGGAGCAGGAAATCCGCCTGCCGCCACGCGCCGGCAAGGTGCAGGTGCTCAGCGGCGGTCCCGTGGACCAGAGCCGGGGCTTCGTGCTTCATTCCACGGATTTCTTCATCGAGAATTCTTCGCTGCCGGTGGACGAGGGGCTCGCGATGACGATCACCATCGACATTCTGAAAGCCATTGCCGCCGGCGAGGGGCCGGAGCGGGCGATTGTTGCGCTGGGGTATGCCGGCTGGGGGCCGGGGCAACTGGAGCAGGAAATTCAGGACAACGGCTGGCTGCATTGCCCGCCCGATCCCGAGTTAATCTTCGATGCCGACCACGAGACGAAGTACGAGCGGGCAATGCGCTCCATCGGTATCGATCCGCGGATGCTGTCGTCGGAAGCCGGGCGCGCCTGACGCCGGAGGCGGCCACGATAGGAGCCACGCGACGCCGAGCCCATGCGAGGGATGCCGGGCTTGCCCGGCCCACCAAGAAACACCTCAGGCGGCCTCGGTTGTCGAAACGCCGATCAGCTTGCGCGCCTGTTCAATGGACATCGGCTGACCGAAGGCGAATCCCTGGGCATATTCGCAGCCGAGCTGCGACAATTCCACGGTATCGGCCTCCGTCTCTGCGCCTTCGGCCACCACCTGCATCTTTAGGTCATGCGCCAGAGCGATGATCGAGCGCAGAATGACCGGGCGTGATCCCGCGCCCGTATGCCGTACGAAAGACTGGTCGATCTTCAGCGTGTCGAAAGTGAAGCGCTGGAGATAGGCGAGCGAGGAATAGCCGGTTCCGAAGTCATCGAGCGCGAGACCCGCTCCGATTTCCCGCAGGCGGATCATCATCTGCGCGGCATATTCCGGATTCTCCATGATCAGACTTTCGGTGAGTTCCAGCTTCAGGGAGCCGCGCGCCACCGGATGGCGCATCAGAATGGCTTTCACATCCTGCAACAGGTCATGACGCAGCAATTGCCGGCTGGAAATATTGACCGAGGCGAAAATCGGCGGCTCCACCACCAGTGCCTGCTGCCAGAGGTTGAGTTCCCGTGCGGTCCGCTCCATCACGAACAGGCCGAGATCATGGATCAGACCGTTTTCCTCGGCAATGGGGATGAATTCGGCAGGAGTCATCCGGCCAAGACGGGGATGGTCCCAACGCACCAGCGCCTCGAAGCCGGCGATGGTGCGGTCTTCCAGTCGAACGATGGGCTGGAACAGCACGCGAATTTCGTTGCGCTCCAATGCACGGCGGAGTTCCGTGCCGATGGCGAGCCGGTCGATCTTGTCCGATTGCATGTCCGACCGGAAAATCTCCACCCGGTCGCCGCCGGCCCGCTTGCCATAGGCTACCGCAAGTTCCGCACATTTCAGGATGGCATCTCGATCGGCGTTCTGCACCGTGTCGGGAAAGACGACGCCCACGGTGGCCGGCACGATCACCTCGCGCCCGTCATAGATCATGACGGCGGAAATCGCCCGGCGGATGAGGTCGGCAAGGGCAAGAATGCGCTCGCGATCCTGTTCGGACATCAACACCAGCGCAAACCCATCGCCGGAGAGGCGGCCCAGAAGGTCAGCAGGCTTCAGCAGGCGGGCAAGGCGGCGGGCGACGGTCAACAGGATCGTGTCTGCGGCGGTCTGGCCGAGGGAATCATTCACCTGCTTGAAGCGATCGAGGTCGATGCCGATCACGGTTGGTCGGATCGCGCCTTCCGTGCGTGAAAAGATCAGCGCCGCGTCGAGCCGTTCAAGGAACAGCTTGCGGTTGGGCAAACCGGTCAGATTGTCATGAACCGCATCGCGCAGCAGGCGTTCTTCGGCGGTGCGTGCATCGGTCACGTCGGTCAGCGTACCGACCACCCGGACAACATCGCCCACATTGTCGACCACAGGCCGCGCCTTCAGCCGATACCACAGCGTATGTCCTTCGCCGGTGCGCACGCGGAAATCCTGATTGACGCGCCCGCGCCGCTGTTCGAGCACCGCTTCCAGGGTGGCACGGTAGCGATCCCGGTCGGTCGGATGGATCACATCGACCCAGGCCGAAGCCGGCCCGTCGAGCGTGCCGCGCGGCAGGCCCAGCGATTGTTCAAACTCCGGGCTTGCGAATACATGGTCCTCAAGCACGTCCCAATCGAAGATGAGATCATCGGCACCGGTCAATGCCAGGGCTTTGCGCTCGGCATCTGTCACCGCGCCGCGTGCGATGATTCCGGTGGAAAACGCGCTTTGCATCACCGTAAAGCCGATCAGCATGACGATGAGCACCAGACCGCCAAGCAGGGCAGGGGGCGCGAAGTCCGTGGTCAGATGCCCGCCGATGACCAGCCCCACCGCACCGCACCAGATCAGGAGCAGGAACCAGGTGGGAATGAGCATCACCGCCCGGTCATAGCCGTGGAAGGAAAGATAGACGATCAGCACGAAGCCGACGCAGGCGACCACCGCGATGGAAATGCGTGCAACGCCGGCCGCAACCGGGGCATTGACGATGGCAAGCGCCATCAACGCCATGAGGAAGGCGATCCAAAGCCCAGCCAGCACCGAATAGCGCACATGCCAGCGGTTCAGGTTGAGATAGGCAAAGAGGAAAACAACAAGCGTGGCAGCGAGCACCGTTTCCGCACCCGCGCGATAGAGCCGCTCCACCTCGGGCCGGACATTGAGAAACTTGGCGAACAGGCCGAAATCGATGCCGAGATAGACAAGCACCGCCCAGGCGAGCGCGGCCGCCGCAGGAAAGATCAGCGCGCCGCGCACGGCCACCACGACCGTCAGGAACATCGCCAGCAGTGCCGAAATGCCCACCACGATGCCGCGATAGAGCGTGAGGCTGTTCAGCTTGTCCTTGTAGGCTTCCGGATCCCACAGCGTCAGTTGCGGCAGGCGCGGGGTTCTCAGTTCAGCGATGAACGTGATCGAGGCGCCGGGATCGAGAATGATGTTGAACACATCGGCATCGCCCGACTGCTCGCGTTCGGGGCGCGGCCCCTGGCTCGCGGTGATGGCCTCGATGCGCGGCGAGCCGAGATCGGGCCAGATCAGCCCGGAATCGATGAGGCGGAAGCGCGGCGCTACCAGCAGCCGTTCAATCTGTTCGTCGGAATCGTTCTTGAGCGCAAAAACGATCCAGGAGGGGCGGGTTCCCTGTTCGCGGGCCTGCACCTCGATGCGCCGGACGATGCCATCCGCCCCGGGGGCGGTCTGCACGGTCAGGCGGTCATCTTCGGATTTATAGGATTCGAGCGCCGGCAGCAGGTCGATCGCATCGCTGTCGGGCGTCACGCGCACGGCTTCAAGCGCCTGCGCGCCCTCCACCACCCACCGGGCGGCTGAGCCGGTCAACAGGACGCGCAGGATCGTTGCGAGGAGCATCCCCCAAAT
>JAIUNP010000107.1 GCA_020161975.1 Pseudomonadota bacterium
AGCAGGGAACAACAGCCCGCAATGAACCGCAGTGAATCGCGGGGCAGCGACCGGCGCTGCTGCCGGTCGCTCCCCGACGTCACTCTCAGCTTCGGGGGCGCCTGTCGTCAGCTAGCGGCCTGGTGCGCCTCAATGCCCTTTCTCGCTGGGTCCGGGGGGGCGTTCAGAAAATTCGGGCATTCAGGCCGCTGACAGATTGCCCGTGATTTCTGAATGGTGTGTGGGTGCGCGAGCAAAGCCGGTCGAAAAGCGGCGAGAATGCCCCGATGCGTTTGGCTGGCGAGCAGGTTCGCGATGATGTCTGACCGCTGAAACGGAAGCCGGGTTCAAAGCCCAAAAACTGAAGGATTGAACGGCGTCACGGCTCTGTTCGAGTGCTTTCCTTTTGCCATAGGAATCCCCTAGGTTTCGGCGAGGAGCCTGCCGGCGGTTTCCATGGGCAGAAGCATCAGACGCTCTATGGGCGTGATGAGAAATCCGTGCCGCTGATAGAAATGGGCCGCATCATCATCCATGGCATGGGCGATGATGCCGCGCGCCCCGATGATCTCGGATGCAGCGAAACAGCGTCGGGTCGCATCGACAAGCAGTGCCGAACCAAGACCACGCCCCTGCCAACGCTGGTCGATCGCGAGGCGTCCGATCAGCATCATCGGCAGAGGGTCGGGCATGTCGCGGCGGAGCTTTGCGCTTGGCAGTTGCGCTCTTTCGATCATTGCGGTGCAGAGGCAGTGATAACCAATGACGCAGTTTGGCTCCCGTGCCGACGCGATTATGTATGTTCGTGCTGACCAGCCCTCAGACAGTCGCGCACGGGTCTTCAACCAATCATCGAGCGAGGGATGTCGGCCGTTGCTGAACACACCGAGGTCATGATGCGGGCCGAGCGGCACCGGCGGCAGCACGTCCGGCATCAGGCCCAGGGCGCCTTGCGACGATAGCGGGCAACAACCTCCGGCGAGGCTTGTGGCGGGTTGTCGAGCAGAGCGACAAACCGGTCGTAGGCCTCATCACCGAGATGGAACAGATTGCGATCCAGGATCGTTTCCTCTGCGCTGCGCCGGGCACTCTCCAGCATGAACTCGGAAAGCTTCTGCTGCTTGAGTTCGGCTGCGCGCTGAAGGAGAGCCTTGGTTTCGCGTGAGGCCCTGATCTGGATCACGTCATCTCTTCGGCTGGTGTTTGCGACCATGGCGCTTTCCTCTGATCGCCAAACATCCCATAATGTATCGATATTGTCCATACAAATTCAAAGGGGGCCATTCTATGCGCCTTGACCGACTATGTCGCGCGTATTGGCCATAAAGCCCTGGTCTGAGACACAGGGCCTCGGTCCCGACCGAATGCCCAGATGCTTTGAATGGTTGCGCATATGAGCCCCCCCTGTAACGGGAAGGATGAAGCGCCATGGCCGTCTCCTTGCTGTTACAAGACGGTAGGGGAACTGCCGTGCTTCAAACGAGAACGCACCCAGCTACACATTTTGTTCGCATAATCTTTGTTATGGAACCAAATTATGCATAGCCGACGCCGATCCAGTCGCCGGCGCCGGGTGAGTCTGCACCCGGCGGCGTGATCGGAGAAGCCATAGCGGCGGTGTTTCGTGATGCGAGCGCCTCTTGATGGGAGGCGCTCGCATCGAACGTCACGTCACCCGGAAGTTGGCGAGAGGTAGGCTGCGCGGCCTCCGGCCGACAAGCACGGCGACGGCGTTGGCCACCGCCGGCGGCACTCCTGGCAGTCCGGGTTCGCCGATCCCTCCCATCGGGGCACCGCTTTCGACGATGCGGACATGGACCTTCGGCATTCTGTCGGGTGTCAGGATCGGGTAAGCGTCGAAATTGCGGGCACTCGGCATTCCCTTTTCGTAAACGACCTCTTCGAGAAGGGTCGATGACAGACCAAGGGCCACCGCCGATCGCACCTGCGCTTCGATGATCGCGGGGTTGACGATGCTGCCGGGGTCGATGGCAACCCATATATCGTGAACCACCACATCGTTGCCACGCATCGACACTTCGGCGATGGTGGCGACCTCGCTGCCGAAGGGCGAGGCCATGGCGACGCCACGCGCACGGCGCGTTCCGTCCGCAGCCGAGTAAGGCCCCCGTTTCCAGCCACCGGAAAGACTGCCGACAGCTTCCAGCAATGCCTTGTGCCGCGGCTTGTCGGCGAGCAGCTTCAGCCGTAGCTGATAGGGGTCCTGCTTTCCGGCATCCGCCATTTCGTCGAAGAACGATTCGTAGAAAAAATCGTTCATCGAATGGCCGACCGAGCGCCAGAAGCCGATGACGGCAGGATCGGTGACATGAAGGTGACCGATCCGGCGGTTGGCGATGGCATAGGCCTTGCCAGCGATGCCTTCGACAGCCGAGCGATCAGCCGCGCCCGGTCGACGACCGAACCAGCGCCCGATGACGCCCTCGCCGATAACGACAGCCTCCAGGGCGCGCGGCGTGCCATCAGTATCAAGCCCGGCACGGAACCGCGTGACATAGGTGGGGCGCAGCGCATCGCGCAGGAATTCCTCCTCGCGGCTCCAGATCAGCTTGACCGGGCGTCCCGCCGCCTTGGCGAGCAGGATGGCCTGCGGATAGGGGTTTGCAGAGGCATAAAGGAAGTGGCGCCCGAAGAATCCGCCGAGCATCGGCGAATGGACTGTCACCCGCTCGCTGGGAAGGTCGGCGATGTTGGCCGCATCGGCCTGGAACATGTCCGGCGCCTGGTTCGGAGCCCACACCTCCAGCGTGCCATCCGCATTGAAGCGGGCGATGGCAGAGGGCGGCTCAAGCTGGGCATGGGCGAGATGCGGGACCTCGTAGGTTGCCTCAAGGATGGTTTTCGCCCCGGCCATGGCGGCAGCGGCATCACCAACGGTTTCACCCGAAGCGCCATTGCCCGGCATCGACCGGAGTTTGGCCCTGTGCCCGGCGGATGAAAAATCGGCCGGGACAGCCGATGGTTTCCCCGCTGGTGCCTCGCTCCAGGTCACCTGCAAGGCCTCGACGGCCTTGCGGGCCCGCCACCAGCTGTTGGCAAGGACAGCCACCGCGCCGGGCAACCGGTGTACGGAATGGACGCCGGGCATGGCTTTCACCGCCGCCTCGTTGGCCACGGCGCCGGGTTCCATCCCGAGGCGCGGCGCATGTTGCACGGCGCCAAGCAACATGTCGTCGACCTTGAGATCGATTGCATAGGTCGCCTTGCCGGTCGATTTGTCGCGGACATCAAGACGCGGCACCGGCTTGCCGATCCAGCGGAAGGTGCTCTTGTCCCGCAAGGGGGCGTCGGCAGGAACGGGAAGCGCCGCTGCCGCCGCCGCGACCTCGCCATAAGGGACACTGCGACCGGATGCAGCATGGATCACGCGCCCCGGCTCGGTGGAAAGTTCGGTTGCCGGCACACCAAGGCGGGTTGCGGCAGCCTGAATCAGCATTTGACGCGCCAAGGCACCAAGCTTGCGCATCGCCTGATAGCTCGAACGCACGGAATTGCTTCCGCCCGTGAAGGCTCGCGCGCCCGGAAGGTGGTACTGGCTGCCGGATGACGCGCCGCTCACGACGAACCGGGACGGGTCGATGTCGAGTTCCTCGCCGATCATCTGGGCGACCGCCGTGAAAACGCCCTGCCCGCCTTCGTTGAAGACGCTGCGGAAGTGAACACTGCTATCCGGCCGGATCGTCAACAGGGCGCCGATCTTCGGTGCGGCAGCCGATTGGGCGAAGGCGCGCGGCATCGCAAGACCCAGCGCCAGCCCGGTCGCTGCGGCGCCAAGCAGCCGCCTGCGCGACAGATTGAGCACGTCGGCTTCGGGTAGTTGTGTTGTCATGGAAGAAGGCTGCATGGGGTTCATGGCGACCTCCTCAACCCTGTGCGGCCTGCCGCACGGCGGCGGCAATTGCGTTATAGGTTCCGCAGCGGCAGAGATTGGTCATAGCGGCTTCAATCTCGGCGTCGGTCGGCTTCGGGCTTTGCTTGAGAAGTGCAGTGGCCGCCATCACCTGCCCCGACTGGCAATAGCCACATTGCGGCACCTGCTTGTCCACCCACGCCTCGACGACCTTCCTGCCCACGGCGTCCTCGCTGATCGCCTCGATCGTCGTAATTGCAGCGCCTGCGACGCTGTCGACCGGGGTGACACAGGCGCGGGTTGCCTGCCCGTCCACCAGCACAGTGCAGGCACCGCATTGGGCGACGCCGCAACCATATTTCGTGCCGGTCAGCCCCAGTGTATCGCGTAAAGCCCAGAGAAGGGGCGTATCAGGCTCAACATCTACCTGATGCCTTGTTCCATTGATGGTGAGTTCCATGTCATTAACCACTAAACTGTAAATCGCGCCCAGCGTCAGTCCTCATGGATCCTGGTGGCAACTTTGTGGCAGTTTCTCCGGACAGTCGTCAGCCTCGTCTGTCCGGTCCATTCCTTGAAGGTGTCGCGAACGTTCACGACATCGCTGAAGCAGGGCACTGCAGCGATATCGTCATCGGTCAGAGCTGTTGGTGCAGAAAATCGATGGCCAACGCGTTGTGGACACCAGCAACGCCCGTCACATCCCCCGTGGTGGCGATGAGGGCTACTTTTTGCGGCGTGATCGGAAACCGGCAGATACGGCAAACGCGGGTGTGCTTGTATTTGAAAGTGCCCTGATGGAAGATGTACTGGATATCGGGACGAATGGTCAGCCATTTGGCGGCCTGCATCCCGTAGCTGAGTTCCAGAACCATTTCGCCGGCGGGCGTCGAGAGGAAGGAGACATCGGGCGCGGCCTTGGCGCGTTCCTTGGCTTCGCTGGCCCGGCGCGCGCGTTGACGCCGGCGCGGAAAAAGCCCAACGCAATCGTATCGAAGTCGCGCCCTTCGAAGGTTCCGGTTTTGAACAGGCCGATCATGAACCAGTGCGGCATGATTGCGGCCCTGTCACCCGCGGCAGCAAAGGTGCCGAGAAGGGTCAGCCCGCGACCATTGTCGCCGTCTCGCCAGATCATCTGGTCCGCAAGGACGTAGTGCCGCTGTTTCCGCCGCGTACATTCAAGGTGAAATGGAAGACCGTCCCGTTCAGGCCCATGATTTTCTGAAGATCAAGATCAAAACCTGTCTTGAGCTGGCCAGAATAGGATCCCCCCTGCGCTCGCCGCCGTGAATGCCTGAGAACGTCTCCGATACGAAATCGGCGCGGAGATTGATGCCGGCATCGTTCAGTCGCGTCCGGGCACCGCCCCAATCGCCGGTCATCGTCGACCATTCCCGCCCCAGGGACGGGCTGTGTTTGCATTCTGGGCAAGTACGGGGGAAGCGCACAGGATGCCCGAAATGACGGCGGCACAACAAGCGGATCGAACCATGAATGCCGTTCCTGGCCTACGCGTCATTCCATGACCCCTGCCTGCAAATGCGATCAGTGCGCCCTGCGTTCAGCGTTAGTGCGTTTGCGGATGCCCGCCATCGGAAAAGCGTCTCTTCCAGCGCGTGATCTTTAGGTTGTGGCATCGGCGCAACCCTCGAAGGACGGTTGCGCCGGAACCGGCCGCCGTGCGCCCCTTCCCAGCTCCCGGCATTCTCCGTATGAACAGGCGGGCACTGTGAGGACACCTTCTTCATGAACTGGCTGGTCTACGATTATTATCTTTATGCGGCGGCAGCGTTGCTTGGCACCTTTTTGGCGGCGGGCGGGCTGGTCTGGCTGCTCGGATCGCCGCGCTGGGCCGCGCAGGTCGCCAGCGTCGCCGGCGTGGTGCCGCCCTTCATCAACGTGCTGGGTGTGCTGTTTGGCTTGACCCTTGCCTTCCTGGCCAATGACACTTGGAATGCCCATGACCGGGCGCTCGCAGCGGTGAACCGCGAGGCGGATTCCTTACGCGCCATCGCGGTATTTGCCGGCCATCTGCCGGCCGATGATGCGGCTTGGGTCAGGGGCGCGGTCGATGCCTATGCCCGAGCCGCGCTGGCGGAATGGCCCTTGTTGTCACAGCGTGAAAGCAGCTTGGATGCCAGCGCAAGGGCCGATGGTCTGCTGGCGCTGCTGTCCGAACCGCGGATGCTGGCTGCCAGTGGTCCGGCGATCGGCAGCCGGGAAATCGCCCTGGCTATTGCCGTGCGCGATGGCCGGGAAACACGCCTCGCCCTCAGCCAGACCCACGTCAATCCGCTGAAATGGGTCGGCATGGCCGTTCTGGGCTTTCTGACGATGATCTCGGTCGCGGTTGTGCATATCGGTGCCCCGCGGGCCATGCGGGTTGCCGTGGCCCTCTTTGCGCTGGCTTCCGCGCCAACTGCGGTCATCGTGCTGATCCACGGCAATCCGTTCCAGCCCCCGGCCGCCGTGTCGCCCAAGCCGCTGCTGGCGGTCCTGGGCGACCGCCGCTGATCAATCGACGATGCGCACCGCGCCCTTGGCGGCGCTGGTGGTGAGCGCCGCATAGGCCTTCAGCGCCGTCGAAATCTTGCGCTTGCGCGGGGCCGCCGGCTTCCAGGCATCCTTGCCCTTGGCGTCCATCGCGGCGCGACGACGGGCGATTTCACCCTGCGGAACCATGAGTTCGATCCTCCGGTTGGGGATATCGATTTCGATGCGATCACCTTCCTCGACAAGGCCTATCAACCCGCCTTCCGCCGCTTCCGGCGAAAGATGGCCGATTGAAAGCCCCGAAGAGCCGCCGGAGAAGCGCCCATCGGTCACGAGTGCGCAGACCTTGCCGAGGCCCTTCGATTTCAGGTAGCTCGTCGGATAGAGCATTTCCTGCATGCCGGGGCCGCCGCGCGGGCCCTCGTAGCGCACGACGACCACATCACCGGCCTTGACCTTGCCGTTGAGGATGCCGTCCACCGCCGCGTCCTGACTTTCAAAGATGCGGGCAGGGCCGGTGAACGTCAGGATCGATTCATCGACGCCGGCGGTTTTCACGATGCAGCCATCAAGGGCGATATTGCCAGTCAGCACGGCAAGGCCGCCATCCTTTGAATAGGCGTTCGCGACCTGCCGGATGACACCCTTGCTGCGGTCACTGTCCAGGTCGTCGTAGCGGCGGTCCTGGCTGAAGGCGGTTTGGGTGGGGACACCGCCTGGCGCCGCGCGGTAGAAATCACGCACGCTGTCGGAATTGGTGCGCTTGATGTCCCAGCGGTCCAGTGCCTCGGCAAGGCTGCGCGAATGAACGGTCGGCAGACTGGCGTTGATCAGCCCGGCGCGGTCAAGTTCGCCCAGAATGCCCATGATGCCGCCGGCGCGATGGACATCCTCCATGTGCACATTGGCAACGGACGGTGCGACCTTGCACAACACCGGCACCTTCCGCGACAGCCGGTCGATATCGGCCATGGTGAAGTCGATTTCGGCCTCGTAGGCGGCAGCGAGCAGGTGCAGGACCGTGTTGGTGGAGCCGCCCATCGAGATGTCGAGGGTCATTGCATTCTCGAACGCGGCAAAGCTGGCGACAGAACGCGGCAAAACGCTCTCGTCATTCTGCTCGTAATAACGCCGGGTGATGTCGACGATGAGATGCCCCGCCTCGACGAACAAGCGCTTGCGGTCGGCATGGGTGGCGAGCACTGAGCCGTTGCCGGGCAGGCCCAGGCCGAGGGCCTCCACCAGACAGTTCATCGAGTTTGCCGTGAACATGCCCGAGCAGGAGCCGCAGGTGGGGCATGCCGAGCGCTCGTAGGCTTCGACCGCGGTGTCCGAGACCTGAGGGTCGGCTGCTGCGATCATGGCGTCGATCAGATCGACCTTCTTGCTGACGCCTTCTGCGACGAACTTGCCCGCCTCCATCGGCCCGCCCGAGACGAAAACCGTGGGAATGTTGAGGCGCAGCGCCGCCATCAGCATTCCGGGGGTGATCTTGTCGCAGTTGGAAATGCAGACCAGCGCATCGGCGCAATGGCCGTTGACCATGTATTCCACCGCATCAGCGATGATCTCGCGTGAGGGCAGCGAATAGAGCATCCCGTCATGGCCCATGGCGATGCCGTCATCGACCGCGATGGTGTTGAATTCCTTGGCGACGCCCCCGGCTTTCTCGATCTCGCGGGCGACAAGCTGGCCGAGGTCCTTGAGGTGGACGTGGCCCGGCACGAACTGGGTAAAGGAGTTGGCGATTGCGATGATCGGCTTGCCGAAGTCGCCATCCTTCATGCCGGTTGCGCGCCAGAGGCCGCGGGCACCTGCCATGTTGCGACCGTGGGTGGAGGTTCTCGAACGATAAGCGGGCATGGGGTCCAGTTCCGGTTGTCAAACGGCGCGGTTCACCAATTCTGGCGACAAAATCCGTGCAATAGCCGTCACTTACAGAACTTGAGCGCGAAAGCCAATCGCCGTTGATGGCCCTCGTGCCGCCGATTGATCATTCAGCGGTCCCTAAAATCAGTCTTCGGACCGCCATTTCCGGCATCGCCTGATCGATTGGGCCTACCAGCCCTTGATCACCGGTCCGTCATAACCGGTTGGGTGCATGGCATGGTAGATCGGAATGGCGGAGGCGCCGAGCTGCGGTGTCGCGCTGAATTGCGACAGGCGGATGTCGGGCTTGTTGAGGTGGAAATCCTCGCCCAGGGTTTCGGCGGCCTGCAAGCGTTCGACCAGGCCGCCGAGGAGCCAGGGCGGCAACGTGCCGCCGATGACGATGGCTTCCACATCCAGCATCCGGGAGATGACGAGGCAGAGCCAGCGCAGCTGCTCGGCAGCCCGTTCCTTCCACTCGATCGTGACCGGCAGGTTGCGATGTTGCTCACCAATGTCGCTGAGGCGCGACAGGTTGAGCCCGGCGACATTCAACGTGTCGAGCAGATCCTGTCCCGAGGGCCGGGGCTGCGAATGCGGGAAAAGCCCGCCGAACTCCGCTGCGTTGCGCGACTGGCCCATGTAGAGCTGACGCTCGAGCACCACAGCGCCGCCAATGCCGTAGGACAGCCAGACGAAGGCAATGTTGCGATAGGTGCGGCAGGCGCCGTAGAACAGTTCGGCGAGGCAGATGGCTTTCGCGTCGTTGAAGCGGTGCACCGGCCCGTCAAAATAGGGCGCGAGGTCGCGGCCAATGTTGATTTCCGGCCAGGAACGGAACTGCTGGATGCGCACGGCATAGTTGGGATCGACCGTGTATTGCCCCGGATAACTGAGACCGTAGCCGATCAGCCGGTCATTGCCGATCCCCGCCTCGGCGCGAATTTCGCGAGTGATGGTGCCTATGTCCCGCATGATGGCGGCAAAGGAGCGGTCGCCGACATCGTAACGACGCTGGGCCAGCATCTTGCCCATGAGGTTTGCAAGGCAGCAATGGATGCTGTCCGGGTCGAAATAGATGCCGGCGGTGTAAAGATGCTCGGCGTTGATGCGCAGCGCCTTGGAAGGCTGTCCGACCGAACGCCCCTGCGCCTTTCCGGGTGCTGCTTCCAGAATACCCTTCTCGATCAGATTGGCTGTGAGCCGCGTCAGGGTCGGGGCCGAGACATTGAGATCACGCGCGAGTTCCGCGCGGGATGCGGCGCCCCGGCTGCGCAGAAGATCGATGATCCGGCGTTCATTGTAGGTCAGTTTTTCAAGGCTGATCAAAGGTCTGTGTCTCATCTGGCCCGGCGCAGGGCGCCCCGTCGCACTCGGCTCCTGACCTATCACACCCGGATACGAAAAATAAGGCTTGTCATATTTCATTCCGAAATGTAAGTTATTTGCATTGACGGCACACCATCCTTGCCAGCTTCGACAGCAGGGATAGGATGAGTCGCAACAACAAGGGAGGACACCATGAACCGCCGCCAGGCCCTCATTGCATTTTCAGCCTTCACGCTTGCCGCGACCCCGGCCTTTGCGCAGCAGGAACGAGTGGTTGTCTATTCCGCCGCGCCGCAGAACCTTATCGATTCCATCGTCCCCGCGTTCGAGAAGGCCACGGGCGTCAAGGTCGATCTCGTCAAGGCCGGCTCGGGCGAACTCGTCAACCGGTTGAAAGCAGAATCGAAAAAGCCCGCCGCCGACGTGCTGCTCAGCGTTGACGGTACGGTTGTTGATGTGAACGCCGATCTCTTCGAGGCGTATCAGGCCGCCGGCAGCGAGGCGCTTGCCCCCGGCATGGCGCATTCCAAGCTCTGGACGCCGTTCACCGCCGTGGTGATGACGCTGATCGTCAACAACACCAAGCTCAAGGGCAACCCGGCGCCGAAAGCCTGGGCTGATCTTGCCGATCCGAAGTTCCGCGATCTCATCTCTATGGCCCGTGTCGATCAGTCGGGCTCGGCCTATATCCAGCTTGCGACGGTGCTTCAGGCCTATCCGACCCGCGAGAAGGGCTGGGAAGTATACAAGGGTATTCTGACCAACTCGATCCTGTCGAACAGCTCGGGCAGCGTGCCGCGCCTCGTCAACGACGGCGAGTTCGCCGTGGGCGTGACGCTGGAGGATGCGGCACTGCGCTACAAGGTTGCCAGCAAGGACATTTCCATCATCTATCCCAGTGAGGGTACGGTGATCGCCCCCGATGCGACAGCGCTGGTCAAGGGTGGGCCGAATGCCAAGAACGGCAAGGCCTTTGTCGATTTCACCCTGGGCAAGGATGCCCAGGCGGCGGTGGCCAAGGTCGGCCGGCGCTCGGTGCGCAAGGATGTTGCTGCCGATCCGGCGCTCATCCCGCTCGATCAGATCCCGCTTGTCAAATACGACACGGCCTGGGCCGACAAGAGCCGGCCTGAACTCGTCGATGCCTGGAAGAAAATGGCGCTTGATGTGGCGCGCTGATTTCGCCTGCGGTTGAGCCTTCCGCCGGACCGCCCCGTACAGGACGTGCGGGGCTCCGGCGGCCCCCTCCCGAATGGACCACCCCGAAGTTGCTCGTCATCTGACGAAAGGGAAAGTCGTGTCTGAAGTCCTGATCCAGAATGTGAAAAAGTCCTACGGCGATTTCACCGCCCTTTCGGACATTTCGTTGACGATTCCCTCGGGGTCGTTCTTCACCCTGCTTGGCCCCTCGGGCTGCGGCAAGACCACCCTGCTGCGGACGCTTGCCGGGTTCCACAAGGA